>JAIRJX010000158.1 GCA_031260425.1 Gemmobacter sp.
CAAGAACCTGCTGACCGAACTGGGCGAGATGGTTCTGGAACAGGCCCGCGAGGTTCTGGTCCATTTCGACGGTGCGGCCGTCACCATGCGGGCCTTCGCAAAGAATCTGATCGGCCATACCAGAATCGGCTCGGTCACCTCGGTATCGGTCGCGCTGCTGCCGGCGGCGATCCGCCGGATGTGCGAAACCGTGCCGGGCTTCGGCGCCCAGGTGCGACAGATGGATTCGGTCCGCGCGCATCAGGCCATCCTCGACGGTGTGGTCGATATCGCCTTTGCGACCTGGCTCAATCCGCCCGACGAGGTGTTGTTTCGGCCACTGTTCCGCGACCGGATCGATGTGGTCTGCTGCGCCGGCCATCCGCTGGAGCGCTTGCCGCAGCCGTTGAGCTGGGGCGCGCTGGCGCCTTGGCGCTTCATCGATAACAACAGTTTCGGGACGATCCGCACACCGGCCCTGCTGGAGATCTGCGCTGCCGCGCCGATCTCCGCCGCCAGCGTCACCAATCTGATCGGAATGGTACGTGAAGACGTGGGGATCAGCGTCCTGCCGCGGCTCTGCCGCCATGGGGCGGAAGGGCTCAGCTTTCTGCCGGTCGAGGATCCCGATGCCAGCCGGATCGTCGGCATGATGACGCGGCGCAACCGCCCACAGCTTCGCGCGACCCTGGCCTTGGCGGTTCTCGTCCGCGACGTGATCCGCGAGCGGGCAGCGGCACTGGAATACGAATACCTGGAAGCCGACGCCCCGGTCTGAGGCGCACGACCAGCCCAGGCACAAGCCGCGCGTCTCGGCCTCAGGGCCTGCCCGGCGCACCCGCGCCCCGCAGGCGGGATTTCTCGCTATTGGGAACATAGGTGCGATAAGCATAGTGCTCCAGAAGGGCCAGGGTCTGTGCGGATACGGCGCTCCGGCTCAGGGCGGCTCCGGCATATGTCAGCGGCGTCTGTGCAGCCCCGACCCCCAGCCAGACCGGGCGGGGGGCACCGCCGACCCCGGCCAGCGATGCTGAATAGGCCGGAGGCAGGCCCGCGCCACAGGTGAAGGCGATCTCGCCAAGGGTGCCGTGCATCCTTTGTCCGGAAGCGCTGGCGGCTAGCGCAACCGGCGGCAGAATCCAGTGCGGAAAGGACAGGGGCCCGGTCCGCAGGATCCCGTCTCCGGCGGCCAGGACGGGAAGCCGGTCAGCCAGAGTCTGACCTGCCAGTGGACCGCATCGTTCAGGGTCGCGCAGTTCCGGGCTTTCGATGATCAAGAGCAGCTCACCCGCCCAGTCGCAACCCTCCCGCGCCAGCCAGCGGGCGGCCCGGCCCAGATCCTCCGCCTGGCCCCATGAAAGCCCCGCTCCCCGCGCGGCCTTCATGGCACAACCTTCAACCTCGTTCAGCGACAGATCCAGCATCTCACCACATTCCATCACCTGCCTCCGGGGAAAGATCGTCGGGAAAGGGTGCACCATGGAAGAACCGGACCTTCACGCTGAGATCCGAGGCCGGATCGAAGAATTCGCAACCGAGAAACGAAAGCTTGCAGCGCATCAGATCCGAGGGCCGATGCGCGGTGCCCAGCAGATTCTCATGCAGTTCACCATAGCCGTGACCGGCGGCGATTTCTACCCTGCGCAGACTGTGGCGCAACTCGGGGTGATCCTGCGCGATTCGCCAGACCGGCAGATCTCCGGGCAACACCGCCAGCCGGTCGGCAAGGTAGCGGATCTCCCAGGCGATACCCAGCGGCTGCGCCAGTTCCTCGCCCTCGTCGTCACCACGCCATCCGATGCGGGGCTCCAGCTTTTCCTGCGACGTATACCAAAAGCGAGCGAATTCGCCGGGTGCGGTGAAATCCAGCGCCAGCGCCCAGTCGTAGCACTGGCCGATCCGCCGGCGCAGATCGGCGCAGGACAGATCGCCGGACAAAGCCGAGGCCTCCTCCTCAGCCACCATCGTGATGGGCAGATCGTCCGACAACGCCGGATGGGCGTCGATCAGCAGGGAGATGGTCAGCTCTGACGCCTCGATGCCCAGTTCGGCCCCGGCGCGGCGGAAGACCTCATCAGGGGTGACGGCTGCTGCGGCGACGGCAGCCAGTTGCGGAAGATCCTCACGCAGCTTGCGGATAGCCTCGCTCTGGGCAGCATCCGAGGTGACCCAGAACCCCGCCTTGTGCTGTGACAGCGCGACGAATTGCTGCAACAGGGCGCGCGCCGGGGCGGTCAGCGTCGGCAGTGCCCTCACCCGCGCCAGCGCGGTCTCGCGTGCCCGGACCCAGGCGTCCAGCAGGACGGGGTGGCGGATCAGGAAGGGCGCCATGCCAAGCCCGGTAGAGTTGCCGATACCGATATCGCGCCGGATCCCCGGCTCCAGCACTGCAGCGGTGGCTGGTGCACGCATCCGGGCACAGTGCTCCACCAGATCGGCCGAAAAGGCGCGGATCAGCCAGACGGTCAGCATCTCGGCGGCAAATGCCGTCTCCAACCCCGGGATCGCGGCGACCCGGGCCCGATCGGCGATGCCGAACTTTCCATTCCCGTAGACCGCGCTGGTGCGCAGGAAATAGCCGGTCTCACGGATCATGTTCCGGTCGGGCTGGCCGCCAGCCGCCAGCGCGGCGACCGTTTCGTCGAAAAGGCGGACGCTACGGTTTGCCCGGGCCAGAATCAGCTCGCGCTCGCTATAGCGGGCGGCTTCCTGGCGCGGCACAGCGGCCCGGAGCCGAGCGATTTCGGCCACATCGGGCACACCGTCGTAGAGCACATAGCTGGTGTCCCAGGCGGTGGCGATCACCCGGTCGATGCGCTCGTCGGGCGGCAGGTAATGGGAGAAGGCCACGAGGCTGCAAACCCGCCCACCCATATCGACCCGGTAGATCGCATGGCCGAACCCATCGTAATCCAGATCGAAGACGATGCGCCGGATCTTCCAGCCCTCGCGACGCATGGTGCGGATCATGCTGCGCGAGAAGCTGAGCCGCGAGAAATGCATCGCACCGAGTGTCGAGAGTCGCATCACCTCATGCGGATCGCGCAACGGCATCGCTGTGGGCGTGACCTGCGGCCCCTCGGCCTTTTTGTGCACGGCGATCATGCGTTCCCCTCCGGCCGGTCGGAAAACAGCACCATATCCCGGTCGGACCAACCGAGGACCACCTGCTGGCCCAGCCTGAGGCCGGTCGCCTCGTGGCGATGAAGCCGCATCTCGAAAAGACCGGCCGCGGTCTCGGCCACCAGCCGCATCGCACCACCGGGAAATTCGATCTGCCGCACCCGCCCCTCAAGCCGCAATGGCGCGCTCTCACCCTTGGCCAGCAGGCGCAGATCCTCGGGCCGCACCATCGCCTCGGTGCCGTTTTCCTGGCAGATCTCCCAGCCGACGACGGTCCGGCGCACCCTGAGGAAGTTCGACTCCCCCAAGAAGGCCGCAACAAAGGGGGTGCGCGGCGCTTCGTAGATCTCGCGTGGGGCGCCGATCTGGCAGAGCTTGCCCTCCGCCATGATCCCCACCCGATCCGACATCAGCATCGCCTCTTCCTGATCGTGGGTGACATAGATCACGGTAATACCCAGATCCTGCTGGATCTCCTTCACTTGGCGCTGAAGCTGTTCACGCAGGCGGCGGTCCAGCGCGCCCATCGGCTCGTCCATCAGAAGGACCGGAGGCTCGAACACCAGCGCCCGCGCCAAGGCGACGCGCTGCTGCTGGCCCCCCGAAAGCTGGCCGACCCGATAGCTGCGCCGGCTCTCCAGCTCGACCATGGTCAGGGTGCGCTGCACCCGCCGCTCGATCTCGTCCGTGGCGATGCCGCGCATCTTCAGCGGAAAGGCCACATTATCGAAGACGTTCATGTGCGGGAACAGGGCGTAGGATTGAAAGACGACACCCAGGTTGCGCTTCTCGGGCACCAGTTGCGACACGTCGCGCCCGCCGATCAGGATCTGCCCCGCCGTCGGTTCGACAAAGCCCGCGATCATCATCAGCGTGGTGGATTTCCCCGATCCCGACGCACCGAGCAGGGTCAGGAACTCGCCCGCCTCGACAGCGAAGGACACGCCGTCCACCGCGCGGGTGCCGCCATAGAAACGCGAGAGGTTCCGCACCGTGATTGCGGCGCCCATCTTCGGTTTCGCGATATTGTCCGGGCCGCTCATACATGCCTCTTTTTCATGGAAAACGGGAGGGGCCGCCGTGTCGGCGCGCGGATAGGCCGGCAGAGGAGCGTTCATGGCTTCATCCTCATGGTTTCACGGCCTTTCCCTGTTTACGGCGCAAAAGCCCCATCAGCATGACGACGGCACAGGACAGCACCACGAAGACCGAGGAGGCCGCCGCAACCGTCGGGTTGATTTCGAAGCGGATGCCGCTCCACATCTGGACCGGCAGGGTGACCGAGCCGGAGCCGGTCAGGAACAGCGACATGACGATCTCCGAGAAGGAGACGAGGAAGGCGAAGACCGCCCCCGCTGCGATACCCGGCCAGATCATCGGCAGGGTAACATGGATAAAACTGCGCAGCGGTGAGGCCCCGAGGCTGCGCGCCGCATGTTCCAGCCTCATGTCCATCTGCTGAAGTGCTGCGATCACATTCACCACCACGAAGGGCAGCGTGATGATCGTATGGCCGATGATCACCCCCAGAAGGCCGCCGCGCCCGCCGAACTGCGCCAGCAGCCCGTAAAGCGCCACCGCGCTGATGATGGTGGGCACGATGACCGGAAGCAGGAACATGCTGACCATCAGGCTGCGTGTCCGCGGCGGAAAGCGTATCAGCCCCAGCGCCGCCAATGTGCCCAGCACGGTGGCGGCCAGCGCGGTAAAGAAGGCGACCACAAAGCTGTTCCAGGTGGCCGAGCGCCAGACCGGATCGGTCAGGAATGTCGCATACCACCTCGTGCTGAGCGAGCGTGGCGGGAAGGTAATGTAATTCTCGCCGTTGAACGAGGCGGGGATGATCACCGCATTGGGCAGGATCATCATCACCGCCGCGAAGACCACACTTGCCGTGACGGCGAAATTCGCTGCACGCGAGGATCTCATTGCCGCCCCCACAATGCATCGACCCCGAACCAGCGCACGCCCACCACATAAAGCACCAGTGTGGTGACCAGGACGACGGTGGACAATGCGGCCGCGAAACCCCAGTTCAGCACCTTGTTGATATTCATCTCGATCAGTTGCGCGATGAAGATATCGCGCGTGCCGCCCAGGATGGCGGGAATGATGAAGAAGCCGATGCACATGATGAAGACCAGAAGGCTGCCGGCGATCACCCCCGACATGGTCAGCGGCAACCAGGTGCGCAGAAAGACCTGCAGCGGCGGCGCACCCAGACTACGGGCCGCCTGCGGGATGCGGGGGTCGATCCGTGCCATATTGGCCGCGATCGGCAGCACCATATAGGGCAGCATGGTCTGCACCATGCCGATCAGCACCCCGGCCATATTGCCGCTGAGCGGCAGCGGGCCGTCGATCAGGCCAATACCGGTCAGGGCGGCGTTCAGCGTTCCGGTCGGGCTGAGGATGATCAGCCAGCCATAGCAGAGCACCAGAAGATTGGTCCAGAACGGGATCAGGATCACCGCAAGGATCACCAGCTTGCCGGTCTTGCTGGCCGTCGCCAGCCGCCAGGCCACCGGCCAGGCGATCACGGCACAGATCACCACGGTCAGTGCGCTGACCAGGAAAGTGCGCTCCAGCACGAGGACATAGGCGGGGCGCTCGAACACCCGCTGGTAATGGCCGAAAGCGCCGTCGCGGTGTTCGAAACTGATCCTGACCAGATCGAGGACCGGCCAGATGAAGAATGCCGCCAGCAAAAGCACGGCCGGGGCCATCATCAGCCAGGCGGAATATCGGCGCAGGAAGCCGGAAGTCATGATGCTCTCCTAGCGGCTCCGGCGCCCGCAGACGCCGGAGACTGATCATCGGGGCGGGCGGACCTGCCGCCGACCGGTCACATCAGGCGCCATTCGGTCAGGCGCTCGGCCGCATCCTCGTAATTCTCGGCCCACCATTCGGCATTGATCATGATGAATTTGCCCTGCTGCTGCGGACCGCCCGAGAGGATATTCGCCCGCTCCGGCGCGATCAGGTCGAAGGCCGCCGGCACGACCGGGCCATAGGTATAGGCATTCGCGATGGCGGCCTGTGCCTCGGCGGTCATCGTCCAGGCCAGCAGCTTCATCGCATTCTCGCGGTTGGGGCAACCCTTGGGCACCACCATCGAGGACCAGGTCATGAAGCTCTGCTCATACAGGATCCCCACCGGCGCACCCCCGTTGATCGCCGCCATTGCCCTGCCGTCCGGGATCATCAGCATCGAGGCGGTCCCGTCCGTCACATATTGCTGAGCCTGAGCATTGGTTTCATAGAACACGAGTTCGGCCCGGATCTCGTCAAGCTTCGCGAAAGCCCGGTCCAGATCCAGCGGATAAAGATCCCCGGGCGCCACCCCCGCAGCCAACAGCGCGGTTTCCAGCGTCGAGGAGTTCGGGTCGGTATAGATCGAGCGCTTACCGGCGAAGGAAGCCAGATCGAACATCGCCGAAGTGCTCGTCGGCGCGGTTTTCAACAGATCGGTGTTATACCCCAGGACATAGGACCACAGGACCTGCGGCACCGAATAATCGGTCACGAACCCCTCGCCCGTCATGATCGGCTCGCGGTTGATCACGCCGAAATCCAGCGGCTCCAGCAGCCCGCGCTGCGCACCGATGACCTGAAAATCGGGATTGATCTCGACCACGTCCCATTCGGTGGTGCCGCTTTCCACCATGGATTGGAACTTGCCGTAGGTATTGTCCTGGGTCGTCA
>JAIRJX010000258.1 GCA_031260425.1 Gemmobacter sp.
GGACTCTGCCCGCCTCGCCGTGACCCGGTTCGAGGAAGAGGTGATGGCGGCCCGCACCCGGCTGGCCGAGGCCGAGGCAGGGGCTGCGGATTTGCCCGACCTCGACACCCAGCGCGGCGCGGTCGAGGCGCTTCGTATGTTGGTGGAAGCGGCGCGGGGCGCCATGATGTCGCGCCGCTCCGCTCAGGACGAGCTCCGCCGTGAGGGTGAGGCACGGGTGCGGCGGCGGCAGGAGGTGACGAAAGAGCTTTCCGGTTGGCGGCACCGGCTGGACACCGCCGAGAAGCGCGGTGCCGAACTGGCCGAGCGCAAGGCCGAGGCGGAGGAGGAACTGGCCGAGGCCGGCGCTGCGCCCGAGGAGATCGCCATCAAGCGCGAGGAACTGGGCGAGGCAATCGCCGCCGCCGAGGCGCGCCGCCGCAGCGCCGCCGATGCGCTGGCCGAGGCCGAGGGCCGGCTGCGCGAGACGCAGGCGGCCGAACGAGACGCCGAGCGGCAGGCCGGCGAAGCGCGCGAGGCGCGCGCTCGCGCCGACGCCCGCGCCGATGCCGCCCGGACGACTGCCGACTATGCTGTCGGGCGCATCCGCGAGGAAATGGAGCTGTCGCCTGCGCAACTTCTTGAAAAGCTTACGGGGGATCCCGACCGGATGTCTTCGGTCGATGCGCTCGACGCCGAGGTGAACCGGCTGAAGCGCCAGCGCGAGGGGTTGGGCGCGGTGAACCTGCGCGCCGAGGAGGATGCAAAGGCGGTGCAAACCGAGCATGACACCCTGGCGGGCGAGAAGGCAGATCTGGAAGAAGCCGTGCGCAAGCTGCGCGCCGGTATTCACGGCTTGAACCGCGAGGGGCGCGAGCGGCTGCTGGCGGCTTTCGAGCAGGTCAACGGCTCTTTCGGGACGCTCTTCACCCATCTCTTCGGCGGGGGCGAGGCGCGGCTGGTGCTGGTGGAATCCGATGACCCGTTGGAGGCGGGGCTGGAGATCATGTGCCAGCCGCCGGGCAAGAAGCTTTCCACCCTCAGCCTGCTTTCGGGCGGCGAGCAGACGCTGACCGCGCTGTCGCTGATCTTCGCGGTCTTTCTTGCCAATCCGGCGCCGATCTGTGTGCTGGACGAGGTGGACGCGCCGCTAGATGACGCGAATGTCACCCGGTTCTGCGATCTGCTGGACGAGATGACCCGGCGCACCGAGACGCGCTTTCTCATCATCACTCACCATGCCGTCACCATGGCGCGGATGGACCGGCTGTTCGGGGTGACCATGCAGGAACAGGGGGTGAGCCAACTCGTATCGGTCGATCTGAAGAAGGCCGAGGCGCTGGTGGCATGACCGGGGCAGGGTGAAGGTGGCGTTGGGACGGCAGGGTTCCGCGGTGTCGTGGCGGGCTCTCGGGGGGAACGGGGGAGGGGCATCGACCATCCGTCGTTGCACCCTCTGAATTGCCGCGGCCGGGGGACGTTTCAGTGCCCGAAGTGGTAGCTCACCGCCGCCCGGCGGAGGCGGCGCGGAATGGATCAAGGCCCGCTGAGAGACGACTGCTTCCTCCTTATCACCCCATCAGGCGGCGGGGTAGGGGGCTGATCGCGGGTGGGCGCTCCAACGGTTGTGGTCTGCGCTTTATGGTGCAAACCCGCCTCATCCCGACCAGCGCGCAAGCGCCACCGCTTGTGCCCGCACGGAACGGTGCCGACGTGTTGCCACGCTTTGACCTTTCGCCCCCTGAATCCGGGAGGCTATTTCCCATGGGCCAAGTAGCCCATGGGTGCCAGTGCGACTGGCCTCATGCAGGCGGCGGAACGGCGGGTGTTGCTCCGCCCGATCTCGACATGCGGGCCGCCGTCCGAACGAAACGCACAGACCTATCCCGCGGCCACAGCCCTACCGGCTGAATTTCTTGTATTTCACTCGCTTCGGCTCGATCGAATCCGCGCCCAGCCGGCGCACCTTGTCGGCCTCGTAGGCTTCGAAATTGCCCTCGAACCATTCGACATGCGCGTCGCCCTCGAAGGCGAGGATATGGGTGCAGAGGCGGTCGAGGAAGAAGCGGTCGTGGCTGATGATCACGGCACAGCCGGCGAAATCCTCCAGCGCGGCCTCCAGCGCCTGAAGGGTTTCCACGTCCAGATCGTTGGTCGGCTCGTCGAGCAGCAGGACGTTGCCGCCCGAGCGCAAGAGCTTCGCCAGATGCACCCGGTTGCGCTCGCCGCCCGAAAGCAGCCCAACCTTCTTCTGCTGATCACCACCCTTGAAGTTGAATGCCCCGCAATAGGCGCGAGAGTTCATGGTGGCATCGCCAAGCTCCAGCACTTCAAGCCCTTCGGAGATCTCTTCCCAGACCGTCTTGTTGGAGTCGAGCGCGTCGCGGCTCTGGTCGACATAGGCGAGCTTCACCGTGTCGCCGAAGGTGATGGCGCCCGCATCGGGGGCTTCCTGCCCGGTCAGCATCCGAAACAGGGTGGATTTGCCGGCGCCGTTCGGGCCGATCACGCCGACGATGCCGCCCGGCGGCAGACTGAGCGACAGATCCTCGATCAGGAGCTTGTCGCCGAAGGCCTTGGTCAGCCCTTCGATCTCGATCACCTTGCCACCAAGGCGCGGACCGTTGGGGATGATGATCTGCGCGGTGGTGACCTTCTCGCGTTCGGATTTCGAGGCCAGTTCCTCATAGGCCTGGATCCGGGCCTTGGATTTGGCCTGCCGTGCCTTGGCGCCGGCGCGGATCCATTCCAGCTCGCGCTCCAGCACCTTCTGCTTGGCCCGATCCTCGCGCGCCTCCTGCGCCAGGCGCTTGGCCTTCTGTTCCAGCCAGCTTGAATAATTGCCCTCATAGGGGATGCCCCGGCCCCGGTCGAGCTCGAGGATCCAGCCGGTGATGTCGTCGAGGAAATAGCGGTCATGGGTGACGATCAGGATCGTGCCCTTGTACTCGATCAGGTGCTTTTGCAGCCAGGCGATGGTTTCGGCGTCGAGGTGGTTGGTGGGTTCGTCCAGCAGCAGCATGTCGGGCGCTTCGAGCAACAGCCTGCACAGCGCCACCCGGCGCTTCTCGCCGCCCGAGAGGGTTTCGACATCGGCGTCGTCGGGCGGGCAGCGCAGCGCCTCCAGCGCCACGTCGATCTGGCTGTCGAGATCCCACAGGTTCTCGGCGTCGATCTCGTCTTGCAGACGGGCCATCTCATCGGCGGTCTCGTCCGAGTAGTTCATCGCAAGCTCGTTGTAGCGGTCGAGCTTGGCCTGCTTCTCCGCCACGCCGAGTTTGACATTCTCGCGCACCGAAAGGGCGGCGTCGAGCTGCGGCTCCTGCGGCAGGTAGCCGACGCGCGCGCCCTTGGCGGCCCAGGCCTCGCCGGTGAAATCCTTGTCCCAGCCGGCCATGACCCGCAGCAGTGTCGATTTGCCCGCGCCGTTGACGCCGACCACACCGATCTTCACACCGGGCAGGAAGTTCAGGTGGATATTCTCGAACACCTTCTTGCCGCCTGGATAGGTCTTGGACAGGCCATCCATGTGGTAGACATATTGATACGAGGCCATGCGGGATCTCCAAATTCGCGGGTTGGCGCGTATGTAGCGGATGCAGGCGCGAAGGGCAACGCGGGGAGCGGGGTGGAAAGGACGGGGCGACTGCCGGCTGTGGCCGAAGCAATGGCCGGATGGGCCGGGATTGGGAAGGCGATGAGCTCCATCCTTCCGGATCCGGGCACGAAAAAGTCGCGGCGCTTGTCCAGCCTTATCGGTGGTGGCGCAGTTTCGGTTGGCAATCCGCCAAAGCCATGTATGCAAGGGGAGTTCCGGAGAGAGGGGGCAGGATGCGGCAGGGCTTTCCGGTGGCGATGCGCGGGATGACGGTCGGCTTGCTGGGCGGATCTTTCGATCCGGCCCATGCGGGCCATGTCCATATCACGCGCGAGGCGCTGCGCCGCTTTGGGCTGGATCGGGTCTGGTGGCTGGTCAGCCCCGGCAATCCGCTGAAGCCCCGCCAGCCGGCGCCGATGGCCGAGCGGCTGGCCCGCGCCCGCGCCCTCATGCGACACCCGAGGGTCGTGATCACCGATCTGGAGGCCCGGCTTGGCACCCGTTATACTGCGGCGGCGATCCGGGCCCTGCAGGCCCGCTATCCAGGGGTGCGTTTCGTCTGGCTGATGGGGGCCGACAACCTCGTGCAGTTTCACCGCTGGGACCGGTGGCAGGACATCATGGACCGTGTGCCTGTAGGTGTGCTGGCGCGGCCGGGCTGGGCCATTCGCGGGATGCTCGCTCCGGCAGCGCGGTTCTACGGGCCCGAGCGCATCCCGGCCGGGCGGGCACATGACCTTGGTCACCTGCCGTCGCCGGTCTGGACGCTGGTGAATATCCCGCTGAGCGATCTCTCCTCCAGCGCGATCCGTGCACGGGGGGAGTGGGGTGAATTGAGTATTTGGGCAAGAAGCAAAGCCCATGTCGCGTGACCGGTACGCGCGGGAGATGGAGGCCGGGTCGATAGCGCAGGTCTTGACGATAAGTCCGAGCGGACATCCGTATCCGGCTTGTCCGGTATCTCGCAATCGGAACGGGCGGCGGCGTCCAGTCCATCGAGCATTGCGCGGACTTTCGTCG
>JAIRJX010000029.1 GCA_031260425.1 Gemmobacter sp.
TACGATCCGTACGATTTCGCCAACCGCCGCCATATCGGCCCCTCGCCCGCGGAGATGGCGGAAATGCTGAAGGCGGTAGGGGTGCCCTCGCTCGACGCGCTGATCGACGAGACGATCCCGGCCAGTATCCGACAGGAGGTGCCGCTGGGCTGGGCGCCGCTGTCGGAACAGGCGCTGCTTGGCAAACTGCGCGAGGTGGCGGCGAAGAACCGGGTGATGACCAGCCTGATCGGGCAGGGCTATTACGGCACGGTGACCCCGCCGGCGATTCAGCGCAACATCCTGGAGAACCCGGCCTGGTATACCGCCTATACCCCCTATCAGCCGGAGATCGCGCAGGGCCGGCTTGAGGCGCTGCTGAACTACCAGACCATGGTGACCGATCTGACCGCGCTGCCGGTGGCCAATGCCTCGCTCCTTGACGAGGCGACGGCGGCGGCCGAGGCGATGACGATGGCGGAGCGGGTGGCGAAATCGAAGGCGCGCGCCTTCTTCGTCGACGAGCATTGCCATCCGCAGACCATCGCGGTGATCCGCACCCGGGCCGCGGTGCTGGGGATCGGGATCATCGTAGCCGATCCCGCAGCGCTGGAGCCTGAAAGCGTGTTCGGCGCGATCTTTCAGTATCCCGGAACCCGCGGCGACGTGCTCGATCTGGAGCCCTGGATCGACCGGCTCCATGCCGCAAAGGCGGTGGCGGTGGTGGCGACCGACCTTCTTGCGCTGATGATGCTGAAGGCGCCGGGCGAGATGGGGGCCGACATCGCCGTTGGCTCGGCGCAGCGCTTCGGGGTGCCGATGGGCTATGGCGGGCCACATGCCGCTTTCATGTCCTGCCGCGACGAGATGAAGCGCGCGATGCCAGGACGGATCGTCGGGGTTTCCATCGACGCGCGGGGCAACAAGGCCTACCGGCTGAGCCTTCAGGCCCGCGAGCAGCATATCCGGCGTGAGAAGGCGACGTCGAATGTCTGCACCGCGCAGGCGCTGCTGGCGGTGATGGCCTCGATGTATGCGGTGTTCCATGGGCCGCGGGGCCTGCGCGCCATTGCCGAACGGGTGCATTCCCGCACCGTGCGGCTGGCTACGGCGCTGCGCAAGGCGGGCGCGCAAGTGCCGCAGCGGCATTTCTTCGATACGGTTACGGTGAATGTGGGGGTCGGGCAGGCCGGGATCCTCGCCGCCGCGCGGGCCGAGGGGCTGAATTTCCGCAAGCTCGGGGCGGATCATGTCGGCATCAGTCTTGACGAGACCAGCGACGAGGCGGTGCTGGCCAGCGTGCTGCGTGTCTTCGGTATCCATGACGCGCCGCCCCCCGCTGCGGGCCTGGGCTTCCCCGAGGCGATGCGGCGCCAGTCCGAGGTGCTGACCCATCCGGTCTTCCACATGAACCGGGCGGAAACCGAGATGATGCGCTATATGCGCAGGCTGTCGGACCGCGACCTCGCGCTCGACCGCGCGATGATCCCGCTCGGCTCCTGCACCATGAAGCTGAATGCCGCAGCCGAGATGATGCCGATCACCTGGCCGGAGTTTTCGAACCTGCATCCCTTTGCGCCGGCGGATCAAGCGGCGGGCTATCACGAGGCCATCGCCGACCTCTCGGCCAAGCTTTGCGAGATCACTGGCTATGACGCCTTCTCGATGCAGCCCAACAGTGGTGCGCAGGGGGAATATGCGGGGCTGCTGACCATCCTGGCCTACCAGCGCGCGCGGGGCGAAGGGCACCGCGACATCTGCCTGATCCCGGTTTCTGCGCATGGCACCAACCCGGCTTCTGCGCAGATGGCGGGGATGCAGGTGGTAGTGGTGAATTCCTCGCCCAACGGCGATGTGGATGAGGAGGATTTCCGTGCCAAGGCGGCGGCGGCGGGTGACCGGCTGGCGGCGTGCATGATCACCTATCCCTCGACCCATGGTGTCTTCGAGGAAACGGTGCGCGAGATCTGCCGTATCACGCATGAGCATGGCGGGCAGGTCTATATCGACGGCGCCAACATGAACGCCATGGTCGGGTTGGTGAAACCCGGCGAGATCGGCGGCGATGTGAGCCATCTGAACCTGCACAAGACCTTCGCCATTCCGCATGGCGGCGGCGGCCCCGGCATGGGGCCGATCGGTGTCCGGGCGCACCTGGCGCCCTATCTGCCCGGCCATCCGGAAACCGGCGGAACCGAGGGGCCAGTTTCGGCCGCGCCCTATGGCTCGGCCTCCATCCTGCTGATTTCCTGGGCCTATTGCCTGATGATGGGCGGGGCCGGGTTGACGCAGGCTACGCGGGTGGCGATCCTGAACGCAAACTACATCGCGGTGCGGCTGAAGGGCGCCTACGATGTGCTGTTCATGGGCAATCGCGGCCGGGTGGCGCATGAGTGCATCCTTGATACCCGGCCCTTCGCGGAGGCCGGCGTGACGGTGGATGACATCGCCAAGCGCCTGATCGACAACGGTTTCCACGCGCCGACCATGAGTTGGCCGGTGGCGGGCACACTGATGGTGGAGCCGACCGAAAGCGAGACCAAGGCCGAGATCGACCGCTTCGTCACGGCACTTCTGGCAATCCGGGCCGAGATCAAGGCGGTGGAAGTGGGCGAGATCACGGCAGAAGACAGCCCGCTGCGCCATGCCCCGCATACGGTCGAGGATCTGGTGTCGGATTGGGGGCGGAAATATTCGCGCGAACAGGGCTGCTTCCCGCCGGCTGCGTTCCGGATCGACAAATACTGGCCGCCGGTGGGCCGGGTCGACAACGTCTATGGCGACCGCAACCTGATCTGCACCTGTCCACCGGTCGAAGCCTACGCACAGGCGGCGGAATGAGACCTGCGCCCCGCCCGGCCGGTGCGTCGGGCAGGGGCGTCTGGTGAGTATTGGGGCAAGAAGCAACGCAGCAGGCAGCGCGCATTGACGCGCTCTTCCGGCTCGGCTAGCCATGCGCCATGACAGAGGCACGAGCGGGTTTTGCAGAGGGTCTTGCAGCGGCTTTGCCCGTTGCCTTGGGGTATTTCCCGATCGCCTTTTCCTTCGGCGTAGCGGCCAGCCGGGCCGGATTTTCGGTGACGGAAGCGGTGGTTTTCTCGCTTGTCATCTATTCCGGCGCTGCGCAGTTCCTGGCTGTGGCGCTGGTGGCGGGCGGGGCGCCATTGCTGGTTTCGGCCTTCACACTGATAGCCATGGGTCTCAGGCATCTGGCCTATGGGCCAGCGTTGATGAAGGCGGCGGGGGGAGGGCCGACCCGGCGTGCCTGGGCCTGGGCCTTCGGGCTGACCGATGAGGTGTTCGGTGCGGCGCTGGGGGAACTGGCGCGGGGGCGGCGGTTATCCGAGCCGTTCATGTTCGGACTGGGGCTTGCTGCCTATGGCGCCTGGGTGTCCGGCACGGTGGCGGGCGCTCTGGCCGGCGACGGTGCGTTGGCCGCCTTTCCGGCGGTGGAGGCGGGGCTGGGCTTCATGCTGCCGGCACTGTTCCTGGCACTCCTGCTGTCGATCATGAGTCGGGCGCAACTGCCGGTCATCGCAGTGGCCGGGCTGGTGACGATGGCGGTGATGTTGGCACAGGGCGTTACGGCAGGCATCCTGTCGGGTATGCTGGCTGGCGCGCTGGCAGGGCAGGGGCGAAGACGATGAGGCCGGAGATCCTGTTGCTTGCGCTGATGGTCGGTGTCTCGACCTGGGCTTTCCGTGCCCTGCCGTTCCGCATCGACCTGAGCCGGCTCGCGCCGGAGGGATGGCTGTCGCGGCTGCTTGGCGCTACCGGCCCGGCGGCGATTGCGGCATTGCTCGTGGCTTCGGTATTGTCGGCATTGCGGGAGCCGCTGGCAGGGCAGGGGCCGCTCGGGGGCGGAGCGGTAGCAGTGGTGGCGGTCTGGCTCTGGCGCCGCTCGGTGGTGCTGGCGACGCTGGGGGGTGCGCTGGCCTTCGGGCTCTTGACCCTGGTCTGAACGCTCGAAGGAGTGCCGCCCCCTTGCGGGTGCGGCGCGCGTTTCTCCTCTCGGCCATCTGCGCTTGCGGCGCAGCCGGCCTCGGGCTCAGGGGCTTTGCCCCTCCGGGCCTGCGGCCCGTTCACCCCAGGATATTTTTGAACAGATGAAGCCGGAGGCTCCTCTTGTTCATCATCTGTTCAAAAATATCCTCAGGGGGTGAATTGAGCCGCAGGCTCAAGAGGGGGCGCGAGCGCCCCCTTTTTGCTTTTTGCGTGGGATCGTCTCGCGAAGAAAATTTACCAGTTGATAAAAATTTTGACTATGGCAGACTGGCGCCAATCAATAGCACAACGGGAGGTTCCAACCTTGTCCAACAGCCAGCTCACGCCCGGTATCGTGCCTGCGCGTTTGCCCGCGCGTCTTTACGCCGAAAACTTTTCCGATCATCAGCCGCCGCTTGGCCCGCATGAGGCGCGGGTTGCCGCCGATCGCTGCTATTTCTGCTTTGATGCGCCCTGCATGACGGCTTGTCCGACCAGCATCGACATCCCCCTTTTCATCCGGCAGATCGCCACCGGCACGCCGGACGCGGCGGCGAGAACTATCCTGTCGCAGAATATCCTTGGCGGCATGTGTGCCCGGGTCTGTCCGACCGAGACGCTGTGCGAGGAGGTCTGCGTACGGGAGACGGCGGAGGGCAAGCCGGTGGAAATCGGCCGGTTGCAGCGTTTTGCTGCTGACGGTCTGATGGCGCAGGGCATCCATCCCTTCACCCGCGCCGCGTCGACCGGCAAGCGGGTGGCGGTAGTGGGGGCCGGGCCCGCAGGTCTCGCCTGTGCGCATCGGTTGGCCATGAAGGGCCATGAGGTGATGGTGTTTGAGCGCCGTCCGAAATCCGGCGGTCTTAACGAATACGGCATTGCCGCCTACAAGGCGACCAATGGTTTCGCCCAACGCGAGGTGGAATGGCTGCTGAAGATCGGCGGCATCACGGTGAAGAACGGGGTCATGCTTGGCCGCGACGTGGCGCTGGGCGATTTGATGACGGATTACGACGCGGTGTTCCTCGGTATCGGTCTGGCGGGGGTGAATGCGCTTCGGGTTGAGGGCGAAGACCTGCCGGGGGTTCGCGATGCCATTGATTTCATTTCAGATTTACGGCAGGCGACGGATCTCTCTACCGTGCCGGTTGGCCGTGAGGTGGTGGTGATCGGCGGTGGCATGACGGCCGTGGATGCCGCCGTGCAGTCGAAGCTTCTGGGGGCGGAGGTCGTCTCGATCGTTTATCGCCGGGGCCGCGAGAAGATGAGTGCCTCGGGTTATGAACAGGAGCACGCCACCCGGAACGGTGTATGCATCATCCATGGTGCGGCACCCGTGCGGGTGATTGGTGAGGGCCGCACCGAGGCGGTGGAGTTCGCCTATACCGAGGAGGGGCCACAGGGGCTGACGCTCTCGGTGGAGCGGTTCACTCTCAAGGCCGACCAGGTGTTCAAGGCCATCGGCCAGACCCTTGCGGGGGCACCGCAGGCGATCGCGGTCGAGGCGGGCAAGCTGCCGAGGCATCCGATGCCAAAGCTCTGGTGCGGTGGCGATTGCGCGCTTGGCGGCGAGGATCTGACGGTCACCGCCGTTGCCGAGGGGCGTGATGCGGCGGAGGAAATCCATGCCGCGCTGAGCGCTGCTCTCTGAACAGGATTGCCGGGTGGCGGGCCGCAAGCGCGCCCGCGATCCCTCCCCCTTATAGCGAAGAACAGGAGGTCAGCGACATGGCCAATCTCGCGACGAATTTCATCGGTATCAAATCCCCCAACCCGTTCTGGCTGGCCTCTGCGCCGCCGACCGACAAGGAAGTCAATGTGCGCCGCGCCTATGAGGCGGGCTGGGGTGGGGTGGTATGGAAGACGCTCGGCTCGGAAGGACCGCCGGTGGTCAATGTCTCCGGTCCGCGCTATGGCGCGATCTGGGGGGCGGACCGACGGCTTCTGGGGTTGAACAATATCGAGCTCATCACCGACCGGCCGCTGGAGGTGAACCTGCGCGAGATCAAGCAGGTGAAGCGCGACTGGCCCGACCGGGCGCTGATCATCAGCCTGATGGTGCCCTGCGACGAGGAGAGCTGGTGCGATATCCTCTCGCGGATCGAGGATACCGGGGCCGATGGGGTGGAGCTGAATTTCGGCTGCCCGCATGGCATGGCTGAACGCGGCATGGGGTCCGCCGTGGGGCAGGTGCCGGAATATATCGAGATGGTGACGCGCTGGGTGAAGAAGCATTCGCGCATGCCCTGCATCGTGAAGCTCACCCCCAACATCACCGATGTGAGGAAGCCCGCCGAGGCGGCGAGGCGGGGCGGGGCGGATGCGGTAAGCCTCATCAACACGATCAATTCGATCACGGGCGTCGATCTCGATGATTTCGCGCCGCAGCCGACGATCGATGGCAAGGGCACTCATGGCGGCTATTGCGGCCCGGCGGTGAAACCCATCGCACTCAACATGGTGGCGGAGATCGCCCGCCACCCGGAGACCCAGGGCCTGCCGATCAGCGGCATCGGCGGCGTGACGACCTGGCGTGACGCAGCGGAGTTCATGGCGCTTGGGGCGGGCAATGTGCAGGTCTGCACCGCGGCGATGACCTATGGCTTCAGGGTGGTGCAGGAGATGATCTCGGGCCTTTCGGACTATATGGACCGCAAGGGCTTCACCTCCACCACCGATCTGGTTGGGCGCGCGGTGCCGAACGTCACCGACTGGCAGTATCTGAACCTCAACTATGTCACCAAGGCGCAGATCAGCGAGGCCGATTGCATCAAATGCGGCCGCTGCTACATCGCCTGCGAGGATACCAGCCATCAGGCCATCGAGATGCTGCCCGACCGCAGCTTCAAGGTGAAGGACGAGGAATGCGTGGCCTGCAATCTCTGCGTCAACGTCTGCCCGGTGGAGAATTGCATCACCATGGTCAGGATGCCGAAGGGACAGGTGGACCCGCGCACCGGTCGTCCGGTGGGAGACTACGCCAACTGGGTCATGCATCCGAACAACCCCATGGCCCGCGCGGCGGAGTGACAGGGCGGGAATGGCAGGGTAAGGGCGTGCACCTCCCTTGCCTGCCGTTTCGCGAGAAAGCCCCGGATGCGCGCGGATCGCATGGGGACGCCAATCCCCGTCAGGCCGTATCTTCGGGAAAGCGCGCGCGCAGATCGCATGCCTTCCCTCCAGCTTCGGAGCGCGTACCAGCCGGGAAAGTCGATCGCATCCAGACTTTCAGGCAGTCCGAGTGTTTCAGGGGTTGCTCGGGTATCATCACCCGATGAAGCGTCTGTGCGGGCCTCGTCACGCCCGGAGCAACATAGCGCTGACCGGGGTTTCAGGGATACCCACACGATGATTGTGGTATCGGACGGCGCTTCACCACCATGGAGCGGCTTCGGTCGGGAGGCGGGCTTGTGGCCCCCGGGGCGCTGCTCCGACCAACCGTGGCGATGTGGCGAACACGCAATAGCGCCTTGGCAAGCGGATCGGTGCCGACTGTGCCGGGGGTGAAGGTGCCGAACCGGACGCAGGACGACCGAGGTCGCGGCACGCTGCACCGCCGTCTGTCGATCGAGGCCGTTGGTTCGCGGCCTGGCTTTGCTGGGTGCCTTCTTGGTATCACCCACAGGTTGAACCTTTTGTCTGGGGCTTCGCGAGAAGACTACTCGCCCCGTCGCCATCCGCCGCGGCTGAGCCCTTGCAATCAGGCCCTGTCATGATAACAGGCAGAAGCGACCTCACCCCGCCGCCGGCGGACGGGTCACGCCGGATAGGTGGCCGAGTGGCTTAAGGCAGCGGTCTTGAAAACCGCCGATGTGAAAGCATCCGTGGGTTCGAATCCCACCCTATCCGCCATCCGAACGCCCCTGAAATCCAACCGTCTCTGCGAGACGCGGTGGCGCGTTCGGAGGGTTAATGCAATCTTAACTCCAGCCTGATACTGCTTTCGGGGAACGACGCGGAGGAACCGATGCGGCACGAAAGCAGGTTTGCGGCCTGGATCAGGTCAGGCGGCGACAGCGTCTTCGTCCTGCCGCTCAATCCGGTTCGGGCGCCGGAGGTCAAGTTCTTGGTGGTCCCTGACAGGCTGTTGGACAGCATCATCGACGATGCGCTGGCCGCAGGCGTTGCCCGGCTGAACGGTTTTCTCCCCGAGGGTGTCGGCATTGACATCACGTCGGTCGATCTAACCGCGATCAGGGGCCAACTGCGCATCCCTGTCGCGGATCGGCTGAACGAAACGGGCGTGCCGGTCAATCCCAACGATCCGGTCATCAGTGCAATCCTCGCGCGATATGCCGAGACGCTGAACGGCCATTTTCAAAGCGATGCGCTTCAGCTCGAAACCTACATCTGGCGCAGTCAGGACGATGCCAGTGTTCGCGCCGCACATGCCGAGTACGACGATCGGGCGTTCGTGTGGTCCGATCCTCCCGCCGGCGGGCATCCCGGCGAGGCCTGGAACTGCCGATGCACGGCCGAACCGATCATTGATCCCCAGAACGTTCCAGATGGAGCGGTCTGCGACATCCTGACAGGGGATCGTCTGTCCGATGTATTCTCGGATGCCGACAGAGACCGTCTGACGCAAGTTGCCCGGGAAATCGACCTGCAGATTGTGACGGCCCAGTTGAACAGTCCGGAGCGTCTGGCGCATTTCTTCGGTCAGGTACTCCAAGAGGTCGGGCAACGAATGCGGCTTGTGGAGAGCCTCGACTATCGGGCCGACCGCTTGGGATCGATCTTCAGCTACTTCAGGCGCAACCCGGACGAAGCCTTGCTCTACGGGAGAACTGCCGACCAGCCCGCAGATCAGGAAGCCATCGCAAACCGTGCGTATGCGGACCGCAACGGCAATGGGAATGTCGAGAGTGGTGACGGGTGGAGATTCCGCGGGCGCGGTCTGAAGCAGGTCACCGGTCGCGCGAATTACCGAGCCTTCACCGAAGATCACGCTCGAATGTTCGGTGAGCAGATCGACTTCGAGGCTGAGCCTGATTTGCTGGAAGCACCACGCTACGCCGTTCGTTCGGCCCTTTGGTTCTGGCACGCCAACGCTCTCTATTCGCTCGCGGACGCAGGTATCAACCGCGCTGCCGCCGACAGCATTACTGCAATCATCAATCGTGGGACGGATTCCTATGGGCAGCGCTGGGAAAACGTTCGTCGGCTGAGCGAGTCGGAGGTCTTCGCAAATGTCTGTCGTTTCTCCGTCTCTCGCCCACGCTTCGAGGATGCGGATTGAGACGCGCCCTTCAACTTATTGCTGTTGTCTTGCTGACGGGCCTCGCCGCTCCGTGCGTCGGCCAAACGATTTTTGATGGCCCTTCGGTTGATTCGTCTGAAGTGCGTATCGAACTGCGACCTCGAGGCGAGGATCGCTTTGCCATCCATCTGACCGACAAAACGACCGGCCGACAGGTGGAGTACGAGTTTGACGGAGAAGGCGCGAACGATCCAGAGCCATTTCTGATGGTCGAGGGCCGCTACTGCAATACGTCGGTCATCCTGCTGACGATCGAGTTTCCTTGGAGGCATTCATTGCAGCAGTACACCCGCGTCCTGGACACCTACGCTTTTCGCACGTCGGACCTGGCGTATATCGACATGACGGCTGGGCCGGTTACCGACATCACCTTGCTCGACAGTTCTGAAATTGAAGCCGAAGATATGTCGATGCAACCACCGATCCTTGTTGAATGCATCGGGGATCGCGGCGGGAGCCCCTTCAGATTTGAAATGAAAACAAGGGATTAGGATGTCCTTCAGGTGGAGAAGGTTGGACTTCAGACCCGTCCCCTCCGCCAAATAATCAATAAAATCAACGAGTTACGAAGATTTCCAAGGTTGAACCCACATAAAAGCCCACAATAAAAAGCGCGTTGGATAGAAAGCAGCAATGCCGGATTGGATGACCAACCTTCCTGATGCAACGGCCCCCGCATGGTGGGGTGCGGTGCTTTCTACGGTGTTGGCTGCGGTCAAAGGCTGGGAGATTTGGCGCGACCGCTTCCGAGTGGAAATCGGCGGCTACTTCACGAGCCCCCCCGACATTGGGAACGAAGTACGCATTAGGAACCTTTCCCCTAAACCGCTGATTTTGGTGTATTGGGAAGTGTTCTACGGTTCGGGCGTCTGGCCTTTTCGAAAAGAAACGTCCATCTGCGACAGGGATTACGACGCTGGCGATTCCATCATCGCGCCTGTTTCGACGCACACGTTAACCTTCGTGGATGAATCGTACTTTTCGACCAGCTACAACAGGTTAAAGGGACGTTCCGTTTACATCCGACTGCATATCGCCGGACGGGGAACTATCCGCCGCAAGTTGTACCCGTTCTAACAAAAAAAAGCCCGTTCGGCGCGATGCCGAACGGGCCAAAGTCCCAAATGGCACTTGGGTTCGTTAAATCTGAACGCGCGTCGAAGCCTTCGCTGCAAGCGTTGGGTGAGCCGCAATCGCACGGAGAACAGAACAATGAAATTCCTGCGGACGAACAAAAAAACTGATACCAGCGCAATCGGAGAGCTCGAGACCACTCCAGGAATTGAACTGCCCAATGGTTATGTGGATTTTTTGTTGGCATGCAATGGCGGGACTCCCGACCCGAGTAACCGATACATTGCATTCCGAGCTGGAACGAACTGCTGGTATCGGAGATCTACGGCGTATCGGATGTTGCCGAACATTCAGTCGCGACAGCTCGGTTCTTAAACTTTTCCAGTGACATTGCAAAGCGGATGTTGGCAATCGGCCATGATCCTTTCTCTGAGACCATATTCATGGACCTTCGTCCCGGAACTTATGGCAAGGTCTACCTCCGCGCCCATGCCTATCCCCCTACGGGCCCACTAAACATTGGCGATACCGGGTTTGCACAGGCTGACTACGAGGAGGCATCGCTCTACCATTCAGTCGCCGGCAGCTTCGAGGAGTTCATTGACATACTCGGGCCCGAGCCCGATTGATGTTGTGCTTTTGGGGCGAGGGTGAATCAAAGAGACTCGCCTGGATCAACCTGGAGAAGTGTCGACTGATCAATTTGACCATGAGCTTGTCCAATGACCACCGTCTTCGGAGGGTAAGGGCAGAATGAGACACGAGAGCAAGGTCTCAACCTGGATCAGATCGGGCGGACAGAGCACGTTCGTCTTGCCATTGACCAGCTTCGTGAATCTGGAAACGAAGTTTTCGGTCATGCCCGACAGACTGCTAGACAGCATCATTGATGTTGTGCTCGCTGCGGCAGTGAGCCGTCTGAACCAATACCGCCCCTCCGGAGTCTCGGTTGACATTGGCGCCGTCGATCTGACACCTATCCGAGACCAAATTCGCACCGAGGTTGCAGCCCGGTTGACCGAGATCGGGGTGGCCGTGAATCCGAATGACCCGATCATAACCTCGATCATTGCACGTCATGCCGAAATCCTGAACGGGTTCCCTCAGACTGAAGGCCTCCACGTTGAAAAGTATATCTGGCGCAGCGGGAACGATTCCGGGGTTCGCGCTGCTCATGCCGGATACGACGACCATATCCTTCTGTGGTCCGACCCTCCTGAAGGCGGGCATCCGGGCCAAGCCCGGAACTGTCGCTGTACAGCTGAACCTATCATTGATGCGGACGCCATCCCCGAGGGCGCCACCTGCGACATCCTGACGGGAGATCGACTTGCCACCGTGTTCCCGAATGCTGACAACGAAATCCTTGCTTCAATCGCGCGGGAGTTGGACCTGCGGATTGTATCAGGCCAGATCGACACGCGAGAGCGGTTGATCCATTTTCTCGCGCAGATGCGGCAGGAAGCACGCGACGATGCGAGACCTGTCGAAAGTCTGAATTACAATCCTCAAGAGCTGAGAAATACCTTCGACTATTTCCAGCATCACCCCGAGGATGCTGAACGTTATGGACGGACGGACGACCATCCGGCTGACCCTGTGTCCATCGCAGACCCTGCCTACGCTAGCCGTTTGGGCAATGGTGATGCAGATAGTGGCGATGGTTGGGCGTATCGTGGCCGTGGTCTGTTTCAACTAACCCGGCGTGCGAACTACCGAGCCTTTAGTGAGTGGCACGAAGCCAGCTTTGGAGAAGGCATTGACTTCGAGGCCGAGCCGAGTCGCGCTGCTGAACCGGTCTATGCCGTTAGGTCCGCTGTCTATTTCTGGCTTAGCCCCGACCTGCCAGACCTCGCCGATGCAGGGCTCACCGATGGAGCGACGGACTCAATCACGCGACGTGTCAACAGGTATACAGATAGCTTCAATTCCAGAAAGGAAATCATGCGTGACATAAGGGATGGCGGACAATTTGACGGCATTTGCCGCTTCTCTGTCGCCCGCCCAAGATTCGAGGATGCGGAATGAGATCACAACTATTTACAACTTTTGCTTTTGCCGTCTGCGCAGCATCCGTTTCCGCTCAAGAGCTTAGTCATTTTCAGACGCTTTTTGACGAAGACTCCGTCGAAACTCGGACGCTCATGATCCAATTGGACCCTGTGAATGACGATGTGCGCTTTGCCGTGACCCTGCGGGATAAGGAAACAGGAACGGTCAGGCGGCACGAATTCGATGGCGAAGGAACAAACGATCCGGCACCATTTCAGCTTGAGGAGGCGTATCTTTGTGACACCCCGGTTATCCTGTTGACGGTGCAATACCCCTGGCACCACGCCCTGCCAGAATTCGTTCGTGCTCTCGACACCTTCGCGTTTCACCGAACCGACTTCGCCCTCATCGACGTTGCCTTCGGACCATTGACCGACATCGCTCTTGCGGACGACACGGCCTACGAATCATCTGACCTTGAAATGTTGCCCCCAATCGGGGTGCGTTGCCTCACCGGCCAGGGCGGAAAGCCCTTCGAATTCTTCGAGCAGGCAACCAAATAGCTGGCTCTAGTATCCAGAGAAGGTTCGACCGCAGTCGCCGTCGCACCGCCATTACACATGGATTTCATTGATGTTTTTCGATTTCTGAAAATCCTACTCACGATCTGCTACAGCAAATCGGGTGGTAGGATCGGGGCTTTGTGCCCACACTTGGCGGCTCGCGCAGCTCTTGCAATCACGCGGACGTGAATGGCTGGCGAGGCTCGCAAGGGGCGCTTGAAGCCTGTATCCTTCGCCGAAAGTGCGAACTGGATAGGACGGCGGGCTTGGCGACACGCGATGAACTCTACGCAAAATTCGGCGTGACGGCCGAAGCTGTGCAGCTATTCGAAACCGAACTTGGGACGATGCTACTATGTGCCCGCGCCCTTGAACACGGCTGGCACGTCGAAGCCAACCCCGACAGCGCGCGAAAGCTCCTTGACAACATAGACCGCAGCACGTTGGGCCGCTTGTTGGGAGGCTTGAAGAATTGCGTAAGCCTTGACGATGGGCTGACCGAACGCTTTGCATCTGCGCTGAAAGCGCGGAACAGGCTGTTTCATGGCTTCTACGAATCACACAACTTCAAAATTCAAACCGATGAAGGCCGCAATGCGATGATTGCGGACCTTGAAGCTTTGCACGATGAGCTTTTCAACGCATGGCAAGTCGCCAGTGCGATGACCGCTACCACGATAAAATTCGTTCTGGAATTTCGGGGAACGCCCGTTCATCCTATTCGAGCATGAAAAAGCCCGCCAGCCTGGAAAAATCTGGCGGGCAAGGAAACGACAGCCGCAGGGCATACGGTCGCGCCATCGGCCGGGGCGAGGCAGTGCCAACCACAAACCCCCCGGCCAATCTCAAATCATTCCTTCCATCCCAAACGATGCGCCGGGACCGTCCGTCCGTGGTTGTGTGTGGGCATGGTGCCGGGAGCGCCGTTCGCTTCGTCAATGCGGCGGGAAACTTCGTCGGATTCCTCGCGGAACAAACGTTCGCTGCCGTCGCTAAACGTGATGAAGCTGCCGCCGTCCGTGGCGCGATCAACAAAGCGGATGGTGCCCACACGAACGGGTCACGCCGTCTTCGTCGGTAAGCGCGATGGTGCCTGCCCGTGCTCGTCCGCGATCTGCGTCATGGCGATGACGCCGGATACTACGCAGGCCAATCCGATCCATGCCGTTGATGGAAGTGATTCTCCAAGAAACAGAGCGCCGATCGCAACGCCGATCGGCACACGGAGATAGGCTTGTGCCGTTGTGCCGACCGAGCCGAGCGTTTGCAGGAGCCGGAAATAGATCACGAAAGCCAGTGCCGTTGAGAAAACCGAAAGAGCAAGCAGCGCGAGAGCAGAATTGGCGCTGGGGGTCAATATCCACGGCCGATCGACAATGAAACTGATCGGAACGAGGACCATTGCCCCGCAGATCAGCGAGCCGGCGGCGGGCATCATCGGATCAAGGCCTTTGAAGTTCTTGCCGAAGATGGCAGCGCCGGCATAGCAGATCGTTGCGGCTACGATGGCAAGCTGCGCCCATATTTCCCGCCCGAAGCCATTGAGCGCCTCAATACCCACGATCAGGCATGTTCCGACCAGACCTGCCGCAACGCCGAACAGCTTTCGGCCTGTAACAGCCTCGTGGCGGGTGATCAGTATTGTCAGCAAGAACGCGAAAATCGGTGTCGTGGAATTGAGGATCGCCGCAAGGCCCGCATCGGTGGTTTGTTCGGCCCATGCAATCAATGTGAAAGGCACGACGCTATTGAGGCAGGCTTGAAACAGAAACCGTTTCCAAATTTGCCTGTCGGTAGGTAATCTGAGCCCTCGCAGATGGAGGACGGCGACGAGAATGGCCCCGGCGACCAGAGTTCTGGTCGCGATCAGGGTTACCGGTGGTATGGTTTCAACGCCGATCTTAATGAAGGTATAGGACATTCCCCAAAGTGTAGAAAGGGCCAGAAGCAGCGATAATTCCATTACCATGTTTATCTTGCGGTCCATGTGATTCCCGTTTGTTGATGTGCTTCCGTTTTCCTAGAGGAAATCGAAGATAGAATGTTTCGTTACTGGCCGAACTATTGAATGTTGACGAAGGATTGCACGGCCATTAGCTTTCGGAACATGTCGAGGATCGCTTCAGGAAATACGATTGCGGAGGCTGCCAGCCTGATCGGGGATGCCGCGCGCGCCAACATGCTCTCCGCTTTGATGGGCGGGCAGGCATTGACCGCCGGGGAATTGGCGCGACATGCCGGCGTTACCGCGCAGACCACGAGCGGTCACCTTGGCAAGCTGACAGAAGCCCAGTTGATCACCGTCGAGAAGCAGGGGCGGCACCGTTATTACCGGCTCGCCTCGCCCGATGTGGCGCAGGCCATCCATGCTTTGATGGCGATCGCGGCGAGCGGGCCGAAGCGATATCATCCGATCGGCCCGAAGGATGAAGCATTGCGGCTGGCTCGGACCTGCTACGATCATATGGCCGGCCGGCTCGCCGTTGCCCTTGTGGATGCCTTGATCGGCAAAAGCTATGTCATGCTGGCGGATGGAGCCGGCCTTGTGACCGACGAAGGGCGGCGTTTCTTCTGCGATTTCGGTATCGATCTGGGTGAAGTTACGCGCTCCAGGCGCCCGCTTTGCCGGACATGTCTCGATTGGAGTGAACGCCGGCCGCACCTTGCCGGTCGTCTTGGCGCGGCTCTTCTCGATCGGACGCTTGCGCTCGGCTGGATCAGCCGCACGGCCGAAAGCCGCGCGCTGCGCATCATGCGCGCCGGGGAGGCCGGTTTCAGCAACACGTTCGATCTTCCCCCGGACTGGCGGAAAATCACCTAGGAGGTTGCGGCGCAGCCGAGTGCCGGCACGAGGGCAAAGGTGGCGGGTGCCGCGAGCATCGGGACGACGGCGATGCGCAGGATCATCGGCCGCGGCACGATCAGTCCGGCCCGGCTCCCTTGTCCCGTGCCGGGCGTGCTCAAGCCGTGTCGTCGATTCGCAGGTGAGGTGAATTCGGACGGAAACTTTCCCGATATCTTTGAGGGCTCACGTGTAGTCTGCGCTGGAACGCAGCCCGCATCTGCTGGGAATTTGCGAATCCGCACTCAAACGCGATTGCCTTAACGGCCCGCTTCGTCGCTTCGAGCATGTTGCGCGCCTGGTCGATGCGGACGCTTTCGACGTAATCGTGCGGTGTCTGCCCCAGTTCCTTCACGAACAGACGTGCGATGGTGCGCTCGCTCGTTCCGGCGATCTGTGCGAGCCGTGAGACGGGAAACTGTTCGGCG
>JAIRJX010000281.1 GCA_031260425.1 Gemmobacter sp.
GATGGTGGCACCGCGAGGGAAAGCTCATCGCACACAATCACCTGTCATCACCTGATCCCAGATAATCCCGGATATTGCGGCGTAATTGGTGACACTGCGGAACAATTGGTTACACAACAACAGATGATGAACGGAGAAACACCCCTGGCTTCATCTGTTCATAAATATCCTCAGGGGGTGAATTGAGCCGAAGGCTCAAGAGGGGGCGCGAGCGCCCCCTTTTTCAATAGCGACCAGCGGTGCGGCGTTCCGGGGGCAGGAGGCGTTGTCTTCGCAACGAGTGCTGCTTGGCGTCAGTCGGGGTACAAAAATGGAACGGCCCCCGCGCGGGAAGAACGCGGGGGCCTTTGTCTTGCCAACCGGCCTGACGGCTCAGGCGTGCTTCCTGCCCTTCACCCCGGCCCAGAGCCGCTTGTTGGTGAGGTAGAGCAGCGCGGAGAGGCCGATCAGGAACAGCACGGCCATGAAGCCCATATGCTTGCGCGCCATCAGCTTCGGCTCGGCAGTCCACATCAGGAACGAAGCCACGTCCTCGGACATGTTGTGCAGCGTGGCCGGATGGCCGTCCTGATAGGTCACCGCATCATCCGAAAGCGGCGGGGGCATGGCGATCCAGCCGCCGGGGAAGGCGTGGTTCTCGTAGAAGGTCGTCCCCGCCTCTTCCTTGGTCTCGCCGGTATAGCCGTTGAGAATCGACACGATGTATTCCGGGCCGCCGATCCCCCGCATCAACTGGTTGATGCCGGTGCCGTACGGGCCATGGAAGCCTGCCCGCGCCTTGGCCATCAGGCTGAGATCCGGCCCCATCCCCTCGCCCGAACGGGTGGGGAACATGTCGGTCCATTCGCGGGGCCGCGTTTCGCCGCCGGGCAGGTCCACCTCGTCGAGGCTCGCGGCATAGGCACGAACCTGATCGGCCGGCAGCCCCGGCCCGCCATCATCAGAGAGGGTGCGGATCGGCACGAATTTCATGCCGTGGCAGCCGGAGCAGACCTCGGTGAAGACCTGAAGCCCACGCTGAAGCTGGTGCTGGTCGAACACGCCGAACGGTCCTTCCCAGACGAAGGACACGTCCTCGATCCGGCCCTCACCGGCAGCGAAAGCGGCACCGGTCATCAGGCCAAGGGCAGAGACGGCGCTGAGTGCGATTTTGCGAAACATCTTGATCAGTTCCTCTCTCTCACTCGGCCGCATGGGGATAATGGGCCTTGAAGTCTTCCTCGATCGTCGCGGGCTGCGGCAGGGGCTTTTCGATGACCCCGAGCAGCGGCAGGACGATCAGAAAATAGGTGAACCAGTAGGCCGTGGCGATCAGCGAAATCGCGGGCATCCAGCCGTCGAGCGCATCGGGCGCCATCGAACCCGCCCACATCAACACCACGAAGTCGATGGCCAGCAGCCAGAACCACCATTTGAACATCGGGCGATACTTGCCCGAACGCACAGAGGAGGTATCAAGCCACGGCACGAGGAACATGACCGCGATAGCACCGAACATCGCCAGCACACCGAAGAACTTGGCGTCGACGATGCCGAAGGTCAGGAACTGCACGATCTGCACCAGCCAGACATCGGAGGTGAAGGCGCGCAGGATGGCGTAGAACGGCAGGAAATACCATTCCGGCACGATATGCGCCGGCGTCGCCAGCGGATTGGCCTCGATATAGTTGTCGGGGTGACCGAGGAGGTTCGGCATGAAGCCCACGATGGCGAAGAACACCACGAGGATCACGGCCAGCGCGAACAGATCCTTGATGACGTAATAGGGCCAGAAGGGGATGGTGTCCTTCTTTGCCTCCTCGCGGGAACCACGGCGCACCTCGACCCCGGCGGGGTTGTTGTTGCCCGTGGTATGGAAGGCCCAGATATGCACCGCAACCAGCGCGGCGATCACGAAGGGCAGCAGGTAGTGCAGCGAGAAGAAGCGGTTCAGCGTGGGATTGTCCACTGCCGGCCCGCCAAGCAACCAGGCCTGGATATCCGGACCGATGCCCGGGATCGCGCCGAAGAGGCCGGTAATCACCGTAGCGCCCCAGAAGGACATCTGGCCCCAGGGCAGCACATAACCCATGAAGGCGGTGGCCATCATCGCGAGGTAGATGATCATGCCGATGATCCAGGTCACCTCGCGCGGGGCCTTGTAGGAGCCGTAGTAGAGACCGCGGAAGATGTGGAGATAGACGGCAAGGAAGAACAGCGAGGCGCCGTTCGCATGAAGATAGCGGATCGCCCAGCCGCCGTTCACGTTGCGCATGATATGTTCAACCGAGGCGAAGGCCATGTCGACATGCGGCGTGTAATGCATCACCAGCACGATGCCGGTGACGATCTGCAACGCAAGGCAGAAGGTCAGGACGATGCCCCAGATCCACATCCAGTTGAGGTTCCTGGGCGTGGGGATCATCAGCGTGTCATAGGCGAGCGCCACGATGGGAAGGCGCGCGTGCAGCCACTTCTCGAAGCCCGTGCGAGGCTCGTAATGGTCGTGCGGAATACCGGCCATGTTTCTCTCCCTCAGCCCAGCAGGATAGTGGTTTCGTCGGTGAACTGCGCTTGCGGCACTTCAAGGTTGCGCGGCGCAGGCCCTTTGCGGATGCGGCCCGCCGTATCATAGTGCGAGCCGTGGCAGGGGCAGAACCAGCCGCCGAACTCGCCCGCGCCATTGCCGAGCGGCACGCAGCCGAGATGGGTGCAGACCCCGAGCATCACCAGCCACTCGCCCGCCTCGTCCAGCGTGCGGTTGGCGTCAGCGGCGTCGGTACCGGGCTTGTTGGCGTTCTCGCTCCCGGTGTCGATGAGGTCGGAAAGCGGCACGCCGCGCGCGGCCTCGATCTCCTCCGGGGTGCGGCGGCGGATGAAGACCGGCTTGCCGCGCCATTTCACGGTAAGCTGCGATCCCACGGCGACGGCTGAGACATCGACATGGATCGAGGCAAGGGCGCGCACATCGGCGGAGGCGTTCATCTGGTTGATAAGCGGCCACACGGCGGCGCCGGTAGCCACGGCCCCGGCCCCGGCCGTGGCGTAATACAGGAAATCCCTGCGGGTGCCTGCGTGATCTTCTGCGTGGGACACGAGATCTTCTCCCTACTCAAAGGCCGCCTCATTGCGGCCCATGCATGATCCGGACGACGGTTTCCCGCAGCCTTGATGGGCGGGTTTTAGCCAAGCGCCTCCGCCGCGTCCAGCGGTCAAAGGCGCGCAGGCCATGGGAATCGCGGCTTTTGTCGCGGTGTGGCCGCGAAGGCGCGCCCCGGCCCGACCGCCAGCCCCACCATGTCAGGCCGACGGCGGACGGGTTGCCTGCATCGAAGGGCGGGCGGAGAATTCCGCCTCCCAGGCTGCCAGGTGCGGATGCGCCGCACGCCATTGCCGGTCGGAAAGGCGAAAATCAAGATAGCCCAGTGCCGCACCGATGCCGATCTGGCCGGCATCGAGCGGGCCGTTCAGATGGTTCATCCAGCGGCTTTCCAAGGCGTCGAGAGCACGGGCGATCTTGCTCCATTGCCCTTCCACCCAGGGTGTGTGGCGGTTCTGCTCGGGGCGGATTCGCCATTCATAGACCATGAGCAGCGCCGCATCGAGGATGCCGTCCGCCGTCGCCTCCAGCGTGAGCACCTGCCAGAGTCGGTCACCCGGAGGGTAAAGCCCCGCCCCCGCCCGTTCGTCAAGCCAGCGGCAGATCACCCGGCTGTCATAGAGCACCTCGCCCGTGCCGGTCTCCAGCGCCGGGATCTTGCCCAGCGGGTTGCTGCTGACGATGGCGGCGTCCGGCGCGACCGGGGTTCCGGCGACCGGCACCAGCGCTACCTGCGGCAGCAGCCCGGTTTCGTGCAGCACCACCATGACCTTGCGCACATAGGGCGAGGCCGGGGAATGATAAAGACGCATCTGCTTCCTCCGCGCGAATCGAACCTTGGAGGACAGCATAGCGCGGGAATTGGTCGCAGGAACCCGCAAGCGTCCCATCATCTGGCTCGGCTGCGCGTCCCGCGCCTTGGTTCCGGGCCCGGCGAGGCTTACACGGCGTGTGGACCTTGGAACCCCCTGCTCCCGCCTTCAGTCTCCCGCGCAACGGAAGGGCTGACCCGACTGCGGATGGGCGCCGAAACGGTTATAGTCATCGCTTCATGATGCAATCGCGCCTATGCCCGATCCCCGCGCAGGTATTCCCAAAACGCCCGCCAAGGGTGGTCTGGTGCCGTTCGACGGCGCCTACGCTCCTTGTTCCAGGCGGCGGAAGGGTGTTCACGCGGGAAGCTCGGGCGACGTCGATACGCAGCCTTGGCGGCGCCGGGTTCGTCGATGCCGCTCCTGCCCGAAGGCCGGGCGAAGCTCCCGACATCCCCGCCTCTTCAGTCAGATAATCCCGTGCCGGCGTAGCTCCGCCTGCTCGTCGCCCGACACCCAGCCGAAGACCTTCGCTTCGCCCGCCAGCACCTGTACAAGGTAGTGGACCTCGAACTCCACCGTCGTCTCGGGCAGATCGTCGCGGGCATAGGTCGCCGCCCAGCCGACATGGGCGAGGCAATGATACGCGTCGATCGCGGATAGTCGCAGATGCCGAATCCGCATTCCGCGGGTGCCTATGGCGCGGTAATGCGCGTAACCTTGCGCCATCATCTGCCGGAACTGTGCATCATTCCTGCCCGACCGCACCCCTAGGGGCGAAGCGCCGATCATCTCCGTTGCATAAAGTGCCACGACCTCCTCCATGCCGGTTTCGCCGGCGAGGGCTTTGCCGAAGCAACTTTCATATCTGTCGAACAGCTTTTTGATTGCTGTTTCCATAGCACTCTCTCCAACATTTCCGG
>JAIRJX010000321.1 GCA_031260425.1 Gemmobacter sp.
GTTCTTGATGACACTCGTCACCCCGGTCACCCGGCGCAGCGCGTCGGTGAGGGGGCCGATGTGATCCTCGGCCCAGGCGGCATTCGGCTGGATCACCGCCGCATCGCCGAAGCGGTCTATCACCACACCGGGCAGCCCGTCGGCTTCGGCATGGACCAGCCGGTAGAACGGTGCGTCGAACAGCCGCTCGCGCAGGGTAAGCGCGCGCGCCAGCCGGGCAGTGAACCAATCCTCATTGATCACCGCCTCCGGATCACGGTCAAGCATCCTTGCGATGATCTTCGAGCGCATGTTGACGGTGACCAGCCCCAGCATCCGCCGCTCGCCATCCTCCAGCACCGCCAGCGCGCCCGGGGCCAGGGCTTGCGTGCGCCGGTCGGTCACCAGCTCGTCGGCGTAGACCCAGGGGAAGCCGTGGCGGATGGCGCGGGCTTCGGTTTTTGGTTTCAGGCGGACGGTGCGGCGGGTCTCGGTCATCGGGCTTTCCTGACTGTCCCGCCCCTTCTGCGCAGAAATCCCGTGCGGCATCAATGGCCGTCGCGGCAGGCGGCTCTCCCTGAACCGGCGCGGAATGCGGGCAACCAGGCCCTGCCCCGTTGTCCCGGGGTGGAAGCAACAGGCCCGAACCCCGCCTGAGCCCTTCCCCACCCGGAACAGCCGTACAAGCGGCCCGGGCGACGCCCGACCGCCGGCACGGACCGCAGGGATCGCCCCCGCCCCCTCTCAGGCCACGCGCGAGGGGAGGCGGCGTTCGAAATGGCGAAACAGCAGCACGATGATGCCGGTGATCGCCATATAGACCACGGCGAGCAGCAGGAGCGGCTCGTAGGTGATGAAGGTATCCTGCCGGACCCGGCCGGCGACGGCGTAGATGTCGACCACCGTGATGGTGGCGACGAGCGGCGTCGCCTTCAGTTGCAGCACCGTCTCGCCCCCCAGCGTCGGCAGGGCGCGGTGCAGCGCCTGCGGCAGCCAGATCCGGCGCAAGAGCGTCAGGCGCGGCATCCCCATCGCCGTCGCCGCCTCGATCTGGCCTTTCACCACGCCGCGGAAGGCGCCGCGCATCACCTCGCCTTCATAGCCCGCGAAGCTCAGTGTCAGCGCCAGCAGCCCGTAGGGCCAGGCCTGCCGCAGGATCGGCCAGAGATCGCTCTGCCGGATCCAGGGAATGGTGGGAAAAAGTGAACCGAGGCCATAATAAAGCAGCCATAGCTGCAAAAGCAGCGGCGTGCCCCGGATCACCGTGCAGAAGCCGCGCGCGGGCCAGGCCAGCCAGCGCGGCCCCGCCGCCTGCGCCAGACCAAGCGGGATGGCCAGCATCATGCCCAGCACCAGCGACAGCACGAGCAGCCAGATGGTGCGCCAGATCCCCATCGCGGCCAGCCCCAGATAGTTGGGCAGCCAATCCCAGCGCAAGGTCAGCACGCACCAGATCAGAACGGCCACCCCCAGCGCCGCCATCACGATGCGATGCGGAAGCCAGAAATTCCTCATCCCCGCACCTCCGGCAATCCGCGCCTCGCCCGATGCTCTGCCTTGGCGAACAGCCAACCCGAGCCGATGGACAGGATCAGGTAAAGCATCCCCGCCGCGATGAAGAAGGTGAAATAGGCCTTGGTCGCGCCGGCGGCCTGCCGGGTCTGCTGGGTCAACTCACCAAAGCCCACCACGGCCAGAAGGGCGGTATCCTTGGTGGCGATCAGCCAGAGATTGGCCAGCCCGGGCAATGCGTTGGACAGCATCAAGGGCAGCGTCACCCGCCGCGCCAGCAACGCGGGCGGCATCCCCATGGCGCGCGCCGCCTCGATCTGGCCGGCCGGCACCGCCTGGATGGCGCCGCGCAGAACCTCGGTCGCATAGGCGCCCTGCACCACGCCGAGCACCGCGATTCCGGCCGCGAGACCCGAGATCTGGATACGGCCATAGCCGACGGCGATCAGTGTCTGGTTCACCGCGTCGGTCACCGCATAGTAAAGGATCAGGATCAGCACCAGTTCCGGCACCGCCCGCACGACGGTGGTGTAGATCGCCAGCAGATCACGCGTGATCAGCCCGCCATAAAGCTTGCCGAAGGCACCCAGCGTTCCAAGACCCAGACCCAGCGCGAAGGCACCACAGGCGATCAGGATCGAATTCCACAGGCCCTGCAACAAATTCGCCCCCCATCCGGGAGGCGAAAGCTGCAAAAGTTCGAGCGTGGAGGCCGCGGCAGCGGCCCCGGCCAGGGTCTCCACAGGTCAGCCGCCGTAGATCGAGGACTTGAAGTATTTCTTCGAGATCTCGGCATGGGTGCCGTCAGCCAGCACCTTGGCGATGCCTGCATTGAACTTCGCCTTCAGCGCGTCATCGCCCTTGCGCAGACCGACACCGACGCCAAGGCCCAGAACCTCCGGATCGTCCGGCACCGTGCCCTTCAGTTCGCAGCAGGCCGCGCCATCTGGCGAATCGACAAAGGCGTCAAGCGCGATGGAATCGGCCTGCGTCGCATCAATCCGGCCCGCGACCAGATCCTGGTTGGCCTCGTCCTGCGTCTGGTAGATCTTGATCTCGGCGGCCACGTCCTTGAAGTGCTTCTGCGCATAGGCCTCGTGGATGGTCGAGACCTGCACCCCGATGATCTTGCCCGTCATGCCTGCGGCATCGGCGGTCATCTCCACGCCTTTCGGGCCAGCGATCATGGTAGGGGTGTTGTAGTAGACATCCGAGAAGTCGATGGCCTTCAGACGCTCTTCAGTCACCGACATCGAAGCCATGATGGCGTCGATCTGGCCAGAATTCAGTGCGGGGATGATGCCGTCCCAGGCAACGGGGGTGACCACGCAATCCAGTTCGGCAGCCTTGCAGACGGCACCGATCATCTCGACCTCCCAGCCCGTCCAGTTGCCCGAGGCATCGGGCGAGGCGAAGGGCGGGTAGGGCTCGGCGGCGATGCCCACCTTCACCGTCTCGGCCATGGCCGCACCGGACATCATGAGCGCTGCCGCAAGGGTCAGGGCAAGTTTCTTCATTTTCGTACCTCTTCTGTTTATCGGCAGTGGGTTAGCCCACACTTTTAAGAAATTGCTTCAGCCGCTCGCTTTTCGGCGCTCCGAACAGGGCGTCGGGCGGGCCTTCTTCCTCGACCACACCGTTATGCAGATAGATCACATGGCTCGCCACCTCGCGGGCGAACTTCATCTCATGAGTGACGAGGATCATCGTGCGCCCCTCTGCTGCCAGATCGCGGATCACCGCCAGCACCTCGCCCACCAGTTCGGGATCAAGCGCCGAGGTCGGTTCGTCGAACAGCATGGCGCGCGGCTCCATGCAGAGCGCCCGCGCGATGGCGGCGCGCTGCTGCTGACCGCCGGAGAGGAAGGCGGGATAGGCATCGGCCTTCTCGGCCAGCCCGACCCGCGCGAGCAAGCGCTGCGCCCGAGCCTCGGCCTCGGCGCGCGGCTGATGCAGCACATGCACCGGCACCTCGACCAGGTTTTCCAGGATGGTGCGATGGGTCCAGAGGTTGAACTGCTGGAACACCATGCCCAGGCTCTGGCGCAAGCGCTCGATCTGGCGGCGGTCGGCCACGCTGCCATCGGCCCGCATCGCCACTTCCTCGCCGCCGATCACGATGCGTCCGGCGCTTGGCGTTTCCAGGAAGTTTATGCAGCGCAGCATAGTGGATTTGCCGGAGCCGGAGCCGCCGATGATCGCCACCACGTCGCCCTCATGGGCAGTCAGAGATACGCCCTTCAGCACCTCGTGTGCGCCAAAAGACTTGCGCAGCCCCTCGACGCGGATAGCCTCCGATGCGCCTGCCCTGCTGCCGCTCATCCGGCCTCCACCGCTGGTTGCTGCACTCATGCATTGCAGTAAGACCGCAGCGATGTAATTATGCAAGTGTATAATTGAGGACGGCATGAGCGGCGAGAGGCGGAAATTCCGGCGGGAGGGCGAGGAACGGCGACGCGATGCGCTGATCGTCGCGGCGCTTGAACTGATCGCCGAAGGCGGGCCGGGTGGCGCCACGGTGCGTGCCATCGCCGAGCGCGCCGGGGTGACGCCGGGGCTGATCCGACACTATTTCGCCAGCAAGGAAGACCTGACGCGCGCCGCCTATCGCGCGGTCATGACCGCGCTCAGCGGCGACAACGCGGCGGTGCTCGAGGCGGCACCGCGTGATCCGCTCGCCCGGCTCTCCGCCTTCGTCGCGGCCGCGCTGCGTCCGCCGGTGGTCGATCCGCAGCGGATGGGGCTCTGGGCCGGGTTCATCCATCAGGTGCGGCGCGATCCGGCGATGGCGGCAATCCATGCCGAGACCTATCTTGGCTATCGCGACCTGCTGGAGCAACTGATCGCCGCCCTGCCCGGCATGGCGCCTGACCGCTGCCGCCAGCATGCCATCGCCTGCAATGCCATCATCGACGGGTTGTGGCTGGAAGGCTGCGCCCTGCCCTCGGCCTTCGCCGGGGGCGAACTGGAACGAATCGGGCTGGAGGCGGCGGGCGCCGTTCTCGGCGTCGTGCTGACCGCCCCCGCAATACAGGACATCGCGCCATGAAATACGCCTCGGTCACCGAACGCCTTGCCGGACTGGGCGGTGCGAAATGGTCGATCCACGCCCGCGCCCGTGCCATGGCGGCCGAAGGTGTCGCGGTGCTGGAATTCACCATCGGCGAACCCGATGTGCCCTGCCCGCCGGATCTGGCCGAAACCGCCACCCGTGCCCTGCTCGCCGGGCGCACCGGCTATTCCAACGGCCGGGGCGAGCCCGGCCTGCTGCAGGCGCTTGCCGCGCGCTATTCCCTCCGGCGCGGCCGTCCTTTCGGGCCGGAGAACGTGATGTGTTTCCCCGGCACCCAGACCACGCTCTACGCCGTGCTGACCGGTCTCGTCGAGGCGGGTTGCGAGGTGATCACCGGCGATCCGATGTATGCCACCTATGAAGGGCTGATCCGCGCCACCGGCGCAACCCCGGTTCCGGTCATCCTGCGCCCGGAACGCGGGTTTCGCATCGACCCGGCCGACATCGCCGCCGCCGTCACCCCCCGCAGCCGCGTCCTGCTGCTCAACACCCCGCACAATCCGACCGGCGCGGTGCTGAGCCGGGCCGATCTCGCCGCCATCGGCGAGATTGCCCGCGCCCATGATCTCTGGATCGTTTCGGACGAGGTCTATGAGGATCTGGTCTTCGAGGGCATCCGCTTCGCCTCGCCGCTCGACCTGCCGGAGCTGGCCGAGCGAACCATCGCCTGCACCTCGATCTCGAAATCCCATGCCGCACCCGGCTTCCGCTCCGGCTGGTGCGTGGGCCCGGCCGAGTTCTGCACCCGGCTGCTGCCGCTCTCTGAAACCCTGCTCTTCGGCAACCAGCCCTTCATCGCCGACATGACGGCGCAGGCGGTCAGCCGCCCCTCTGCCGTCGCCCCCGGCATGGCGGCACGTTTCCGGGCCCGTGCCGACATGCTGCATGAACGGCTGCACGGCATGTCCGGACTGCGTGTCCATCGCCCCGATGCCGGTATGTTCGCCCTCATCGACGTGCGCGAAACCGGCCATTCCGGCGAAGCCTTCGCCGCTTCGCTGCTTGAGCATGAGCGGGTCGCGGTCATGCCCGGCGAAAGCTTCGGCGCGGCACTCTCGGGCTGGCTGCGCTTCGCGCTCACCCAGCCTGATGCCGCGACGGCAGAGGGCTGCATCCGCATCGCCCGTCACGCCGCCCGCCTGCTGCAACGCGCCGCCTGATCTTTTTTCCGGCCGGCAGCAGGCTCGGGGTCGTCAGGGCCAGTTCCCCGGGGTAAGAAGTGGACGGCCTGCAGAGGCAGGGGCCGGCCCTGCCCGAGGTTTCCCCCTCCACAAGCCCTGCCCTGTCACCGCCTGCGGGTCACGGCCCGATGGTGAAGCATTGAGTGCCGCGCGCCTGCAACCGCAGACAGGCCAGCTCCGCCTGCTTCTGGCTCAGCCCCAGGAAATTCGCATCATATCCGCTCGAGCGCTGCACGATCTTGCGCAGCCCGGTTTCCAGCGTGGCGCTTTCCGACAGCATGGTCTGCATCAGCGCACGCTCCGCCGCCATGCGGCTGGCGAAACGGCCGATATTCACCCCCCAATGCCGCCCGCCCGAGGCCGAGATCCGCGTCACCACCTCAACCGGAGTGGGTTCCGGCGCGACCATCGCGATCTGTTCTCCCTCGGGCGGGGTGGCAGTGTGGATCACCGTGGGCACATGTTCCGGCTGTGCGGCGGGCCGTGCGGCCGGAGCCGCCACCGTGGCCAGCCTCATCATGCTGTCATCGGCGACCACCAGTTCCTGCGCAGCCTCGGCAAACTGCAATTCGGGGGCAGCGCCCGCCGCCTCGGCCAGCGCACCCACGATATCATCCTGCATCGCCGCCACCGCGACCTCGGCCGCGATCATCTCGGCCATGGCATCGGTTTCGGCTTCCGCCACCACGACCTCCGCCGCGGATCCCGCAGCCGGACGCCGCCTCGGAAGCAGCGATTTGCCGACCACGCTGCTTATCCGCACCGTCCCCGGATCCGGCGTGCCGCCCTCGGCGACCAGTGCGGGGACCGGAGCGGACTCCTCGGCCACAGGGGCCGGAACCGGCGCCGGCGGCACCGTCTTGACACCGCGCTTCGCCGTGGCGAAGCCCAGATCCAGCAGTTCCGCCATTTTGGCATTGCGCTGCGCAGTCGAAGTGCCCCCGAAAATGGTGGCAATGATCCGCACCCCGTTCCGCTCTGCCGAAGCAGTCAGATTGAAGCCCGCGGCATTGGTGAAGCCGGTCTTGATCCCATCGGCCCCCTTGTACATGTCAAGGAACTTGCGATTGGTGGAGAGCACGTCGCTCACCCCCGCGTCGGTCTCACGCCGCGAGAAGATGTTGTAATACTGCGGAAAGTCGTAGAACAGCCGCCGACCGAGCGTCGACATGTCGCGTGTGGTCGACAAATGCCCCTTCGCGGTCAGGCCATTGGCGTTCATGAAGGTGGTATTGGTCATGCCGATGGCCTTGGCCGTGCGGTTCATCCGCTTGGCGAAGGTTTCCTGATCGCCCGACAGCGCATCGCCGATGGCGGCGGCGGCATCATTGGCCGACTTGATCGCGGCGGCGCGGATCAGGTGACGCAGCGCGATCTTCTGCCCCGGCTTCAGCCCCAGCCGCGAGGGCGGCTGATTGGCAGCATTCTTCGACACCTTCACCATGGTATCAAGGCTGATCTCGCCACGCTCGATCGCTCCGAAGGCGATATAGAGCGTCATCATCTTGGTCAGCGAGGCCGGATGCAGCCGGGTATCGGCATTTTCGGCATAAAGCGTCTCGCCGGTGCGTGCATCCATCACATAGGCGGCATAGGGCGCCGCGCCGCTGGGAGTCGGCCGAACGATCGCGCAGGCCGCAACCACGATGAATGTGGCGAGCAATGAGAAACTGCGGACATATTGCCCAAGTCGCGAAACCATGTCGCTGTCCCTTGCCGTCTTGAACTTACTGCCTCATGCGCCCGTCTTCAGACGGATCTTACACGTCAGGGTAGCACAGCCGATCCTTGCCGAAAACCCCTGAATTTCAATGACTTTGCTACCGTTATATATTAACCTTTGGCATATGTCGTCGCGCCGGTGCCGTCAACCACCAGATCTGCCGGCGCCGGATCATGCCGGCATCCCGGCCAGAAGTGGCCCAAGGCCGGAGAGATCGGCAAGTGCGAAGAACCGCGCATGGCCCTGCGGCGGCTCGGCATGTTCCAGCGCCCAGGTCAGTCGGTGCGGCACATGCACGCCGTAGCCGCCGGTCTCGATCACCGGCAGCACATCGGATTTCAGCGAATTGCCCACCATCATGGCGGTCTCGGGAGCCACGCCATGGCGGGCGAACAGCCTTGCATAGATGGCGGGCGTCTTGTCCGACACGATCTCCACCGCATCGAACAGATCGCCAAGGCCCGATTGGGCAAGCTTGCGCTCCTGGTCCAGCAGGTCGCCCTTGGTGATGAGCACGACGCGGAACCCGGCCACCGATGCCGCCGCGACCGCAGCGCGTGCATGAGGCAGGAGTTCGATCGGATGCGCGAGCATCTCCTGCCCCGCCGCGATCAGCTCGGCGATGACGGGGGCCGCGACACGCCCCTCCGTCACCTCGATTGCGGTCTCGATCATCGACAGCACGAACCCCTTCACCCCGAAGCCGTAATGCCCGACATTGCGCCGCTCGGCCGCCAGAAGGCGCTCGTGCAGGTGCCCGGGGTCGGCATGATCGGCAAGCAGCGTCTCGAACCGATCCTGCGTCAGGCGAAAGAAGCTCTCGTTCTGCCAAAGCGTGTCGTCGGCGTCAAAACCGATGAAGGCGGGGTGGGTCATGGGAGCGAAGGGTGCCGCAAACCCGCCCGGACCGCCAGCCCCTTTTCGCGGCACATCACCACGCTATACTATATCCATCGGCCCGCACGATTCCCGAAGCCCCGCCGCCATGACCCGGAGAGCGCCCTTGCCCCTGATGCCGCTGAAGATGACCGACGGCGAGAACGGGAATGGATCGGACGCCTCGATCCTGACGAAGACGCACAGCAAGACGCAGCGCCCGCCGCTCTACAAGGTGCTGCTCCTGAACGACGACTTCACCCCCATGGAATTCGTGGTGCATATTCTGGAGCGGTTCTTCGGCATGAATCACGCACAGGCCTTCGAGATCATGCTGACCGTCCACAAGAAGGGCCTCGCCGTGGTCGGCGTGTTCTCTTTCGAGGTGGCGGAAACCAAGGTAGCGCAGGTAATGGATTTCGCGCGCCGCCACCAGCATCCGTTGCAATGCACGATGGAAAAGGAATAGCGGAGCCGACATGCGCGCCGCCCGCATCGCCCTTGCGCTCGACAGCGGCGCTTTTGTTCTGCCGCAGACCGGGCGTATCGCGGTGCTGCGGCCGCGCGCGGGGGATGACCTCTCGATGCTGCCGAAGAGCAGGGTGGCGGTGATCACCGGCTTTCGCCCCGATCACGATCATTTCCGCGCGACAGGCTATGAGGTAGCAACGGAAATGCCCGATGGCGCCACGGCGGCCCTCGTCTGCCTGCCCCGCGCCCGGGCCGAGGGGCGCGCCCTGATCGCCGCCGCCTGCGCTGCCCTGCCTGCCGGCGCGCCGGTCGCAGTGGACGGACAAAAGACCGACGGCATCGACGCCATGCTGAAGGATCTGCGCGCTCGCGCACCGGTGGGTGAGGCCATCGCCAAGGCGCATGGCAGGATCTTCGCCTTTCCCGCTGCCGCCCTGCCCGACTGGCAGGCGGAAGAGACCCGGATAGAGGGCTTCGTCACCCTGCCTGGCGTCTTCTCGGCGAACGGGCCGGATCGCGGCTCGGCGCTGCTTGCCGCGGCATTGCCGGCCAAGCTGCCCTCGCGCGTCGTCGATCTCGGCGCCGGTTGGGGGTATCTCGCGCATCACATCCTCGCCCGTGCCGGCGTGAAGGAACTGCAT
>JAIRJX010000333.1 GCA_031260425.1 Gemmobacter sp.
CGGGTCATCACGGTCTCCTTTCGATCCGCACGGGCCGGTCCTGTCAGATCGATCCCTGTCGGGCGATGATAGCATGAAACGCCGCGACCAGAGGGCGATTTGCGGCCTGTCGGACGATAAAACGCCCGCCTGCGCCGTCATGCGCCGAAAACGCGGGCGAAGATCGTGTCGACATGCCTGGTGTGATAGCCGAGGTCGAACTTCTCCTCGATCTCGGCGGCGGAAAGCGCTGCCGTCACCTCGGGGTCGGCCAGCAGTTCGGTCTTGAAATCGGCGCCCCGCTCCCAGACCTTCATCGCGTTCCGCTGCACGAGACGATAGGCGTCCTCGCGGCTCACGCCGGCCTGGGTGAGCGCCAGAAGGACGCGCTGGCTCATGACCAGGCCGTTGAACTTGTTGAGATTCCTCAACATGTTCTCGGGGTAGATCACCAGCTTTTCGATCAGCCCGGCAAGGCGGTGCAGCGCGAAATCCAGCGTGATCGTGGTATCGGGGCCGATGCCGCGCTCAACCGAGCTGTGCGAGATGTCGCGCTCGTGCCAGAGCGCCACATTCTCCAGTGCCGGCACTACCGACATGCGCACGAGGCGGGCAAGTCCGGTCAGGTTCTCGCTCAGCACCGGGTTTCGCTTGTGCGGCATGGCGGAGGAACCCTTCTGCCCCGGTGCGAAATATTCCTCGGCCTCCAGAACCTCGGTGCGCTGCATGTGGCGGATCTCGATAGCGATATTCTCGATCGAGGAAGCGATGACGCCGAGCGTGGCGAAGAACATGGCGTGACGGTCGCGCGGGATGATCTGGGTGGAGATCGGCTCCGGGATCAGGCCCAGCTTCCCGCAGACATATTCTTCGACGCGCGGGTCGATATTGGCGAAGGTGCCGACGGCGCCGGAGATGGCGCCGGTGCGGATTTCGTCGCGCGCGGCAAGCAGGCGACGGCGGCCGCGGTCCATTTCGGCGAAAAAGCGGGCAAAGGTCAGGCCCATCGTGGTCGGCTCGGCATGGATACCGTGGCTGCGGCCGATGCGGATGGTGTCCTTGTGCTCGTGCGCGCGGGCGCGCAGCGCGGCCAGCACCCGGTCCATGGCCGCCAGCAGCAGGTCGCCGGCACGCACAAGCTGGATGTTCAGTGTGGTGTCCAGCACGTCGGAAGAAGTCATGCCCTGATGGACGAAGCGCGCCTCGTCCTGGCCCACGATCTCGGCCAGATGGGTAAGGAAGGCGATCACGTCATGCCGGGTCACCGCCTCGATCGCGTCAATGCGGGCCACGTCGAATTCCACGTCGCGCGCGCGCCAGACTGCTTCGGCATTCGCCTTCGGAATCACGCCGAGGGCCGCTTGTGCGTCGCAGGCATGGGCCTCGATCTCGAACCAGATGCGAAAACGGGTCTCAGGCGACCAGATGGCGACCATGTCGGGGCGGGAATAGCGCGGGATCATCGGCGGGCCTTTCGGTTGCGGGCCTGTAGCGGCGGGGTTTGAGCGAGCGCATAGACGCTCCCGCCCCGCGGATCAAGGCGGTGCCGGCCCCGTTCAGGGGCAGAGCGTTCGGCCCCGAGAACCGCCGTGCAAGGTGCGGCGCAACCCCTTGTCGGCGCGGGGGCGGAAATGTCACGGGGGTATCCGCCCCCAACGGCCCTCCGGGCCTTCCCCCGAGGATATTTTCAGACAGAAAACGGGGAAAGCATTCTCTTGTTCATTTTCTGGGAACAGGTGAAGCCGATGCGTGGCTTTTCCCATCGTCCGGCAGGAAGAAGCAACGGGCGGTCAGAGGCTGTTCTGGCCGCGGTAGAGTTGCCATTCCTCGATCACCGAGCCGTCGGGGAGGTGGCAATACCCGGCCTGTCCCGCCTGTTCGGTGCGGATCTCCAGCCTGCCGCCCCGGTCGGCGCAATAGCGGCTGGCGGGGTTGGCCATGCCGGTCCATCGGCTCTGCGGCTGGCTCGGGGCGGGGTGGCTTTCGGCGCAGCCGGTGAGCAGGGCGGCAGCGAGGAGGAGAAGGGCGGGGCGAAGCGGCATCTGCGATCTCCGGTCTGAGGCGGTCAGCCCCTTGTGCCGGAAACCGGGGCCGAGCCGCAAGCGCGAAGACGGTAGCGGGTTTTGCCGTGCGGATCGGCATTCGCGCCTCGACCGGGCCGGATCGGTGTCCATCTGCGGCGCGTGAGGCGGCCGGGAGCAACCCGCGTTCCACCGACCTCTCATATCATGGGCGGGGGTGGTCGCCGAGACGGTTGTGGTCTGCACTTTATGGTGACCCCTCCGCGCATGCTCGATCCCGCGCAAGCGCCCGCCAGAGGGTGGCCGGGTGCTGCCCGGCGGCACGTGCCGTGCCTTGTTCCGGGCAGGGGAAGGGTCCTCACACCGGGCCGGGTCGAGGGGGTGACAAACGGACGGTCCACGTGGCGTGCAGCGGCTGGTGAGCCGGAGACCGCTTGACGCGGGCAAAGCCCGCAGGGCTATCTGGTGACGAAAGGGGGCGTGCGATGGTGCGTGATGGTAACGGCGGCTGGCCGATCCGATCGCGGGCAAGACGGTGGCCGAGATCCTGGGCGAGATCGTCCGGCTGATGACGGGGCGCGAGAGGAAGGTCTCGGTGATCGAGCGGCTGGTGGGCCCGCGATCCTGGAGCGGCGGTTCCATATCCGACATGCACAGGTGCCCGACATGGCGCGGGAACGGGTTGAGAGGCGTATCGCGAAGCTCCCATGGATTGCTCGTCCACCGGGCGCGCAATCCGTATACCGGCAAAACAAGGAGTCGTTGATGCTCACACTTTTCGATCCGTTGGAATTGGGGCCCCTGAGATTGAAGAACCGAATCGTCATGGCGCCGTTGACCCGCAGTCGTTGCGATGAGGCGCGTGTGCCGGATGCGCTGGTCGCGGAATATTATCGCCAGCGCGCCGGAGCGGGGATGATCCTGAGCGAGGCGATCTCGGTTACGCCGATGGGGGTTGGTTATGCGGGCACGCCGGGTCTGTGGAACGAGGCACAGGTCGCCGGTTGGCGGGGCGTCACCGATGCGGTGCATCAGGCGGGCGGCGTGATCTTCGGCCAGCTCTGGCATGTCGGGCGCATTTCGGCGCCGATGTTTCTGGACGGCGCATTGCCGGTCGCGCCGAGCGCGATCCGACCGGCGGGCCATGTCAGTCTGGTGCGCCCGAAGCAGGAATACGTGACCCCGCGCGCGCTGGAGACCGATGAGATTCCGGGCGTGATCAAGGCCTATCGGCAGGCAGCACTGAATGCCAGGGCGGCAGGCTTCGACGGGGTTCAGGTCCACGGGGCGAACGGGTATCTGTTGGATCAGTTCCTGCAGGACAGCACCAACAAGCGCACCGACCGCTATGGTGGCAGCATCGAAAATCGCGCGCGGCTGGTCGGCGAGGTGATCGATGCGGTGGCGGAAGTCTGGGGGCCGGATCGCGTCGGGTTGCATCAGTCGCCGCGCGGCGACAGTCACGATATGGGCGACAGTGACCCGAAGGCGCTGTTTACCCATGTCGCGCGCGAGATGGCGGCACGCGGCATCGCCTTTCTGGCCGTGCGCGAGCATGAGGGGCCGGACAGCATTCTGGGAGACATCAAGGCAGCCTTCGGCGGAGTTGTCATCGCCAATGAGGGGCTGACGCTCAAAAGCGGCGCGGCGCTGGTCGAAAGCGGACGGGCCGATGCCTGCGCCTTCGGCAGGGACTTCATCGCGAACCCCGACCTGCCGGCGCGTTTCGCCAGAGCGCTGGACCTGAACCCCTGCGATACCGCGACCTTTTATGTCGGGGGCGAGAAGGGGTATACCGATTATCCCTTCGCATGAAGGGTCTTTGCCGGAAGAAAGGGCGCCTTTCCGGCACCCTTTCTGAGCCTTCCCCGGCGATCAGCAGGAGTAATACATCTGATATTCGACCGGGTGGGGGGTATGCTCGTAGGCATAGACCTCTTCCCATTTCAGGCTGATATAGGCCTCCAGATAGGGCCGGGTGAACACGTCGCCGGCCAGCAGGAAGTCCATGTCCTTCTCCAGCTCCTCCAGCGCCTCGCGCAGCGAGCCGCAGACTGTGGGGATCTCGGCCAGCTCCTCCGGCGGCAGGTCGTAGAGATCCTTGTCCGAGGCCGGGCCGGGGTCGATCTTGTGGCGGATACCGTCAAGTCCGGCCATCAGCAGGGCGGCGAAGGCGAGATAGGGGTTGGCGACCGGATCGGGGAAGCGGGCCTCGACGCGCTTGGCCTTGGGCGACTCGGTCCACGGGATGCGCACGCAGCCCGAGCGGTTGCGGGCGGAATAGGCGCGCAGCACCGGCGCCTCGAAACCCGGGATCAGCCGCTTGTAGCTGTTGGTCGACGGGTTGGTGAGCGCGTTCAGCGCCTTGGCGTGTTTCAGCAGCCCACCGATGAACCACAGCGCCTCCTGGCTGAGATCGGCATATTTGTCGCCGGCGAAAAGCGGCTTGCCGTCGCGCCAGATCGACATGTTCACATGCATCCCCGAGCCGCTGTCGCCCCGCATCGGCTTCGGCATGAAGGTGGCGGTCTTGCCATAGGCGGCCGCGACATTGTGGATGACGTATTTGTATTTCTGCATGTTGTCGGCCTGTTCGACCAGACCGCCGAAGATCATGCCCAGTTCGTGCTGGCAGGTCGCGACCTCGTGGTGGTGCTTGTCGACCTTCATGCCCATGCGCTTCATGGTCGACAGCATCTCGCTGCGCAGATCCTGCGCCTCGTCCACCGGGTTGACCGGGAAATAGCCGCCCTTGTGGCCGGCGCGGTGGGCGAGGTTGCCGCCCTCCATCTCGCGGTCGGTATTCCAGGCCGCCGCTTCGGCGTCGATCTGGAACGAGACCTTCTGTGGCGTCACCGAAAACCGCACGTCGTCGAAGATGAAGAACTCGGCCTCCGGGCCGAAATAGGCGGTGTCGCCGATACCGCTGGAGCGCATATAGGCCTCGGCCTTCTTGGCGGTCTGGCGCGGGCAGCGGTCATAAGCCTCGCCGGTGTCGGGCTCCACCACGTCGCAATGCACGCAGAGGGTCTTTTCGGCGTAGAACGGGTCGATATAGACCGAGCTTGCATCCGGGATCAGCTTCATGTCGGACTGGTCGACCGATTTCCAGCCGGCGATGGAGGAGCCGTCGAACATCAGGCCCTCCTCGAAGAAATCCTCGTCGACCAGATCCACCACCAGCGTCACATGCTGGAGCTTGCCTTTCGGATCAGTGAAGCGGAGGTCGACATATTCGACCTCCTCGTCCTGCATCAGTTTCAGAGCTTTCGCTATCGTGCTCATCAGACTGCCTTTCGGTTGGGGGCTTGCGGTTCGGGTGGTGCGTCAGAGTGCGTCGTCGCCGCTTTCGCCGGTGCGGATACGGATCGCCTGCTCGACCGGCGAGACGAAGATCTTGCCGTCACCGATCTTGTCGGTGCGGGCAGCCAGGATGATGGCCTCGATGGCGGTCTCGACCATGGCATCGGGCAGCACGACCTCGATCTTCACCTTGGGCAGGAAATCCACCACATATTCGGCGCCGCGATAAAGTTCGGTATGGCCCTTCTGGCGGCCGAAACCCTTGACCTCGGTGACCGAAAGCCCCTGGATCCCCGCCTCCTGAAGCGCCTCCTTCACCTCGTCGAGCTTGAAGGGCTTGATGATCGCCTCGATCTTTTTCATGGTGGGCTCCCTCGCCTGTGCCGGCCTTGCGTGCCAGTGACCATGTTCCGGGCCTGCGGGCAACCGTTGCAGGGAGGGGGCGGAGAGCGGGGCCGGGGAAAAGCGGCGGATTGCACAAAATTTGTGCATATCGGCGCGAATGCGGGCAGTTTGCGAAGCTGAAAGGGCCGGAAAGATGACTGACTTGCTGACCGCCGCCCAGATGCGCGCCATCGAGCGGGCCGCCATCGACAGCGGCATGGTGACCGGGCTGGACCTGATGGAACGCGCCGGGCAGGGCGTGGTCGATGCGGTCTTCACGGAATGGCCGGACCTCGCGCGGGGCGGCGAGGAGCGCTCGTTGCGGGCGGTGGTGCTCTGCGGGCCGGGCAATAACGGCGGCGACGGCTTCGTGGTGGCGCGGCTGCTGCGGGCGCGCGGCTGGGAAGTGCATGTCCTCGTCTATGGTGATCCGGCCCGCCTGCCGCCGGATGCGGCGGAAAATTATCGGCGCTGGTGCGACATGGGTGGGGTGCATGTCGTCCCTCCTGGCGATGAGGGGGACCATACGGGATGGCTTGAGGCGGCAATCTATGCGCAGGCACAATTCGACCCGGCCATGATGCATCTGGCGGAGCGGGCACCCCATGCCATGAAGTATTCGGGTGATCTGCTGCTGGTTGATGCGCTTTTCGGCACCGGCTTGTCGCATCCATTGGGGGATGCGGGTTACCTGACGCAGGACTTCGGCTTTCTGGATGATTATCTCTATGACATCGCGTTTCACACGGTGGCGATCGACATTCCCTCGGGCATCTGTGCCGATAGCGGGCGTGTGTTGGGTGAGGGTGGCGCAGGGCGTCCGTTTGGAGCCGTCACGGCAGATCTGACTGTTACCTTCCACCGCCCCAAGCTGGGGCATGTGTTGAATGTTGCGGCCGACGGATGTTGCGGCAAGCTTGCCGTCGTCGATATTGGTCTGGAGGAAGTCCCGCAACCGGACGGCATCGTCTTTAGCACTGCGTGGCCGGCGCGCCTGAGCAAGCGCGCCGGCCACAAATACTCCCACGGCCATGCCCTGATCCTCTCCGGCCCGCCCGGCCGGTGCGGCGCGGCGCGGCTGGCGGCGCGGGGGGCGCTCAGGATCGGGGCGGGGGTGGTGACGCTGGCCTGCCCGCCCGAGGCGATGGCGGAGAATGCGGCGCGGCTCGATGCGGTGATGCTCCGGCCGTTGACGGATGCGGCGGGGCTGAGGGCGCTGCTGGAAGACGAGCGGATCAACGCGCTCTGTCTCGGGCCGGGCCTGGGCCTTGACGCGCGGGAGGCCGGGTTGGTTGCGGAGGCGCTTCAATCCGGGCGGCCCGTGGTGCTCGATGCCGATGCGCTGACGTTGC
>JAIRJX010000044.1 GCA_031260425.1 Gemmobacter sp.
CTCGCCAGCGAGACCGCCGCCGGGACCACCGCGCCGTAGTCATTGATCGTCTCGACCTGGATGCGCGGCGGGGACGCGGGGAGGCGTTCCAGCCCCGCCACCGCGAATTCGCGCTGGCCGCGTGGGTCGATCATCTCGCCCTTGGCGGCATCGATCTTGAGCATGCCGGCGCCCGAGACGCAGGGCCGGCCCATGCCGCGCGCCACCACCGCCGCATGGCTGGTCATGCCGCCGCGCGTCGTGAGGATGCCGCGGGCGGCATGCATGCCATGGATGTCCTCGGGGCTGGTCTCGATGCGGACCAGGATGACGCTCTCGCCCTTCTGGGCGCGGATCTCAGCCTCGTCGGAGGTGAAGACCACCACGCCCGAGGCCGCCCCCGGCGAGGCGGGCAGGCCCTTGCTCAGCAGCCTGCGGGTTGCCTTGGGGTCGAGCGTCGGGTGCAGGAGCTGGTCGAGCGAGCCGGGGGCGACGCGCGTCACGGCCTCGGCCTCGTCGATCAGGCCCTCGCGGCACATATCGACGGCGATCTTGAGCGAGGCGGCGGCGGTGCGCTTTCCGTTGCGCGTCTGCAGCATGTACAGCTTGTTCTGCTGCACCGTGAACTCGATGTCCTGCATGTCCTTGTAGTGCGTCTCAAGGATGGAGCGGACACGGACGAGTTCGGCATAGGCGCCGGGCATCACCTCTTCCATCGGCTTTTCGCCGGGCTTGGCGCGCACCTTCGCCATGGGCTGCGGCGTACGGATGCCGGCCACCACATCCTCGCCCTGCGCGTTCACGAGATACTCGCCGTAGAAGATGTTCTCGCCCGTCGAGGGATCGCGGGTGAAGCAGACGCCGGTGGCGCAGTCGTTGCCCATGTTGCCGAAGACCATGGCCTGGACGTTCACCGCTGTGCCCCAACTCGCCGGGATGTCGTTCAGGCGGCGGTAGGTGCTGGCCCGGGCATTCATCCAGGAGCCGAAGACGGCACCGATCGCGCCCCAGAGCTGGGCCTTGGGATCCTGCGGGAAGGGCTCGCCAGTGGCGTCGGCGACGACGGTCTTGAAGCCCATCGCGACATCGCGCCAGTCGTCGGCGGTGAGCGCCGTATCCTCGGCGACGCCACGGTCGAGCTTCACATCCTCGATGATCTCCTCGAAGCGGTGATGGTCCACGCCGAGCACCACCGAGCCGTACATCTGGATGAAGCGGCGGTAGCTGTCCCAGGCGAAGCGGTCGTCGCCGCTGGCCTTGGCCAGACCCTCGACCGTCCGGTCGTTGAGGCCGAGGTTCAGGACGGTGTCCATCATGCCCGGCATGGAGACGCGGGCGCCGGAGCGGACGGAGACGAGCAACGGCTTCTCCGTGTCGCCGAACTTCAGGCCGACGGCGGCTTCCACCCGGGCCAGCGCAGCCGACACCGCGCCGTCGAGGTCGGCGGGGTACTGCTTTCCATGGTCGTAGAAATAGGTACAGACCTCGGTGGTGATGGTGAATCCGGGGGGCACAGGCAGGCCGATCGAGGCCATCTCGGCCAAGTTGGCGCCCTTGCCGCCGAGTAGGTTCCGCATCCCGGCGCTACCCTCGTTGTGGCCGGCGCCGAAGCTGTACACCCACTGTGTCATGCGTGGTTTCCTTTAGGCTTCGATCTTGGAGAGATCGCCCACCGCATCCATGGCGACGCGGAGACGTGAGAGGAGTCGCAGACGGTTGCGGCGTAAAAAAGGCTCGGGGTCGTTGACCATGATCCGGTCGAAGAAGGCGTCGACCGACGGGCGGAGGGCGGCGAGCGCCGACATGGCTGGGCCGTAGTTCTCACCCGCGAGAAGGGGCCGCACCTGGGCCTCGGCCATTGCGAGGGCGGCGTTCAGTGCCTTTTCCTCGGGCAAAGCGAGGAGGGATTCGTCCACGGGTCCGCTGTGCGGGCCATCCTTCTCATCCTCGATACGCAGGATGTTCTGGGCGCGCTTATAGGCGGCCAGCAGGTTCTTCCCATCCTCGGATTCGACGAGGCCTTTCAATGCTTCAGCTCGGGAAAGGATGCGTAGGATGTCGTCGTCCTGGCCGATGCTGGCGGCAACCAGATCGTGCCGCGCGCCTTCAGCGCGGAGTTGGACGCGAAGGCGGTCGGTAAGGAAGTTCAGCACATCGCTCGCTACAGCGTTGTGAGAAGGGACAATATATGCTTCCTCTGCAGTATCATCACTAAAATTCGTGTCCTGATGCCGCACTTCTTCTAACGCCTTTCCGTGGCGCTCGGTCTCAAGAATCTGACCAATTGCAACAGATGCCGCCAATGCTAGTGGTGTTGCCAGCCCGAGCCGAATTCGATTTTCGCGCAGGGTGCGGATGACGCCAAGTGCTGCGCGGCGTAGCGCGAACGGATCACTGCTTCCGGTTGGCCGCTCACCCATCGCGAAGAAGCTCACCAGCTGGTACAGCTTGTCCGCCAGCGACACGGTGATCGCCACGGGGCCCACCGGCACGGTATCGCCCGGTCCCAGCGGCCGGTAGTGCTGCGCAATGGCATTGGCCACGTACGGACTCTCGCCCTGCAGGCGGGCGTAGTAGCCGCCCATGATGCCCTGGAGTTCCGGAAACTCCCCCACCATGCCGGAGGCAAGATCCGCCTTGGCTAACAAGGCCGCGCGTCTCGTCAGATCGACAGAGGCACCCAACAGCGAAGCCAACTCGCCCGCGAGCCGCGTGAGCCGCTTCACGCGCTGCCCCTGCGTGCCGAGCTTCGCGTGAAAGACCACGCCATCCAGCTTCGGGAGGAAATCCTCCAGCTTCTGTTTGCGGTCCTGGTCCCAGAAGAAGCGCGCATCGGAGAGGCGGGCGCGCAGCACGCGCTCATTGCCCGCGACCAGCGCCCGGCCACCATCCGTCGCGGCGATGTTCGCCACCAGCGCGAAACGCGGCGCGGCCGAGCCGTCGGGCTTGCGCAGTGCGAAGTAGCGCTGGTTCACGCGCATGGAGGTGCGCATGACCTCGGCGGGCAGGTCCATGAAGGCGTCGTCGATGCGGCCGAGCAGCGGCACGGGCCATTCCACCAGCCCGGCGACTTCGGCCAGCAACCCCTCATCGGGCACGACCTCCAGCCCCTCGGCGGCGGCCAGCGCGGCGACGCCCTCGCGGATCGTCGCCATGCGGGCGGCCGCATCGCGCACCACGCG
>JAIRJX010000007.1 GCA_031260425.1 Gemmobacter sp.
AACATATGCCTTGTCTCTGCGGACCAGACGATCCGCTCGGCGCGCACCTGCGCCAGCGAGCCATCGGCCAGAACCACGGTCGGCTCGGCATCGGCGATGATCGCGTCGATCTGGCGGAATTGCCCCCTCGCATCGAGGAAATGATGCCCCGGCGTCACCACCAGCTCGCGGTCCCCATCCCCCTCGCGCCACATGAGCCGCAGCCATTCCTCCGTCTCGTTCCGGAACAGCCGCACCACACGCTTCGGAACCAAAGCGCCACGGCCGTCATCCGCCGAACCGTCATAGGAAAAAACAATATCCCCGGGAAGAACAGTCTCAATGCGCCGATCACCACCCGGCGCTGAAATCAGCGTGCCGGAAGGGAAGCAGCGTGATGCCTCATTCGACGAAAATGGACTTCCAAGATTGCCGACGATATAAGCTGAATGGCTTAATAGGCTTGTGTCTATGTCATCTGCCCATTTTTTTGCGTCTGGGTCGCCCGTTTCAATAGCGACCATTCTGACAAAGCCAAGCATCAACAAGGATTCACTCTCAAAAATATTAATGACAGGAGACAGGAGCCAGTCGTTCTCTGCCTTCAACATCATCTCCCACATATACTGCTGCGCATCGGCGCCACTCTCAAAAATGGGTAATTTCTGTGAGCTGAAGATAGAATCCCCATGTTGCACCTTGCCATAAATATAAGCGCTGATAATCCAGCCCTGGAACAGGTCAGGATGCTCGTAGGCCAGTTTAAGGGGGACATAAGCAGTCCATGCATCAACACCCAGGCCGGCATCTTTAAACACAACCTCATGATACGCCTGGATATCCCGAAAATTCAGCGGCCCGGTATCCCCCTCCCGAAAAGCATCCTGACGAGCCGCCAGATCGGTATTCATCAGATCGACGCTGATCTTGAGGACAGCCGCCTCATCCAGAGATATATTATATTTGCTATGTGCCTTTTCAACAAGAAAGACATTGGCGCTTCGACCACTCATATTGCCGCCGGTAACCACCCCGAGCGCAAGACGGGAATATGAACCAAATTCGCCGCCAAGCGACCCGAGGGAATTGTAGTAACCCTCGCGATCTCCAGCCGTCGCAAAGCCCTTGAGGATTTCAAGTACACTTTGTGTCATGTCGGACATGTCTATTCCTCCCCGGAAATGCAATGAATGAAGTCGTCTCTGCGGCGGCGTATCTTTTCAAGATGCGGAAGCTGACTTCGGAAAAAATTACTGGTAGTTCGCCATCCGTCGACTTGCTCACGTAAATTACACGAAGGGTACAAAATCACCCCTGCTTTCCGTTTGCAGCTAAGCAGTGATTTCATGCTGCCATCATCATTGATTTCGGCAAATATGTCCTTTTGGGATGTTGCACCCTCGCCTTCCCGAATCACCACGTTGATGGTATGGAACGAAGCAAAGGCTATCTGCCCCACTGTAAAATCCGGCCAGGTCAGAGGTTCACCTATAGGATAAAATCCGGCTTCTGCCGCAAGCCCATATTCCGGACGCGAATATGAATATCCATGAATGAGTATAAGTATGGCATCTTCAAGCTGTCCGTGCGCCTGCTGTCTTTCGGTATAGGAACCCCCGGTGACGAAGTTGAATTTGAAGAGCCCGGCATCCGCCGGAACCTCCCGTGGCACAGGAACCCAGACAGGTTTATAAAGATAGTCTGTCGAATAGGTTATGTACCGTGCCGATGGCTCCCCTCCCAAGTAGGGGGCGGTATCATAATATTTAATCCCTGAAGTTTCTGGGGAAGTTCCCACATAGTCCCGGCAAACCGCAGGATCCGCCAGTTCCTGTGCGGGCGCCATATTTGCTGCCCCCATCAGCATCATGAACGCCAGAAGATATGTCCACGCCACGCCGGTTGATCGCAAAGGCGACCATCCGATTTCATGCTCTTTGACGTCCATCATGGATATCCTCCGATAGAGAGGCTGGCAAATGCCTGCATTTTCTTCATTTGAGCGGCAGGGATCATTGCAAAATACTGACCTCGGACGCCGCGCCCCGCCGCGCATTGGAACCGCGCCGGGCGGGATCGGGGCAAAAACATCGGCGGGGGTCTGTCTGGTGTAAAATGTCATTGCGGTCTCCCGGTCGTGGATGCGCGGTCCCGGGCGGCATGAGCGTCCGCCAGGAACTGGTCGATGAACATCTGAGGGGCGAGCAGGGGCGAGATCACCTCGACCACGGTCACATGCGGGCCCGACCGCCAGTCGGGCAGGCCCATCACGAAGGGCGGCTTCGCCACCCGCTCGCGGATCTCGTCGGAGGCATAGGCCCAGGACAGCGCCGCGACCGGCTGCCTGCCCCTCAGGAAGACGCGCACCTGCTTCAGCATCAGCGGCGCGATCACCATGTCGCGGATATGCGCGATGGGCCGTTCGAGATGCGGGCGCGAGATCGTCAGGAGGAAGGTCACCTGCCCGAGCGTGCGGGTGAATTCTTCAGAGGTCGGAACGTCGGGGGTCTTGCTCATGGCGGGCCTATGTGTGAACGATCAGGCGGCCTGGCGCACCGGGAAGGTTCGCCGCGACCGGGGCGCGGGTGCCGGGCAGGGGCGGCAAGGCGGGGCCGAGATCCGGCCGGCCCGCCGGCGCGGGCAGAACAGAACCCATATCCTCCCACTCCGCCGCGCCATGGATGTCGGCACGGGTGATGGCCGAATCCTCCGGCCACGGAAGCGCCGGGTGAAGGTCCAGAGGAAAGGCACCGGCTCCCTCGCGTGACGGGCGACGAGGCCTTCCGCCATTCGCCGCCGCACCGCCGGCATATATATCGCAGCCAAGAAGCATGACAGGGGGTGCCGGAGACAAGGCTACCGATTTCAAGAACAAAAGTTGGCGGCCAACTCCGAATATGGTGCGCTTTGCCACGCCGACCCATGCTACCGCCCAGCTGCATTGAAACATGTTGTTTCCGTGCTGGCTCTCACCCATAAAAACTCATCCCATCCACGTAGAGCACCTTTTCGTGATCCGTCAAGCCGATTATTTCCCGGTTTCTGGCCTGTCTTTCACCAGCTTGCAGTGGTTAAAGAAAATTGACCCAACAGAAACTCCTTGAGTTGTGGCTTGAATGAAAGATAATATCAAAAACATCTCGTTTTTCGACTTTGGTCCCGAGTAGTGTCAAGAAATTGACACGACTGTCGCCTATAATCGGGATAGGGAGACGAGCGTGGACGTCACGTCAACTCGTTGACGGGCTGTTGCCGCAGTCTTCTTCGTAGTGTGACTGGCCGGTTTCAGACCCGCTTTGGCCGCCTTGCATTGCCAGAAGCAGCACTTCAATCCTGTTCCACAGACGCTCTCCCGGCTCCGAAGCTCTCGCAGCCCATGCTACGCAGGATCGCACAGCCGGGGAGGCTAAAAATGCCTTCGACATCCTACATGTTCGAATGTGGTGACCGGGACGGTCTGCCTAAACTGTTCGCTCGGGGATCGCCACAAAAGTGATGCGATTGTTGATCATGGCCCGATTGCGCATTAGCAGCTTGCTGAATTAGTCCGTCCTCGACGCGATTTGAGAAACATGCTTCACCTTTGCACGGCAACGGCGGGGTTGATGATGCGGGGGACGGACGGGACGAGCGGGTCGCTGTTCAGCTATGTCGATCTGGAGGCCCGCATCCCCGCGCGTCATCCGCTGCACAAGCTCCGGCAGGTGGTGAACGAGGCGCTGGCGAGCTTCGATGCCGAGTTCGAGGTGCTTTACACCGACTTCGGCCGTCCCTCGATTGCGCCGGAGCGGCTGATCCGGGCGAGCCTGATCCAGATTCTGTTCTCGGTCCGCTCCGGGCGGCAGTTGATGGAGCAGATGCAGTATAACCTGTTGTTCCGCTGGTTTGTCGGCCTCGGGATCGGCGACCCGGTCCGGATGCCGACCGTCTTCACCAAGAGCCGCGCCCGGCTGCTGCCCACCGACATGTCGCGCGGAAATCGCGACATTCAGCGATCGGCGGTCGCACCACCCGGCACGAGAGCCATGCCTTGTCCCAGAAGCACTGCAAGCGCATTGAGGAGGCTTTCGGCTGGGCCAAGACCATCGGCGGCATGGCCCAGACCGTCTATCGCGGCATCGAACGCGTGCGATCCCGCTTCATCCTGACCATGGCCGCCAACAACCTGACCTGACTGCCTCGGCTGCTGGCAGCATGAAGCCAAAAACCGGATCGGACCGCAGGCCATCGACGCGGTGGCCGGTTCACTGCCTGCGGGATTTCCGGATCGCGTGGGCGGGCCTGTCATCGCGCATGCAAAGAACCGACTGACCCTGCTGACAGATCAGGTCGACGCGGGCCTGGCTGGCCGTTCGTGACTCGTACAGCACAACCGTCATCGCGCGATCTCGCCTGCCACTACGGCCCGCCCATGGACCGCGAGCGTGGCTGTGAACCGCAGGCATCCGAACTGCCGGATGACATCGAGAACTCGTGCGTCGTATGCGGCTTCGCCTCGCCCCGGAAACTCGCCCGCATCGGACAGTTCCAGATCTGCAGCGGCGGCTCGATCGGCCAGGGTGTGATGTGGCGGATGAAGACCGCTCGGGCATGGGCGCATCCGGCAGAGGCCGGCCAATCTCCACGACTGGTATGTGGGTGCGCGCAACTGTGTGGTGGAAACCGTCTGGCCGGTATCGGCCTGTGGCAGGGCGTGCTCAAACCCGGCGCGCGGCCTTTCACCGCAATGCCTCGAAGCCACCGATGATGAAGGGCACGATGGAGGCATAGTATTCTTCATAATCCGCCCGGAGATCGCGGTTCTCGTCATCTCCGGCCAGCATGTGGCGGAACCTCGCGTCCATCGCCGTCGAAGCGTGCATGGCGGCCAGCATGAACTGGAAGCCACGTACCACGTTGCGCCGGTTCAGGGTGGGAATGGCGGCCTGAAACGCATCAAGATAGCGGTGGGCCACATCGTCGAAACATTCGCGCATATAGGTCGAGACCCGTTCGTCCCAGGCCGTCCGGCTGATGAACAGGGCGAAATGGCGCCATTGATCTTCGTCACTGCGCAGGCGCTCGTAGTAGGGCTCCAGAAACGCTCGGATGAGCGGGCCTACCTCGACATTTTCCTTTCCGACCAAAAGCTGGTAGCTGGTCAGCAGGCGGAGTCTGTCCTCGTTGAGGGCCATGCTGCGCCGCAGGATCGTCTGCCGTAGCAGCGCCTCCTTGCGTCCGAAATGATAGACGATCTGGCCGACATTCGTGCCGGCCTTCTCGGCGATCATCTGCAGGCTCACGCCATCGAAATGCCGCGACGCAAAAAGCACCTCCGCCGCATCGAGAAGCTTCTCCGGCGTGGCCACATTGTATTTGCCCATCCGGCTGGACGCACCCTTCACTTCGGTCTTTTTCATATCGTCTCCACAAGCTCTGGCTATGTATTTTATAGCATCAAAATCGATATTGACATTATATTTTCACTCGACAAATATTTAAAATATATTAATTTCAGCCCTCTCGGAGTTCCCGGATGCTGAGCGATAGCGTCAAGCTGGAAGATATAGCTGCGGCCGAAAAACTGCTGGGCATTGCCTATACCGCACGGGAGCGGGCGCAGATGGCTGGCAATCTGGATGGCCAGATCGCATCTTCCGTGACACGGCGTGGCGTTTCCTTGGCGAATTCCGAACCCATGGCCACACTTTTCGATCCGCGCCTGCCGGGTTTCGTCATGCCGGCATCGACGGGCGGCCTCCGCTTCAGTGACGTTCCCGCCGCAGTGCTGCCAGATTCGGACAAGGATATCGCCTTTGCGCCGGTGACGCGGCTTTCCGGCTGGATCGCCCGCGGCCAGTTGAGCAGCCGCAGGCTGACGGAGATCTACCTCGCCCGCATCGCTGTGATCGGGCCGCGACTGGAATGTTTCGCCGCCGTCGTTCCAGAGCGCGCCTTGGCCGAAGCGGATGCCGCCGATGCGTTGCTGCGCGGCGGCGTCAATCTCGGCCCGCTGCACGGCATTCCTTACGGTCTCAAGGACGTGTTCGACACCAGGGGGATCGTCACCGGATGGGGCGCCGAACCTTACCGGGACCGGGTGCCTGCGACTGATGCCGTCATCGTCGGGCGGCTGCGCGCCGCTGGCGCGGTCTTGCTCGGCAAGACCACCGTGGGCGCATTGGCCTATAACGACATCTGGTATGGCGGCGTCACGCGCAATCCCTGGAACCTGAACGAGGGTTCCAGCGGCTCAAGCGCCGGTTCCGCCTCGGCGACGGCTGCGGGCCTGTGCGGGTTCTCGATCGGCACGGAAACGCTCGGCTCCATCACATCGCCGAGCCAGCGGTGCGGCACCACCGGCCTGCGGCCGACTTTCGGTCGTGTCCCGCGCGCGGGGGCCATGACGCTGTGCTGGACGCTCGACAAGATCGGCCCGATCTGCCGGTCGGTCGAGGATACGGCCATGGTGCTTGCCGCGCTGAATGGCGCGCATCCCGATGACCGCGGCTCCATCGACGCACTGTTCGGCTTCGACGCCACGCGCGGGATCAAGGGCCTGCGTGTGGGCTTCCTGCCCGAAGCCTTCGAGGAGGCGACGGAAATCGACCATGCGGCACTGACGGCTGCCCGCAGCCTCGGGGTCGAGATGGTCGAGTTGAAGATTGCCGATCTGCCCTATGGCGCGCTGATGAATATCGTCTATGCGGAAGCCGCCGCCGCATTCGAGGAACTGACCCTTTCGGGGCAGGATGACCTGCTGACCTGGCAGGAGGACGGTGCCTGGCCCAACACCTTCCGCAAGGCGCGTTTTCTTTCCGCCGTCGACCATATCCAGCTCGACCGCCTGCGCTACCGGGTAATGCAGGCGATGGATGAGCTGTTCGCGCAGACGGATCTGGTCATCGGGCCGTTCATGACCGGACCGATGCTGGTGGCCAGCAATTTCACCGGCCATCCCTGCCTCCATCTGCGGGCGGGCTTCGAGGACATCGGCACGAGAGGCAAGGCAACACTCGGCAGCGGGGCGTTGACCGGCCCGTCGGTGATCGACGGTGAACGGATATTCACGGTTCCGCAGGGAATTTCCGTATGGGGGCGGCTGTTCGACGAGGCGACGGTGCTCAATTTCGGCCTCGCATTGGAGGAGCGGCTGGGCGTGTCGGAGCGCCGCCCGGAATTTCCCGAATGAACGGCTCGAACGAAAAGACTATCCCGGCCATCAGGGCCTGATCGATGGCGCAGCAGCCAGCTTGTTTATGAACATGACCAACGGGAGAGGATAATAATGAAGCGTCGCGACTTTCTCAAATCCACTACTGCTGTTCTGGTCGGCGCCGGCGGGGCGGTATTTCCGGGGTTCGCTCTTGCCGCCGACGAGCCCGTGCGCGGCGGAACCCTGATCTGGGGCCATTCGGAGACCACGCAGAATCTCGACATCCACCAGACCGGCACGGCCTCGACCCTGCGTGTACTGGAAAATGTGCACTGCGCCATCTTCACCGTGGACGAGAACCTGCAGATCATCCCTGCCCTCGCGGAGAGCTACGAACAGAGCGAGGACGGGCTCACCTATACGCTGAAGCTCCGTTCCGGCGTCAAGTTCCATGACGGCTCGCCCATGACGTCAGATGACGTGAAATATTCGTTCGAGAGAGCCAAAGACCCAGCCACCGGCGCCGTCAATTTCGAGGTGTTCAGCGACGTCGAGTTGATCGAGACGCCCGACGACCTGACTGTCGTGATCAAGATGGCGCGCGTCTATGCGCCCTTCCTCAGCCGGCTTTCGGAGAATGGCGCGGGCGCTGTCATCCCCAGGGACTCGGGCGACATTCAGGGCACCACGCCCATCGGTTGCGGCCCCTTCAAGTTTGTCCGTCGGGAATTCGGCAACGAGGTCGAGTTGGAGCGCTTCAACGACTACTGGGATGGTCCGGCCTATCTGGACCGTATCATCGCGCGCGAGATCACCGAGCCGACGGTGCGGCTCACCGGCCTGAGCACCGGAGAATTGCACCTGATCAATGACGTGCCGGCCGACCGGCTGGCGGAGATCCGCAACGATGCCAGTCTCAACGTGTCGACATGGATTCCGCTCAACTGGGACTTCGTGAACTTCAACAAGGCGTTCGAGCCGTTCAAGGACGTCCGGGTGCGCCAAGCCTTCGATCTGATGATCGACAAGGAAATGCTGCTCGAAGGCGCGCTCTGGGGCGAGGGCAAGCTGACGGCTTCCCCGAGCTTCCCGACCTCCGATTCCTTCGACGGAACGATCCAGAACCGTGCGCAGGACATTGAGAAGGCAATGGAGCTGCTCGCCGAGGCGGGCTACGGTCCGGGCCAGCTTTCCGTCGTCTTCAAGGTCACGACGAACTATCCCTACCATGTGCAGGCTGCGCAGATCATGCTCGAATGGTTCCGGGCCGCCGGCGTCAACATGACCATCGAGCAACTGACATGGAGCGACTGGCTGAGTCAGGTGTGGACGCAGAAAGACTACCAGATCACGATGATGAACTTCTTCACGCTCTGGGAACCGGACTATCTGTATTACACCCACTGGCACACGAAGGGTTCGTTCAACTATCGCAACCTCAGCGATCCCGTGATGGACGCATGGCTGGAGGAGGCGCGCAGCACCGTTGATCGCGCCACCCGGATCGAGCTTTACAAAAAAGTTCAGCACCGGGTCTTCGACGAAGCCTATGACGTGATCCTGTGGTTCCGTAATGGCTCTCTGGCCTCGCAACCCAAGGTCAGGGGCCTGGAGGGGCTGGTCCACCCGAACGGCAGTAACCTAAGGTTCCACAAGGTCTGGCTGGAAGCCTGACTTTCCTTGCGGCCGCCATGCCCCGGGCTCTGCTCATGGCGTGGTGGCCGGGAACCCGTGTCTTGCCCTTGCCGGTGCGCTGTCCCCGGCAAGGCTTGGACGATGTGCCGGCCGGGTGCGATGGACTGGCACCGGGACGGATCGGATCTGGACCTGTCGCAGCGCGGCCGCACCGGCTGACTTTGTGAGTATCGGACATGCACTTCCTGACAAACCGTCTGCTATCGTTCGCGCTCACGCTCTTTCTCATATCCATCATCACCTTCGGCATCACCAATGTGCTGCCGGGTGATGTGGCCATGATGATCATGGGAACCCAGAGCAACCCCGAAGCACTCGTCGGCTTGCGCGAAAGTCTCGGGCTCACCGATCCGCTCGTGGTCCAGTATGGCCGCTGGATCGGGGGTGTGCTGACTGGCGACTGGGGCAAGTCGCTGCTTTTCAAAGAGGCCATCGGGCCGCTTCTCGCCCAGAAACTCATCGCAAGCTCGCTCATCGTCCTGATGTCGATGATGATCGCCCTTGCCTGTGCCGTTCCGCTTGGTGTGTGGGCGGCGGTTCACCGGGATCGCTGGCAGGATTCGGTCAGCAGCAGCACGGCGCTGCTCGGCGTCAGCCTGCCGGATTTCTTCTGGGGCATCATCTTCATCCTGCTTTTCGCGCGCACACTGGGCTGGCTGCCGTCGAGCGGCTTCGTGGATCCGCGCACCGATCTTTTACTTGCGTTGAAACATGCCCTCCTGCCGTCGCTCGCGCTCGGGCTGGCGCTGATGGCCCATCTTACCCGCATGACCCGCTCGGCGATGATCGGCATCCTGGAACAGGAGTTCATACGGGTCAGCCGCTCGAAGGGCCTGTCGGAGCGCGCAGTCGTCTGGCGTTACGGCCTGTCGAATGCGATAGGCCCCATTGCCACCATCGCCGGCCTGCAGATCAGCTATCTGTTCGGCGGCGTCATCGTCATCGAGAGCCTGTTCAACTATACTGGCATGGGGTGGCTGACCTATCAGGCCCTGCTCAACCGCGACGTGCCGCTCATCCAGGCGTCCATGTTCACCATTGCCGCGATGGTCATGCTCGCCAGCATTCTGGTGGACCTTCTGTATCTCGCGGTCGATCCACGGCTGAGGAAGGGGTGATGCTCTCATGAGGGGATTTCTTTCCGGCAAGACCGTCATGGCCGTTCTTGTCATATCCGTCATTCTGGCCACCGCGATTCTTGCGCCGATGTTCATCCCCGAGCAGGCTTCGACGCAGATGAACATGCGCGCTCGCCTCCTGCCACCGTCATCGGATTATCTGCTCGGCACCGACCATCTGGGCCGGGACCTGTTCTACCGCGTCATCCTCGGCGCGCGGCTCTCGATGATGATCGCGGTCACGGCGGTACTGATGAGCATTCTCATAGGCCTGCCCATCGGCGTGATCTCCGGCTATTTCGGCGGCCATGTCGATAATGTGCTGATGCGGCTGGTCGATACGTTCCTGAGCTTTCCGGTTCTGCTGCTGGCACTGACCATCAGCGCCGTCCTTGGCCCCAGCCTGCAAAACACGATCATCGCCATCGGTATCGCCTTTACGCCCTTTCTGGCGCGCATCATACGGGGAGAGGTGCTGCGGGTTGCGGAAATGCCCTATGTCGAGGCGGCGCGGGCATCCGGCACCACCGATCTGTTCATGATCCTGCGCCATGTGCTTCCCAATATCCTGCCACCCGTCATCGTCCAGTCGACCATCAGCCTCGCATTCGCGATCCTCGCTGAGGCTGGGTTGTCCTTCCTCGGTCTTGGCACACAGCCGCCGCAGGCGTCATGGGGTCTGATGATCCAGACCTCGCGCGACTATCTCGACGTCGCGCCCTGGACGGCGCTGGTGCCGGGCGCCGCCATCGGAATAACGGTGCTCGCGCTCAATATCCTCGGCGATGCCCTGCGCGATGCGCTCGACCCGAGGGCGCGCCGATGACGAACATGCAACAGAGCGAAGGAAACGGCATGGGGCACGGCGGCAAGGGCAGCGGTTCTGCACCCGGACTGATCTCCATCGAGGGATTGCGGGTGGAGTTCGAGACCGATGCCGGCACGGTCGTCGGAGTAGAGGATCTGAGCTTTTCCATCGCGCCCGGCGAGACGGTCTGCGTCGTCGGTGAATCGGGATCGGGAAAATCGGTCACCTCGCTGTCGCTGATGCGGCTGATCGAATTTTCGGGCGGCAGGATCACCGGCGGCGCTATCTGGTTCAGTCAACTCGACGGCACGCGGATCGACCTCACCAAGGCCGGTGACGAGACCATGCGGTCCATCCGCGGCAACGAAATCGGGATGATTTTCCAGGAGCCGATGACCTCGCTCAACCCGGTTTTCACGATCGAGCGCCAGTTGATCGACGGCTTGCAACTCCATAAGGGGCTGACGCGGACGCAGGCGGGCAAGGCGGCCCTTGAACTGCTACGCAGCGTTCGTATCCCCGAGCCGGAGCGGCGGATGCGGCAATATCCGCATGAACTGTCGGGCGGTATGCGCCAGCGCGTCGTCATCGCCATGGCGATGGCCTGCGAGCCACGCCTGCTGATCGCCGACGAGCCGACGACGGCGCTCGATGTGACGATCCAGGCCGAGATCCTGGCACTCATCGACCAGCTCAAGCGCGAGAACGGCATGGCCGTGCTGTTCATCACGCATGACATGTCTGTCGTGGCCCAGATGGCTGATCGCGTCGTGGTGATGTATCGCGGCAATCTGGTCGAGGAGGGGCCGGTCCGGCAGATCTTCACCGCACCGCAACAGGATTACACCAAGGCGTTGCTGGCGGCGGTCCCGTTGCTCGGCGAGATGGCGGGCAAGCCCGCGCCGGAACCCATGCGCCTGCCCGGCAGCCCGGCGATCGCCGCTGTCCCGGCCGGGAGCCGGGAAAAGACCGCGCCCGAGGTGCTTCTCGATGTCCGGAACCTGACCACCCGCTTCCCTGTCAGGGGCGGCCTGCTGCAACGGACGGTCGCCAATGTGCACGCGGTCGAGGATGTGAGTTTCACCATCAACAGGGGCGAAACGCTGTCTCTGGTCGGCGAATCCGGTTGCGGCAAATCGACCTGCGGCCGCTCCATCCTGCGCCTCGTGGAGCCCCGGTCGGGACAGATCATCATCGATGGCGTCGAAATCCGCGAGATGCCGCCTGCGGCGCTGCGCAATGCACGCCGCAACATGCAGATGATCTTTCAGGATCCCTTCGCCTCGCTCAACCCCTACCGCCGCCTCAGGGAGCAGGTGGCCGAGCCGCTGGTGAACTTCCGGGTTGCATCGGGCAGCGAACTGGACGATCGCGTGGCCGATCTGTTCGACCGGGTGGAACTGCCGCGCAGCTTCCTGCGGCGCTTTCCGCACGAACTCTCCGGCGGCCAGCGTCAGCGCGTGGCAATCGCCCGTGCGCTGGCCCTGAACCCGCAACTTGTCATTGCGGATGAGGCGGTCTCGGCGCTTGATGTTTCCGTTCAGGCTCAGGTTCTCAACCTGATGATGCAGTTGCAGACCGAGTTCGGGCTGTCATTCCTTTTCATCAGCCATGACATGGCGGTGGTGGAGCGCGTCTCCCACCATGTCGGTGTCATGTATCTCGGCCGCATCGTCGAGATCGGCCCCCGCCGCGCGGTCTTCGAGGATCCCCGGCATCCCTATACCAGATCGCTGATGGCGGCAGTGCCGATTGCCGATCCGGACCGCAAGACCCTTCGCGGCGACATGAGTTTCAAGCCTGTCCCGTCGCCGATCTTTCCCGTCGGCCATGAAACCCCAACCTCGCATTATGACGAGGTGTCGCCAGGGCATTTCATCTTGCGGGCCTGACGAAATTGATCCCACGATGACAGCAACAGGATATAGATCATGCCGGTCAAGAACCGTCTCACTGAACTGCACCCGGAAATCACTGGCTGGCGGCGCGAGTTGCATCAGCACCCGGAGCTTCTTTATGATACCGGGCGCACATCCGCCTTCGTCGCCGAAAGGCTGCGCGCCTTCGGCTGCGACGAGGTGGTCGAGGGGATCGGACGCACGGGTGTGGTCGGCCTGATCCGCGGTCGCAGCGACAGCAAGGGATATGTCGTTGGCCTGCGCGCCGACATGGATGCCCTGCCGATCATCGAGGAAACGGGGCTGGACTACGCTTCTCTGACGCCGGGCAAGATGCACGCCTGTGGCCATGACGGCCACACCGCCATGCTGCTCGGCGCCGCGCGCTACCTGGCGGAGACCCGGAATTTCGACGGAGCGGTCGCGGTCATCTTCCAGCCGGCCGAGGAAGGCGGGGCCGGCGGCAAGGCGATGGTGGATGACGGGATGCTTGAGCGGTTTTCCATCAGGGAAGTCTACGGAATGCACAATGAGCCGGGGCTCCCTGTCGGCGCCTTCGCCATCCGACCGGGCAATTTCTTTGCCGCCATGGATACGTTCGAGATCGAGCTTGTCGGCAAGGGCGGCCACGCGGCCATGCCCCAGAACACGGTGGATACGGTGCTCATGGCATCGAATGCGGTGGTCGCGCTGCAATCCATCGTTTCCCGCAACGCCAATCCGGTCAAGGAGCTCGTCGTGTCGGTAACGAGTTTCCGTAGCGAGAGCGAGGCGTTCAACGTCATACCCGAGCGCGTTACCCTGCGCGGGACGCTGCGCTGCTTCGATCCGGTGCTGCGTGCCCAAGCCGAGCAGCGCGTTCACTCGGTCGTCGGGCACATCGCCCAAGCCTATGGCGGCAGGGCCGAGATCGACTACCGGGTGGGCTATCCGGCCATGGTCAACGATGAGGTGGAGACGACATACGCCATCGAGGCGGCATCGCGGGTGTCGGGCTCTGTCGGGAAGGCCGACCTGACCATGGGCGGGGAGGATTTCGCCTTCATGCTGCAAGCCTGCAAAGGAGCCTATATCCAGATCGGCAACGGCCCGAGTGCCAAGCTTCATCACCCGGCCTATGACTTCAATGACGAGATCATCCCCTTTGGTGTGTCGTATTGGGCCGAGCTGGTAGAAATGCGCATGCCTGTCGGCTGACGCCGCGCCCGAGCCGGACCCGAACCTGCTGGTCGCCGCAATCCGGCAGGAGGGCCTTCTGGCGCCCGCAACCTCCGTGCAGCGCGCTGGGCCGGTGATCGAGAGGATCAGCCTTCGGGACGAATGTGGCGCTGATGACCATCAGCAGGCTTCAGCCGCACCCCGTCGGACGCAACCTTGTGCCGGAAAGCCCCTGTTCGCAGGGCGCTTCGTGATCCCGGCCTTCCGCCTGATCGAGCGGGTAGCCATGTGAGCTTGCCATGCGACAAGGTTCTTCAGTGTGCCATAGGCCGAACCCCGGATATCGGCCATGCTCCCTGCGGCGGATACCGCAGCGTTCGTGACATGTCGGTCCCCTCCTCTCACCCGGCTGATCGCGGTACGGCCCCTGCTGTCTGTGGACCGACGGTGGAGGGAGGGATTTGCCTGTGCCGTGGTCGGTATGTGTTGTCACATGGATCGTGATTGTTAATTTCGGGTGAGACTTGACCCGGGATTTCCCTCGAGAAGTGACCCGTCCCTGATTATGGATTTGGGGTCAGTTTGGGGTCAAGGCACGGTTTCCCTCCTTCTTTTTCCGGTCAGCGGCAGCGGCGCCGGCCCTGAAGCGGAAGCTGCCGTTTCCAGTCTCCAGGATGTGGCAGCGGCGGGCCACCGATCACCTTGCCGTCGATGAGGTGGTGCAGAATGTTCAGCACATGGGTCTTGGTCGGCACCTCTTCGGCCAGCGCCAGTTCCACGGCGATCAGAACGGCCTGCTCATCGTGCTGCAAGACGGGGTGCGGATGTCGACCTGCCCTGCCCCGGGTCTTTCATCCAGGCGCGTCCGCAGCCGGCAGCTGATTTACGCCTCTCGACGCGGGTCGGGCAATCGCCCGGCGCGCGGAGCTTTCATCGTGTGCAGCGGGACGGGCGC
>JAIRJX010000072.1 GCA_031260425.1 Gemmobacter sp.
CATTGGCGCAGACGGTGTTGAAGCGTTCGAACTCCCGCATCTGCGGCGAGACCTCGGAAGAGATCGAGATCGGCAGATCAACCCGCGCCGCAATGATCTCACGCGCGCGGCGTTCGTGTGCGGGGTTCAGGTAGGAATGGATGAAGCCGATGGCGACCGCGCCATAACCGCCCGCCGCGATGCGCTCAGCGACAGCGCGCAGCGCCGCCTCATCCAGCGCCAGAAGCTCCTGCCCGCGCGCGTCGATCCGGCCCGCGACGGGAAAGCGGTCCTCACGCGGCACCAGCGGCATGGGCAGCCGCAGGTTCAGGTCATACTGGTCGAACCGGCTTTCGGTGCGCATCTCGATCACGTCGCGGAAGCCCTCGGTAGTGACGAAGGCGGTCTTCGCGCCCCGCCGCTCGATCAGCGCGTTGGTGGCAAGCGTGGTGCCGTGGATCACGATCTCCAGATCGCCATAACCGATCCCGGTCTGCGCCAGCACCACGTCGATCCCGTCGAGAATGGCCTGCTCGGGGGCGGCGTAGCTGGTCAGGATCTTGGTCGAATGGATCGCGCCCCGGCACTCAAGCGCTATGTCGGTGAAGGTGCCGCCGATATCGGCGCCGAGTCGGATGGTCATGGCTGTTCTTTCTTCGCAAGAGCGGCTGCGCGGATCTGGCTGAGGGTCTGGCGCGGTGTCAGCGCTTCGGATGAAATGTGGAGATCCAGAACGGCACCCGTGCCCGAGGCACGGGCGCGGGCGAAGGCGGCCGCGAAACCTTCCGTCCGCTCCACCCGTTCGGCATGCATGCCATAGGCCCGGGCCAGCGCTACGAAATCCGGGTTCACCATATCGGTGCCCGAGACACGGCCGGGATATTCGCGTTCCTGATGGGCGCGGATCGTGCCGTAGATGCCGTTGTTGACCAGAAGCACGATGGGCTGCGCGCCATATTGGGCGGCTGTGGCAAGCTCCTGGCAATTCATCTGAAAATCACCGTCGCCGGCAAAGCAGACCACGACACGGGCAGGATCCGCGATCTTTGCTGCGATGGCGGCGGGCAGACCATAGCCCATGGCCCCCGATTGAGGGGCGAGGAGCCGCGCCTTCAGCCCGAACTTGTAGAACTTGTTCGGCCAGACGGTGAAATTGCCGGCGCCATTGGTCAGGATCGCATCCTCCGGCAGCACGTCGCGCAGATGGGCGCAGACCTGCCCCATATCGACCGGCGAGGGCTGCGGCGGCAGTTCGAAGCCCGCCTCCCACGCCGCCCGCGCCTCTGCCCGCCATGCGGCCCAGTTTCCCTTGACCGGCGACAGTGCCGCGGCAAAGGCGTTCGGCCCGGCCTGGATGCCTAACGTCGGCACATAGACCTTGCCAAGCTCGCGGTCCGATCCATGGACATGGATCAGCTTTTGCGCCGGCACCGGCACGTTCAGGAGCGTATAGCCATCGGTCGTCATCTCGCCGAAGCGCAGATTGACCGCAAGGATCACGTCGGCCTCGCGGATCAGCGCCTTGACATGCGGCGCCATGGCCACGCCGGCCTCTCCGGCATAGCAGGGCGAGAAATTGTCGAACTGGTCCTGATAGCGGAAGGCGGCGACGACCGGGATATCCGAGGCTTCCGCGAAAGCCTGCAAGGCGGCGCCCCCCGCCGCCGTCCAGTTGCAGCCGCCCATCAGGATCAGCGGACGCGCAGCTCCGGCAAGCATCGCCCGCGCCCCTGTCATCGCCTCCGGACTTGGGGCCGGTTCGGCGATGCGGGCAGGACCGGCCAGCGGCGCAGCACGGGTCCGGGCGGTCAACACGTCTTCGGGCAGTGCGACCACCACCGGGCCGGGGCGGCCTGTGATGGCCGTGGTCCAGGCGCGGGCGAGAGTTTCGGAGATCCGCTCCACCGCGTCGATCTCCACCGCCCATTTCGCCATGGTGCCGAAGACGGCGCGGTAGTCGATCTCCTGAAACGCCTCTCGCCCCTTCATGTCTGTGCCGACCTGCCCCACGAACAGGATCATCGGCGCCGAATCCTGCATCGCGGTATGCACCCCGATCGAGGCATTGGTGACACCCGGCCCCCGGGTGACGAAGCAAAGCCCCGGTTGGCCGGTCAGCTTGCCCCAGGCCGCCGCCATGAAAGCCGCGCCCCCCTCGTTGCGGCAATTGATGAAATCAAGCTGGCCTTTGCAGTCATGCAACGCGTCCAGCACCGCCAGATAGCTTTCACCCGGCACCCCGAAGCCTTTGGTCGCCCCCAGCGCCATAAGGCTTTCCACCAGCACCCGACCGCCATTCCTGCTCATGCACTCTTCCCTTCCATCGACACAGCGGCGGAGGTCACCGCAAAGGCCGGTTGCCGGCATATTGGCCTCGACGAGGTGTGTGGAAAATAAACTTCGCCGAAAATAAGGAAAGTTTTTCTTTCGATGTCCTTGTAGTCTGGTGAAATTTCTGGCGGTTTTCGGCGGAAAATGGAAGCCCCTTGCCATCCGTTCCCGCTCGCACCTACCGAGAGAGGCCTGATAACGCTTCCCGTCACCAGGCCCTGTCAGGCCCGTTTTCGGGCGGCGTCGGACTCTCGCCACTCCGTCCCCCCACGCTATTCCCCCGACGAAATGGCACTGGATACCGGAGGCCCGATCTTACGCCGCATTGCTGATGCCGCAGGCTGCGACAGGTCCGGCGGAAACGTCCCACAAGGAAGGGGACAGGACGCAGGGAAGCCCGCTCACTGCAAACTGCTGCTTTTCATTCGATCAAGCCTTGACGGCCTGGCGGATAGGGAGCAAGCGCGACGGCCTTTCCGCCACGCTCCACGACCGAGGGTGACCACACCCCCATGGTGAAGGCCATCGCCTTCGCTACGTCCTGCCGCATCAGCCAGACCAGCCGGGCTCAAAGCCCCGGCCAGCGCCCGCCCCGCCGATGTCGTGCACTTCACACCCGCCGGGACAGGCGCCGGCCCTCGCTATCGCGGGCTGGCACCGTCACGGAACGGGCGGGGCGAGGTAATGCCTCGCCTTCTCCGTCCTGCTGGTGTCGGGCGGATCTGTCGGCTGGGTGAACGCGATGAACACGCGCACGGGTCCCCCGGCGGATGTCTGAGGGGCAACGAGACCCGCCCCACAGGAGCAGGAGCAGCGGACAGACCGCTACGCTCAGCCTCGCCGAAACCGTGCGATCAACTCGTCCGACCCACGGGCGAGCAGGCCCAGATCCGATCCCACCGCAACCATGGCGAACCCGACAGCCAGATAGCGCTCCGCATCCACTTGCTGGGGCGCCAGGATGCCCGCAGCCTTGCCCGCGGCCCTTGCCGCATGCAAGACCCCGGCAATGGCGGCCTGCACATGGGGGGCAGAGGGATTGCCCATGGCACCCATATTGGTCGACAGATCTCCCGGCCCGACGAACAGCACGTCCACCCCCGGAACAGCGGCGATGGCGGCGGCATTCGCCACGCCCATCTCGCATTCGATCTGCACCGCCAGCAATTGCCCGGCGCGGGCATTGGCGTGATACTCCTTGATCCGACCGAAGGCATTGGCGCGGTGGCCAACCGAAAATCCCCTCATGCCGCCGGGTGCATAGGTCATCGCCGCAACCACAGCCCGCGCCTGGTCGGCGCTGCGGATATTGGGCACCATCAGGCTGCGCCCGCCCACATCCATCACCTGCTTGATCAGATTCGGATCATCCGAGGGCACCCGCACCACCGCCTCGCAAGGGAAGGCCGCCGCCACCTGCAATTGAGCCATGATGCTGCGCAGATCGTTAGGACTGTGTTCGCCGTCGATCAACAACCAGTCGGCCCCCGCCCCGGCCACGACCTCGGTCGTCAGCGCCGAGGCCAGCGAGCACCACAGACCGATGGCCGCCCGCCCCTCGTCCAGCGCCCGTTTCAGAATGTTGGTCCGTTCACGCATAACTTCCCTCAAATCTCCATCTTGTAAGTTATCATACATATTATAACAAGATGAGCAAGGGAATCCTTCAGGAGTGATCATGATGAAGATCGGATTTATCGGCCTTGGCGCCATGGGGGCGCCGATGGCGCGGCATCTGGCCACTGCGGGGCATGAGATCGTCACCACGCTCAACCGTTCCGCGCTGCCCGAGGGGCTGGCGGCAACGGTGCTGGCGACACCGGCCGAAGTGGCAAGTGCCGCAGGGGTCGTCGTCCTGATGCTGCCCGACACGCCGGACGTGGAACGGGTGCTGCTGCGGGCAGAAGGCGTGGTGGCCGGGCTGCGGCCGGGTGCACTGGTGATCGACATGAGTACGATCTGCCCGATCGAGACCGCCCGTTTCGCCGCAGCGGTGCGTGCGGCCGGCGGCTCCTATCTGGACGCCCCGGTCTCGGGCGGAGAGGTCGGCGCGCAGAACGCCACGCTGAGCATCATGGCCGGCGGGGCCGAGGCGGATTTCAACCGCGCCCTGCCGCTCCTGCAACTCATGGGCAAGAACATCACGCTGGTCGGCAGGGCGAATGGCACGGGCCAGATCTGCAAGCTCGCCAACCAGATCATCGTTGCGCTGAACATCGAGGCGGTGGCCGAGGCGCTGGTCTTCGCCAGCCGCGCCGGATGCGACCCGGCCAGGGTGCGCGCAGCGCTGATGGGAGGCTTTGCCGCCTCGCGCGTGCTGGAAGTGCATGGCGAGCGCATGATCAACCGCAGCTTCGCCCCCGGCTTCCGCATGGGGCTGCATCAGAAGGATCTCGCGCTGGCGCTGGACAGCGCACGCAGCCTTGGCATGGCGCTTCCCAATACCGCCGCGGCCCAGCAACTGATGAATGTCTGTGCCGCCGACGCCGACCATTCGGCACTGGTGCAGGCGTTGGAGCAGATGGCAAATCACGCCCTCGGCTGACGCCTACCACTTCTGCTCCAGCAACCAGCGATGCAGTGCCGCGACCGGCCGGGCCCGCAGTCGGGTCTTGGTGGTGATCAGGTAGAACCCCGGCAAGGCATCGCGCGGCATCGCGGCCAGTGCATCCAGCCCGAGGGGGGCGACCAACTTGCCGGCAGCGATATCCTCCTCGGCATCGAGAACCGAGATCAACCCGATACCCAGGCCCTGATGTGCCGCGCGCCGCATGGTCGCCGCATCGTCGAAGGTCAGACTACGATCCAGTTGCGGCGCCTCGACACCGAGGAAATTCAGGATGTCCGGCCACAGCCGCCTGGAGCGTGCCGGCTGCAGCAGGTTGAACCGCAACAGGTCCGCCGACACAGCAATCCGCCCAGCCATGTCGGGGCGGCAGCAGATCACCTTGGGGTCATGCATCAGCAGGTGGCTTTGCAGATCGGTCCGCCCGCCATAGCCCCATTGCACTGCAAGATCGATCTGGTCACGCTCCAGATCCACCAGGTCGATCATGGTGGTCAGGCCGATCTCGGCCTCGGGCACGGCGGTCCGGAACTCCGCCAGCCGGGGCATGAGATAGCGGGTGCCGAAATAGGGACTGACGTTGAGGTTGATCCGCTCACGCTCGGCCCGGCCGGTGACGCGCCGGATCCCCTCCTCGAATTCGTCGAAGCCTGCGCTGATGTAATGCGACAGCGTGATGGCTTTTTCGGTCAGCCTTATGCCGCGCCCCTCGCGCTCCACCAGCACGATGCCCAGCGCCTCTTCCAGCAGGCGAACCTGCTGGCCCACCGCCTGCGGCGAGACGTAAAGCTCCTCCGCCGCCTCGCGCAAGGAGCGGTGGCGCACCACGGCGTGAAAGACCCGCAACGAATTCAGCGGCGGAAGCCTTACCTTCGCGGCCATCCGGCCCTCCCCCCTTGCATGGGCGCCCCGCCCCCACCCGGCTTGACGCAAAGAATATCTTTGCAGAAAGGTTTGTCACCTCCTTTCCGGGGCAGGGGTGTTCTGCGAAACGTCGGAACCAAGGCCGGGAGCCATCATATCGCCGGCGGCAGCAAGGCCGTGCCCGACAGTGGACCGACCTCGTGCCTTGCTCTCAGAGACCTGAAGGTTCGCCGAAAGCCGGATGACGAGCGTTTCGAGATTGGTTGCCCTTCAGATCATCTCAGCGGGGCCGGACATGAGGAAAGCTACCCGGCGAGGGGCAATCCTGGGATGGCGAGATCATAGTCAATGGCGGGATTGGCTGGGTCTTCGCCGAATGACGCCCCGCTGCCTCCCGCTCAACCGATATCGAGCGCGAGCGCATGGATACGCGCGGTCATCTCTCCCAGCGCCCGATGCACGGCGCGGTGGCGCTCCAGCCGCGACAGCGAGGCGAGGCCGGGCGCCCGGATCATCACGGTGAAATGGGTCTCGCCTCCTTCGCGCCAGCCGCCATGGCCGCGGTGCTTTTCGCTATCATCCTGAATGTCCAGCACATCCGGCGCAAAGGCGGCGGTCAGCCGGGCGTGGATCTCATCCTTTACCGACATTTTCGACATGCTCCCCCTTCAATCCGGCGCGTAATGACCTAAACTCCCGCCTCCGAGTCGGAAAGGCCCAGTCATGCACAAAACCCCGTTCGAGTTTGACATCCGCGTCTCTGCCGACAAGAAGCGGCGCAAAGCCGGGCGGCGCGGCATGTCGGGGGCGTTCGAGACATCGCAGAAGCCGTGCGAATTTCCAGACTGCCAGGAGGCCGGGCTCTATCGTGCGCCGAAATCGCCTGA
>JAIRJX010000087.1 GCA_031260425.1 Gemmobacter sp.
AGGCATCGTTGCCGGCCTTGCCGTCGCCTTCATCGCCATCATAGCCGATCGGATGCTGACCGCCCTTGCCAGAGGAAGGCCCCATGACGCCTGACGAGGCCATCTCCCGCGCCATCGCGCTGCCCTGCTTCCGCGCCCCCTCCGGCGCGCGGCTCGTGGGTGGCGGCAAGACCAACCTCAACATCCGGGTCGAGGACGGGGGCTGTGCCTTCGTCGTCCGCCTCGGTGCCGATATTCCCGAACACCACATCCTGCGCTGGAGCGAGCTTGCCATCACCCGCGCGGCGGCGGCGGCCGGGATCGGCCCGGCGGTGCTTCATGCCGAGCCCGGCGTGCTCGTGCTTGACTGGATCGAGGCGGAGCCGTTCGACGAGGCTGCCGTGCGCGCGCCGGAAAACCTGCTTGCACTGGCCGCGCTGCTTCGTCGTTGCCATACTGAAGTTGCCCACCACCTGCGCGGCCCGGTGCTGAGCTTCAACGTCTTCCACATCCTGCGCGACTATGCGGCGACCCTGACCGAGCGCGGCTCGCCCCATGCGGCGCTGTTGCCCGGCCTGCTGGATCAGGCCGAAGGGCTCGAGCGGCGGGTCGGCCCGCAGCCGCTGGTCCTTGGCCATAACGACCTGCTGCCCTCCAACATCCTGCGCGACCGGGTGGGGCGGCTCTGGCTGATCGACTGGGAATATGCGGGTTTCACTACACCAATTTTCGATCTTGGCGGCCTTGCGTCCAATGCCGGGATGGACCGCGCGGGCGAGGCCGCCCTGCTGAGCGCCTATCATGGTGCTCCGCCCGATGCGGCCCTGCTGGCCCGCTATGATGCGATGAAATGCGCCTCGCTCCTGCGCGAGACGTTGTGGAGCATGATCTCCGAACTCACCTCCACGCTTGATTTCGATTACGCGGCCTATACCGCGCAGAACCTCGCCGCCTATCGCGCGGCCCATTCCTGCCTTGCCTCATGAGGACCTCCATGATCGACCTGCCCTCCTCTTCGAAAATCGTCATCATCGGCGGCGGGATCATCGGCTGCTCTACCGCCTATCACCTTGCGAAAATGGGGCAGGAGGTCACGCTGCTGGAACGGAGGAAGCTCACCTCCGGCACCACCTTCCATGCGGCGGGGCTGGTCGGGCAGCTTCGCAACTCGGCCAATATCACCCAGCTTCTGGGTTATTCGGTCGACCTCTACAAACGGCTGGAGGCCGAGACCGGCCAGGCGACCGGTTGGAAGATGAACGGCGGAATGCGGCTGGCCTGCAACGCCGAACGCTGGACCGAAGTGAAGCGGCAGGCGACCACCGCCCATTCCTTCGGGCTGGAAATGCACCTGCTGACCCCGCAGGAGGCGCTTGATCTCTGGCCGGTGATGGACATCTCCGATCTGGTCGGCGCGGCCTTTCTGCCGACAGACGGGCAGGCCAATCCCGCCGATATCACGCTGAGCCTTGCAAAAGGCGCGCGGATGGCCGGGGCCAGGCTGATCGAGGATTGCAAGGTGCTCTCGGTCGAGGTGGAGCATGGCGTGATCCGCGCGGTCGTGACTGAACATGGCCGGATCGAATGCGACAAGGTGGTGCTCTGCGCCGGGCAATGGAGCCGGAATTTCGCGGCAACGCTCGGCGTGAACGTGCCGCTGGTCTCGGTCGAGCATCAATACATCATCACCGACCGTATCGAGGGCGTCCCCGCCAACCTGCCCACCCTGCGCGACCCCGACCGGCTGACCTATTACAAGGAGGAGGTCGGCGGGCTGGTGATGGGTGGCTATGAGCCGAACCCGATCCTGTGGGGCGAGGGCCAGATCCCGAAGGGCTTCCACTACACCCTGCTGGAAAACCGCTTCGACCATTTCGAGCCGCTGATGGAGTTGGCTCTGGGCCGGGTGCCGGCGCTGGAGACGGCGGGGATCAAGCAGATGGTGAACGGACCGGAAAGCTTTACCCCGGATGGGATGTTCATCCTCGGCGAGGCGCCGGAACTCAGGAACTTCTTCGTCGGTGCCGGTTTCAACGCCTTCGGCATCGCCTCAGGCGGCGGTGCGGGCATGGCATTGGCGGAATGGGTGGCGCAAGGTGAGGCGCCGTTCGACCTCTGGCCTGCCGATATCCGCCGCTTCGGTCGCCCGCATTTCGATACCGACTGGATCAGGAAGCGCACCTACGAGGCCTATGGCAAGCACTACACCATGGCCTGGCCAGGCGAGGAGCATCAGTCCGGCCGCCCCTGCCGCCGCTCGCCGCTTTACGACCGGCTGGCGGCCTCTGGCGCGGTGTTCGGCGAAAAACTGGGATGGGAGCGTCCGAACTGGTTCGCCGCATCCGGCGAGGCGGCGCGCGACATCTACACCTATGGCCGTCCGAACTGGTTTGCCGCCGTGGCCCGCGAACACCGTGCCGGGCGCGAGGCCGCGATCCTGATCGACCAGACCTCCTTCGGCAAGTTCACCCTGAAAGGCCCCGATGCCTGCGCCGCGCTGCAATGGATCGCCGCCGGCAATGTGGACCGCGCGCCGGGCAGCCTCGTCTATACCCAGATGCTGAACGACAAGGGCGGGATCGAGGCCGATATAACGGCGCTGCGGGTGGCGGCGGACGAATATTACATCGTTACCGGCACCGGATTCGCCACCCATGATTTCGACTGGATTTCGCGCAACATCCCCGCCGACATGAACGCGCAACTGGTCGATGTGACCTCGGGCTTCGTGGCGCTGAGCCTGATGGGGCCGAAAGCGCGCGACATCCTGCAGGCGGTGACACGGGCGGACCTATCGAATGGCGCCTTCCCCTTCGGCACCGCGCAACGCATCGGCATTGCGGGTGCCCCGGTCATGGCACTGCGGGT
>JAIRJX010000097.1 GCA_031260425.1 Gemmobacter sp.
GCGGACCGCAACGTTGTCGCGCGACCTGCGGGTGGAAGGCTCGGGGTCCGGCATTCAGGGCTATCTCGGACGACCCGGGCTCTCCGTAGAGCGGCCGTATATGGCATCTGCGGAAGCGCCGCATGAGAGCTTGGTCTTCGCCGGGCAATGTCCGACCACCCCCCTCGGTCGAGGGCGGCGCCGGCGACGGAGCAACGACCCGTATCATGCGGAGCGGCTGCAAGCCGCACTCCCAGACCGCGCCCGCGATTCGCGCGTTGCTGAGAAAGGACGGAGGATGCACCGCCTGCGGCAGGCCGGGGAAGTGAGTATTTGGGCAAGAAGCAAAGCCCATATCCGGCCGGGCAGGGCGGCAACCTTCCAGATTCGCCCCTTGCCGCTCTTTCCTGCATTGCTTCTTGCCCAAATACTCAAAAATACAACCTCCGCGTCGGGCGCACCGCAGAAGCCTGCGCCTGTGCGATGGAGCCGGTTCCGGAGCGTGGAGGCCAGCCCTCCGTGCACCGCCCATATGCCGGGATCGTCCCGCCCTCACCCGGCTTTCGACATGATGGTCGGGGTTGACCGGTGTTGCCCGGGCCCCCGCCGCAATTCGCGGAACGGGCAACTCATGGCGGGCATGGGCCGCGCCCGCTTTCCCTCCGCGCGACGATGCGCTAAGGCCAAGGCACTGAATTGCACGAGGCCGCCATGAAATTCACCCTGTCCTGGTTGAAGGATCATCTGGATACGAGCGCCCCGCTCGACGAGATCCTCGTAACACTCACCGATCTCGGCCATGAGGTCGAAGAGGTCGAGAACCCCGAAGACCGGCTGGGCGCCTTCCGCATCTGCCGGGTGATCGAGGCGGTGCAGCATCCCAATGCCGATCGGCTGCGGGTCTGCCGGGTGGCGACCTGGCCGCAGGGGCCCGAGGGCAGGATGGAAGAGGTGCAGGTAGTGTGCGGTGCGCCCAACGCCCGCACGGGCCTAGTTGGCGTCTTCGCTCCGGCTGGCACTCATGTGCCGGGCACCGGGGTGGACCTGAAGCCAGGCAATATCCGGGGCGTCGACTCGAACGGGATGCTGTGTTCCGAGCGCGAGTTGATGCTGTCGGACGACCATACCGGTATCATCGACCTGGCCGAGGACGCGCCGATGGGGGTGCGCTTCATCGACTATCGCGGGCTGAACGACCCGATGATCCATGTGAAGATCACCCCGAACCGTCCCGACGCCCTCGGGGTGCGCGGCCTTGCACGCGATCTCGCTGCGCGCGGCCTTGGCCGGCTGAAACCGCTGGAGATCCCGGCGATCAGGGGCGGCTTTGCGTCAACCCTGGGTGTCAGGATAGAGGACGGACTGAAGACCAGGAGCTGCCCGCTCTTTGCCGGGCGCACCATTCGCGGCGTGACGAACGGTCCCTCGCCCGACTGGCTGGCTGCGCGGTTGAAGGCCATCGGGCTGCGCCCGATCTCGGCGCTGGTCGACATCACCAACTACTTCACCTTCGGGCTGAACCGTCCGCTTCATGTCTTCGACGTGGCGAAGGTGCAGGGGGACTTGCGTATCCACAGGGCGCGGGGCGGCGAGGAGTTTCTGGCGCTCGACGGCAGAACCTACACCCTGCATCCCGGCATGATGCTGATCTCCGACGATCAGGGGCCGGAAAGCCTCGCCGGCATCATGGGCGGCGAGCATTCGGGCTGCACCGAGGAAACGACCGAGGTCTTCCTCGAGTCGGCCTATTGGGATCCGATCACCGTGGCCACGACCGGCCGTGCGCTGAAAATCAACTCCGACGCCCGTTACCGGTTCGAGCGCGGGGTGGACCCGGCCTTCACTCTGCCGGGGCTCGATCTCGCCACCGCGATGATCCTTGACCTGTGTGGCGGCGAGGCGTCGGACCTGGCGATGGACGGCGCGGTGCCCGACACCACCCGCAGCTACCGCTTCGATCCCGCCCGTGTCGAAAGCCTCGTCGGGATGGAGGTTTCCGAGGCCGGGCAACGCGCCACGCTGGAGGCGCTGGGCTTCACCCTGACGGGCGGCCGCGCCACGCCGCCTTCCTGGCGCCCGGATGTGCAGGGCGAGGCCGACCTGGTGGAGGAGGTGGCCCGCATCGCCTCCCTGAGCAAACTCGCCGGCAAGCCGCTGGCCCGTTCCGCGCCCGGCGTGCCCAGGCCGATCCTGACGCCCTCGCAGACCCGCGAGAGGGCCGCCCGCCGCGCCGTCGCGGCGCTTGGCTATAACGAATGCATCACCTACAGCTTTATCGACAGGGCGGCGGCCGAAGCCTTCGGCGGCGGCGTGGATGCGGTGAAGCTGGAAAACCCGATCTCGTCCGAGATGAGCCATCTGCGCCCCGACCTGCTGCCGGGCCTGCTGCGCGCCGCCGCCCGCAATCAGGCGCGAGGCTTTATGGACCTCGCCCTTTTCGAGGTCGGCCCCGTCTTCGCCGGCGGCGAGCCGGGCGAGCAGGTGACGGTTGCAAGCGGCCTTCTGGTTGGTGCCGCTGCGCCGCGTGACCCCCACGGCTCGCGCCGCCCGGTCGATGTGTTCGACGTCAAGGCCGATGCCGAGGCGGTGCTGGCGGCGCTCGGTGCGCCCGCCAAGGTTCAGATCGGTCGCAAGGTGGCGGGCTGGTGGCATCCGGGCCGCGCCGGCATCATCGGTCTTGGCCCCAATACCCTCGCG
>JAIRJX010000135.1 GCA_031260425.1 Gemmobacter sp.
CGGGCAAGAAGCGCCTCGTCCTCGGGCGAGAGCCTCACCTCATGGCCAGGCAGGCGCAGGAAGGCGCCGTTCAGCACCGCACGGCCCGCTTCGGCCTCGGCCCGCAGGAAGAGCAGGAATTCGGGTTTCGGCAGGCGCGGCTGCAGTATCAGTCGAAGCTTTTCGCGCCCGAGGCCGGGAAGGTCGGGGTTGTCGGCGTGAAAGGCGGCGAGCGTTTCCGCCAGCCCGCAGCGCAGTGCCAGCAAACCGGTGGGAGGCAGCACCAGATCACCCATCTGCATCAGCCCTGCGCGCGTGCTCAGCATGGGATCGGGGGCGAGCCCGCGATCGCGCAGGAAGGAAGGCAGGTCCATTGGGACGACAGCGGCCTGGCCGGCCAATGCGCGGACGGGATCGGTATCGCGCGCAGCCACGAGCAGCGCCAGACGTTCCGGCGTGCCGCGCTTGCGGGCAGGCGGGCGCAGGTCGAGAAAACGCCCACCGCCGAGGGTCCGGCTGGCCGAAGTATCGCGCAGGATGAAGCGGTCACCCGCCAGTATGGCCAACGGGCGGTCCAGCACCAGTTGCACGAAGCCGGTTTCCCCGGGTGCGACCGGACCTTGCAGCGGGACCACCCGCACCCCCGCCTCGGCTGCATGGCTGTGCAGACGGGCGGGAAACCATGTGTCCACCGGGCGCGGCTCTGACACCAGCACCGAAAGTTCGGCGTCGATTCGGCCGGTCGGGGCATGAAGCACCGGGTCCGACACCATGTCGCCGCGATGGATCGCCTCTCGGGTGACACCATCGCCAGCGAGGTTCAGCGCGCAGCGTTGTCCAGCCAGCCCCTCGGCTGCCTTGCGATTCTGGGCATGGATGCCACGCACCCGCGCCCTCAGGCCCGAGGGGCTGATGGTCACGATGTCGTCCAGCGCCACCCTGCCGCCCAGCACCATGCCGGAAACCACGGTGCCGGTGCCGGCAAGGGTGAAGCTGCGATCCACGGTGAATCGAAACCGCCCGCTGCCATCACGCTGCGCAGAACCAGATTCTGCTGCCGCCAGCCGGACGCGTAGCTCGCCGATGCCCTCCCCGGTCAGGGCCGAGACCGGCAGGATCGGCGCTTCCGCCAGCCCACTGCCCGCCAGCGCGTCGTGGATCTCCCAGGCCACCTGTGCCCGACGCTCCGGCCCGGCGAGATCGGCCTTGGTCAGCGCGACAATGCCCTGCGTCAGGCCCAGAAGGCCGAGGATCGCCAGATGCTCGCGCGTTTGCGGCATGATGCCATCATCGGCGGCCACCACCAGCAATGCCATGTCGATGCCGCCTGCCCCGGCCAGCATGGTGTGGATCAGCCGCTCATGCCCCGGTACGTCAACGAAGCCGGTTACCCGACCCGCGCCCAGATCGACATAGGCGAAGCCCAGATCGATCGTGATGCCGCGCGCCTTCTCTTCGGCCAGCCGGTCGGCATCGACACCGGTCAGCGCCTTGACCAGTGCAGTCTTGCCATGGTCGATATGGCCCGCCGTGCCGACGATCATGGCGCGGCCAATGCCTCCAGCAGAGCCGCGTCCCGGTCGAGGCAGCGTAGATCGAGGATCAGTGCGCCATCGCGGATATGGCCGATCACTGGCACCGGCAGGCCGCGCAACCGGGAGGAGAGCCGGTCGGGGGCGTCGCCGCCGGGTCCGGTCAGCCGCAGGCCCGCCGAGGGGACTGTATCGGTCGGCAGTGCGCCGGATCCGACCTGGCTTTCACAATCGCAGGTGGTAGCGGCAAAGCCGTGCGGCCTGAGCAGGTCATCCACCTGTGGTGCCAGTCGGGCCGCCTGCGCCGCGATTTCGGCCCGGGACCGCGACAGGAAACGCAATGTGGGCAGGCACTCGGTCAGCCGGTCTGGATTGCGATAAAGGCGCAAGGTCGCCTCAATCGCGGCGATGCGGATCTTGTCCAGCCGCAGCGCGCGTTTCAGCGGATTGCCGTTGATCGCGGCGATCAACTCGCGCCGCCCGACGATGAACCCCGCCTGTGGTCCGCCCAGGAGCTTGTCGCCCGAGAAGGTCACGAGATCCGCGCCATCGGCCACCGCCTCGGCCACCATCGGTTCGCGCCGCAGACCAAAGCGCGTCATATCGACCAGCGAGCCGGAACCGAGGTCGTTCAGGAGCGGCACACCGGCCTTGCGGGCGATCTGCGAAAGCTCGGCCCCGGATACTTCGGCGGTGAACCCCTTGATCCGGTAGTTCGAGGTGTGCACCTTGAGGATCAGCCCGGTCTCGGTCCGCAATGCGCCTTCATAGTCGCGCGGATGGGTGCGATTGGTGGTGCCGACCTCGACCAGCTTTGCCCCGGCGCGGGTCATGATGTCGGGCATCCGGAAGGCGCCGCCGATCTCGATCAGCTCGCCGCGTGACACGATGGCCTCGCGCCCCTGCCCGAAAGTGTTCAGCGCGATCAGCACGGCGGCGGCGTTGTTGTTGACGATCGTGGCATCCTCGGCCCCGGTCAACTCGCACAGGAGGCCGCGCAGGTGTTCGTCACGCTGGCCCCGCCCGCCACCGCCGAGGTCGAACTCCAGCGCCAGCGGATTGGCCATGGCAATCACAGCGGCCCGGATCGCCTCGGGTGCCAGGATCGCACGGCCGAGATTGGTATGCAGCACGGTTCCGGTCAGGTTCAGCACGGGGAAAAGCGTGCTCCGGCTGGCTTCGGCCAGGTCGGTGGCAAGGGCGGGGACGAGCCGCGCGGCCTCCGCCACCCCGTCGGCGCCACCTCGGATCGCCGCCCGTGCCGCATCCAGCCGTGCCCGGAGCGCTGCGACAACGGCAGTGCGGCCGTGCTCTGCCAGCAGCGCCCGCACCTCCGGGGTGAGCAGGCATTGCTCCACCGAGGGCAGGGCGCGGAACCCTTCCATCAATAGCCCGCAAGGAAGGGATTGAACCCGGCGCGGCGGAACCGTGTCTCTTTCATCATCAGGTCGAGGCCGAGGCTGCCCACGTCATCCGCCACCGGATCCAGCGTCGGGTTCTTGACCTGATAGAGGATCTTTACCCAAGCGCCGCATTCCGTGCAGCATTCCGCCTTGACCGAGGCGTCATGCGTTTCCGCCGAGCGATAGGCGATGCCCTTGGTCGAGCCGCAGCACAAGCATTTCACCCGTACCTCGTTCCAGTTCGTCGCACAGCAGGCGCAGGTGGCGTAGCGGACATTCTCCACCCCCTGTTCGCCCCGTACCGAGGAAGTGACGGGACGCCCGCCGCAAGCGGGGCAGAGACCGGGGCCGATCGGAACCAGATCGCCGCCTGCCAGCGTGCCGGCCAGCCGCGCCATATGCACCTGCGCCGCAGAGGCAGCGAAAAGGTGCGGGGCCGCGCTGTCTTCGGGAATGGTGTCGGAAAGGATGTTCCCCAGCAGCCAGCCCCGGTCCGATGCATCCGCGGCCCGCACCGCCTCCAGTGCGAGGCGCGCCGGACCGGGCATCTCCAGCCCCGCCGCGTCTTCTGCCAGAAGGGCGAGAATTTCGTGCAGAGCCGGATCACCTGCCAGCACGCCGCGGTCGATGGGCGGCATCTGCGCCGTTCGCGCCTGCGCCAGCCGGGCCTCTGGCAGCGGCTCCACGGGGGGAAGCTGCGCCACCAGCCGGGCCTGCAGGCGGCTGAGCGCGGCGAGGAAATCGAGATATGGCTTCAACTCGCTGGTCCCGGCCAGGAAGGCGAAGCGCTTCGCTCGGCTCTGAAACAGCGGCAGCGCTGAGGGAGGCAGGGCGAAGGGCGCCTCGGCCACCCCGCCGATCACCGAGGGGTCGGGCATCGAGGGATCAGGTCGCGGGGTCTCTGCCATCGCCTATACGGGCCGACCGGCCACGCCTCCTTGCAGTGAAAACGGCCCCCCGACGGGTCGGGAGGCCCGGTTGACCACGGGTTCCGCCGGGTCTCACTCTGCCGGACCGGCCCCCTGCCGTCCAGCCAGCTCGCGCAGCCATTTGCGATGGTGGCGGAAGGCCCAGCCACCGGTCACAGTGCCGCGTGTCATGGCGCGGATGGTGCCACGGGTCCAAATTGCCGCATAGACATGCAGGATGAACAGCATGATCATCAGGAAGGCGGCCGAGGCGTGCACCGCTACCGCGATGCGCCGCGCCGGGATCGAGGCCAGCACCGGCGCATGGTCGCGCCAGAGCGGGATTTGCTGTTCCCAGATCATGACACCACTCACGCTCAGCGCCACGATCAGCCCGGCCATCCCCCAGAACATCGTCTTCTGCCCGGCATTGAATTTGCCGAGTTCTGGCAGGTTCTTGCCATGCCCCGCCAGCACGTCGCCGGTCTTCCTCGCCCATTCCACATCCTCACGCCGAGGCAGGTTCAGCCGCCATAGCTGGATGAAGAGGACAAGGAAGCTGAAGAACAGCACGATCCCGATCACCGGATGCAGCCAGCGGGTAGTCGCGCCGCCACCGAACAGCGCGGTCAGGAAGAAGAGCGGGGGTGAGAAGAAAGCGAGGCCCGACAGCAACAGCACGATCGTGCATGCTGCCGCCAGCCAGTGGTTCACCCGCGTGAAGCCCCGGTAGCGGCTGACGGTCACCGGGCGCCTGGTCTCGATACGGTCGCCGGGGGCGGAGTAGACACGTCTCATCTCAGACCTCCTTCCGGCTGTCGCCGACCAGATCCTCGGCCTCGCGCTCCTCCTCTTCGGAGACGGCGTTCGGCTTCGCGAAAATCCCGTGCAGGACGGAGCCCGCCACCGCCAGCCCGATCATGGCCAGCCCAGCCGTCTTGGCCGGCCCCTTCCAGCCTGCAACCACCGGTGAGATGCGCGGATCGTCCGGCAGGCCGGAATAGAGCGAGGGCTGGTCGGCGTGATGCAGCACATACATCACATGGGTGCCGCCCACCCCCTGCGGATCATAGAGCCCGGCATTTTCGTAGCCGCGCGATTTCAGATCGGCGATACGCTCGTCGGCCAGCGCGATCTGGCTTTCCTTGGTGCCGAAGGTGATCGCCTGAGTGGGGCAGGCCTTGGCGCAGGCCGGTCCCTGCCCCACCGCCACCCGGTCGGAGCAGAGCGTGCATTTCTTCGAGACTTGCGCGGTGCGGGATATGCGCGGGATGTTGAACGGGCAGCCCGTCACGCAATAGCCACAGCCGATGCAGTTGTCAGAGATGAAATCCACGATACCGTTGGAATATTGCACGATGGCGCCAGGCGCCGGGCAGGCTTTCAGGCAGCCCGGATCCGCGCAATGCATGCAGCCGTCCTTGCGGATCAGCCATTCCAGATCGCCGCTTTCCGGGTTCTCGTATTCCGAAAAGCGCATCAGCGTAAACATGTCGGGGGTCAGGTCGTGGGGGTTTTCATAGACCCCCACATTCTCTTCGATCTCCGGGTAGGTGTCGTTCCATTCGATGCAGGCCGACTGGCAGGCCTTGCAGCCGATGCACTTTGAGACGTCGATCAGCTTGGCAACAGAATCGAGCAGCCTGTCGGGCATGGGTGTGTTCGAAATGGCCGAGGCCTGCACCACATCGGATGGGAGCAGGTTCGAGTCCAGCGGTGAAACCGGGGGGTTCGCCGCCGCCGTGACGGGTTGGCGCGCGCGTTCAGTCATGCGTTACCCTCCACAAGCTCGATATTGACGAGATAGGCCTTGAACTCCGGCGTCTCGATATTGGCGTCACCGACGAACGGGCCCAGCGTATTCGAGCCGAAACCCTTTCGCGCCGCACCCTTGAAGCCCCAGTGGATCGGAATGCCGATGATATGGACGGGCTTGCCGTCGCAGATCAGCGGCTGGATCCGCTTGGTGACCACCGCCTTCGCCCAGATCTCGCCGCGTGCCGACCAGACCCGCACCCGTGTGCCCTTGGTGATACCCTTCTCGGCAGCCAGTTCCTTGCTGATCTCGACGAAGAACTCGGGCTGGGTTACCGAATTCACCCGGTTATGCTTGGTCCAGAAGTGGAAATGCTCGGTCAGGCGGTAGGAGGTGGCGACGAAGGGAAACTCGGCACTGGTTGCCATCTTTTCCAGATCGTCGGCGAAGACCCGCGCCACCGGATTGCCCCGCATCTCCGGGTTCAGCGGATTGGCCATCGGGCTTTCAAACGGTTCCATATGGGTCGGGAACGGCCCGTCGCGCATCAGCCTGCGGCTGAAGAAGCGCCCCGTGCCCTCAGGGTTCATGATGAATGGCCCGACTTCGCGTGGCTTGGCGGTAACGGCGATGTCCGGTACATCGGCACCGGCCCATTTCTCGCCGTTCCACTCGATCAGCGTCCGGTTCGGATCCCAGGGCCTGCCATCGGGATCGCAGGAGGCGCGGTTGTAAAGCACCCTGCGATTGGCAGGCCAGGCGAAGGACCAGTTCTGGAAAATGCCCATCCCGGACGGATCGCTGTTGTCGCGCCGCGCCATCATGTTGCCGGCCTCGGTCCAGCAGCCGGCATAGATCCAGCACGCGCCCATGGTCGAGCCGTCATCGCGCATCTGGCCGAAGCCCGAGAGTTGCTGCCCTGCCTCCAGCACGACCTTGGTCGGGTCCGCAGGATCGTAAAGTGTCTCCAGCGCGCGGCCATTCAGTTCGCGCGCCAGTTCGGACGGCATGGGCTCCTCGGGGTTCTCATAATCCCAGGACAGGTTGAGGATCGGCTCGGGTGCTGTGCCGCCCTCCTCCTCGTAGAGCTTCTTCACCCGCAGATAGATCTGCGACATGATCCAGACATCGCTCTTCGCCTCGCCCGGTGGCGTGGCCCCGGCCCAGTGCCATTGCAGCCAGCGGCCGGAATTCACCGTAGCGCCCTCGTCCTCGGCAAAGCAGGTCGTCGGCAGTTCCAGCACCTCGGTCTGGATGCTGGCGCTGTCCACATCGTTGTAGATGCCGTGGTTTTCCCAGAACGAGGCGGTTTCGGTCGCCAGCGGGTCCATCACCACCATCAGCTTCAGCTTCGAGAACGCTTCGGTCATCTTGGCCCGGTTCGGGAAGCTGAGAAGCGCGTTGAAGCCCTGGAAGAAATAGGTATTAACCTTGCCGTTCTTCATCATGTCGAACATGCGCATGGCGTCGTATTGCACGATGTCGAGCTTCGGCAGCCAGTCGTAGCCCCAGCCGTTCCCCGCCGTCGCCTTGTCACCCCAGAGCGCCTTGAGGAAGCTGACCATGAACTTGCCGTAGTTCTGCCAGTAGCTCATCTGGTTGGGGCGCAGCGGCTTGTTGCCCCGCGTCGACATGTAGGTGGTGAAGTCCGCCTCGGTCTCGCGCGGCATCGCCAGATAGCCGGGCACCAGGTTCGACATCAGGCCTACATCGGTCAGGCCCTGAATGTTGGAATGGCCGCGCAAGGCATTCATACCGCCGCCCGCGATGCCGATATTGCCGAGCAGCAGTTGCAGCATCGCCATGCCACGGATGTTCTGCGCGCCCTTGGAATGCTGCGTCCAGCCAAGCGCATACATCGAGGTCATCGCCTTGTCGGGTGCCGATGTCTCGCCGATCATCTCGCAGATCTTCAGGAAGCGGTCTTTGGGTGTGCCGCAGGTGTTTTCCACGAATTCGGGCGTGTAGACCTCGACATGCTGCTTCAGAAGCTGCCAGACAGAGCGCGGATGCTCCAGCGTCTCGTCGGTGAGCACAAAGCCGTCCTCGCCGATCTGGTATTCCCAGCTCGTCTGGTCGTAGCTGCGCTTCTCGGCGTCATAGCCGGTGAACATGCCGTCGGCCCAGCCGAAATCCTCGCGCACCAGATGGGAGACGTTGGTGTAGTTGCGGACATAGTCCCACTGCACCCTGTCGTTCTCGATACACCAGCGGATCACCCCCATCAGGAAGGCGATGTCCGAACCGGGACGGATCGGGGCATAGTAGTCCGCCACCGATGCCGAACGGTTGAAGCGCGGATCGACGACGATCAGCTTCGCGCCACGATGGTGCTTGGCCTCGGTCACCCATTTGAAGCCGCAAGGATGCGCCTCGGCGGCGTTGCCGCCCATGATGACGACAAGGTCGGTATTCTTGATATCGGTCCAGGAGTTGGTCATCGCTCCACGGCCAAATGTCGGGCCCAAACTGGACACCGTGGGGCCGTGTCAGACGCGCGCCTGGTTGTCGAAGCCTACGATCCCGAGCGAGCGCACCACTTTCCAGGTGGCCCAGGCGGTTTCGTTCGTTGTGGCCGAGGCCGCGAGGAAGCCGGTAGTGGTCAGGCGATTGACCGTCACGCCATCGGCGTTCTTCTCGATCAGGTTGGCGTCGCGGTCCTCCTTGACCGCCCGGGCGATCTTGTCCAGCGCCTCATCCCAACTGATTTCGGTGAACCTGTCGGCGCCCGGTGCACGGTAGCGCGGATGGGTCAGCCGGGTTTCAGCCTTGACGTAATCCCGCAGCGCCGCGCCTTTCGGGCAGAGAGTGCCGCGATTGGTCGGATGGTCGGCATCGCCTTCGACATGGCTCAGCTCCGCCGTCTCGCCCGCCGCAAGATCGCCCTTGGAGTAAAGGATGATCCCGCAGGCGACGGAGCAATAGGTGCAGGTGCTGCGCGTCTCGGTGGTGGTGACCAGCTTGAAGCCGCGCACATGCGCCGCGACCCTCGCCTCCGCCTGCCCGAAGCCCATCGCCCCGAGCGAGGTTGCCGCCACCCCCGCACCCGTCAGCTTCAGAAAGCTGCGGCGCGAAAGGTCAATATTCACGGGACCCTCCCTTCACTGCCTTGATAAATCATGGGTTGTCTTGATCGAACAATGATCTCCTTTGAAGCTACCGCCAATCCACTCCCAAGTCGATATTTTCGATGAACCATAGCGCTTGATGCGGTCGATACGCCAGCCAGGAGGACGGACGCGGTGGCCCGCATCTCCGCCGGCGGCATCTGGCCTGCGCGGATTGATGCTTGGTTCTTTCCATCCGTATCCTGCCCCATGACCCGCCGACGAGGGGGAAGCGCCGGGCGGTTCTGGACAATCCATCTTGCGATGCTGTCGTTCCTGATTTAGCCAGAAAGGACGGCCTTGGATGGGAATCGTCTCCGGTGGGGCGGCCGGACTTCAAATCCGGTTGGGGCAGCAGGCCTGTCCCGGGTGGGTTCGACACCCACTCCCTTCCGCCGGCGCTCCGGTCGAGCGGCCGGGCGGGATGGGGCGACATTCAGGCGTTGCTCGTGCGACCGGTTTTCACCCTTGCCGTCCCTGCGCGATGAGGGGGTGATATCTGATCACAGGCAGGCGTTCGCAATGACCGTTTGCCGCTCTATGGTGTATCCATCCCTCTGCGGTCGATCCCCGCCAAGTCATTCCAGCGCCGGCCGGAGGGGCCGGGCATAGCACTTCCATGCCTTGTTCCGGGCGGGGCAGGGTTTACACGCAAACCCTCACACTCGAGCGGCCGGGCCGCACTATCGGTCCTCCATCGCAAGCCCGGGCGGACAACGACGGATCTTCGGCGACGAATGTGCGTCCATCCCGATGGTCCGGAGCCTGTCCGCCTGGAGTTGCGCCTGCCATGCGCAGGCCGGGCCGACCAAGGGCCGGCCCCGCAATGGTCAGCCGCGCAGCCGCTTGCCCTCGGGATCGAAGGGCGGAGCGGCCAGCAGTTCGGCCTCGTGCATCCGGCCGAGGATCGCGACATGCAGCCGGTCACCCGGCTTGCAGCTTCCCGCCCGCACATAGGCCAGCGCCAGCGACATGCCGACCGAATAGCCATAGGCACCGGAGGAAACCTGCCCTGCCGGGGTGCCGTCGGGCAGGAAGATCGGCTCGCCCCCCGTCGCATCGGCTTCCTTCGCGTCTATACGGATCGAGACCAGCTTGTCGCGCGGCGGATTATTATGCAGCGTCACATAGGCGTCGCGGTTCAGGAAATCGCCCTTGTCGAGCTTGATGAGCCCGGCAAGGCCGGATTCCTGCGGCCAGTATTCCGGCGAATATTCACGGCTCCAACTGCCATAGCCCTTCTCGATGCGCAGCGATCCCAGCGCACGCGACCCCACCGGCCCGGCTCCGAAGGCAGGGGCCGCAGCAATCAGCGCCTGATAGAGCGCAAGCTGATCGGCCTCGGCACAATGCAGCTCCCACCCCAGATCGCCGGTGAAGGAGACCCGCAGCGCCACCACCTCGACCCCCGCAACCCGGATGCGCTGCGAACGCATGAAGGGAAAGGCTTCGCTCGAAAGGTCCGCCTCGGTCAGCGATTGCAGCAGGTCGCGCGATTTCGGACCGGCAACGTTGAAACCGGCGGTCTCTACCGTGACCGAACGGAAGGTGGTGCCGTCGGGCAGCGGCACGGCCTGGAAGAAGCGTCGGTGAAAGCGTTCGGCCATGCCGGAGCCGATCATCAGGAACTCGTCCTCGGCCAGCCGGGTTACGGTGAAATCGCCGGCGATACCGCCACGCTTGCCGATCATGGGCGACAGGCACGACCGGCCGATCTGCGTCGGCATCCGATTGGCCAGGAGCGCGTTCAGCCAGGCCTCGGCGCCTTGCCCCCTGATCTCGTAACGGGCGAAGTTCGAGATGTCGATGATCCCGGCATTCTCGCGCAGCATCCGCGCCTCGCGACCCACCGGCTCCCACCAGTTCTGCCGGGTGAAACCCACGGTTTCCTCTTTCGGCTCGCCCTCGGCCGAGAACCAGAGCGGATGTTCCCAGCCGAAATTCAGCCCGAACACCGCGCCAATGCTTTTCTGGAATTCATAGGCTGGACGCAGCCGCACCGGGCGGCCGGCGGCGCGTTCCTCATTCGGGAAGTGGATCTTGAAGCGATGGGCGTATTGGTCGCGCACGCGCGCTTTGGTAAAGGCCTTGTCCGCCCAGTCGCCGAAGCGGGTGAGATCCCAGCCGAACATGTCGAGCGTGGGCTCGCCCTCGATCATCCATTCGGCGGCCAGCTTGCCGAGCCCGCCGGATTGCGAGAAACCGGGGATGATGCCGCAGCAGCAGAAATAGTTCCGCAGCTCCGGCACCGGGCCGAACAGGGCAGCGCTGTCGGGCGACCAGATCATCGGGCCGTTGATGACGCGCTTGATGCCCGCAGTGCCGACCGCTGGCACACGGTCTATGGCGCGCATGACGTTTTCCTCGATCCGGCCCAGATCATCGGCGAAAAGTTCATGGCCGAAGCCGGGCGGCGTGCCGTCCTCGGCCCAGAAGCGCATGTCGCGTTCGTAGGCGCCGACCAGCAGACCCAGCCCTTCCTGCCGCAGGTAGTATTCGCCGTCACGGTCTGCGATCGAGGGCAGGCGGCGGCCCAGATCGGCGATGGGCTGGATCGTCTCGGTTACGAAATACTGGTGTTCGGTCGGGATCAGCGGCAGGTGCAGGCCCGCCATCGCGCCGACCTCCCGCGCCCAGAGACCGGCGGCATTGATCACCCATTGCGTATGGATATCGCCTTTTTCGGTGCGCACGATCCACGAGCCGTCGGGCTGCTGCTCGGTTCCGGTCACCGGGGTGAAGCGGTGGATCTCGGCCCCTATCTGGCGGGCGCCCGCCGCATAGGCATGGGTCACGCCGGAGGGATCGACATTGCCGCCATCGGGTTCATACATGATGCAGCGGATACCGTCGAAATTTACCAGGGGGTGCAGCCGTTCGGCCTCGTCGCGGGAAATCTCGTGGAAATTCATGCCGTAGCGTTTTGCCTTGGCGGCTTGCAGGCGCAACTGGTGCTCGCGCGCCTCGGTCTGAGCCAGATAGAGAGAGCCGGGTTGGAAGATGCCGCAGCCCTGTCCGGTCTCTTGCTCAAGCGCCTTGTAAAGGTTCATCGTGTAATGCTGAAGCCGCGAGATATTCGTCGAATCGTGCAGCCCGTGAATGCCGGCGGCGGCGTGCCAGGTAGAGCCCGAGGTCAGCTCGCTGCGTTCGAGCAGCACCGCGTCGGTCCAGCCCAGCTTGGCCAGATGGTAGAGGATCGAACAGCCAACGAGCCCGCCGCCGATCACGACCGCCCTTGTATGTGTGCGCATGAATATCGTCCTTAGGTTCTGAAGTCCGGAATGGGCCGCCCTGCATCCTGTGCACGGGTGAGGGCGGCAGATGTATCGTCAGGGCTCTCCGGCGCCGATCTCGGCACGGCGGCGCGTCACATAGGCGTCGAGCTCCTCGGCGATGGCGGGGTCAAGGCGCGGCTCCTCGTAATCCTTCAGCGCCTGCTGCCAGATCTCGGTTGCGCGGTTCAGTGCATCCTTGCCACCGGCCAGCGCCCAGTTCTCGTAATTCTGCCAGTTCGACAGCATCGGGCTGTAGAAGGCAGTCTCGTAGCGCGCCATGGTATGTTCGGTGCCGAAGAAATGCCCGCCGGTCGCGACGGCACCGATGGCCTCCACCCCCTGGTCATCTTCGGTGAAGGGGATCGGGCGCAGAAACTCGATCATGTTCTGAAGGATTTCGACATCGAGCACGAGCTTCTCATAAGAGGCGGTAAGGCCGCCCTCCAGCCAGCCCGCCGCGTGGTAGATCAGGTTCGCGCCACCCAGCACCGCACCCCAGGTGGACATTGCAGTCTCGTAAGTGGCTTGCAGATCGACCGCGTTCGAGGCGTTGGCGTTCGAAGTGCGGTAGGGCAGGCGATAGCGCCGCGCCAGTTGCCCGGCTATGATATTGGCCTTGGTATTTTCCGGTGTGCCGAAGGCGGGGGCGCCCGACTTCATGTCGACATTGGAGGTGAAGGCACCATACATCACCGGCGCACCGGGCCGGACAAGCTGTGTCAGCACCACGCCGAACAGCGCCTCGGCATTCTGCTGCGCGAGAGCTGCGGCCAGTGTCACCGGCGTCATCGCGCCCATCAGGGTAAAGGGAGTGATGGTCACCGGCTGGCCAAGCTCGGCCATGGCGATCAGCCCGTCGGTCATCAGATCGTCGAGCAGACGTGGCGAGTTGACCGAGATGATGGTGGTGACGCCGGGATCGCGGGCGATCTCTTCCATCGTGCAGCCCCGTGCAATAGCCATCATCCTGATGCCGTCCACCGCCCGCCCCGCCCCGATGGCCGAGACATGGAAGCAAAGGTCGCTCAGCCGCAGATTGGCGCGGTAGGTGTCGAGATGGCGCGAATTGGCCGGAAGCTCGATCGGGGCGACCACCTGGTTGCCGATCATGTGGATAGCGTTGAAATGGTGGGCGAGGCGGATGAAGTTCTCGTAATCCGCCAGATTGCCCTGCCGGCGGCCGTTGAGGCAGTCATGCACGTTGGGCGGGCCGGCGACGAGGCCGAAATTCAGGTGGTTGTCCCCGAAGGTCATGTGCCTGGGGGTATTGCGGCTGGTCAGGGTGAATGTCGCAGGTGCGGTTTCCAGCGCCGCCATGACGATCGATTCGTCGATGCGGATGATGCGTTCCTCGCGGTCCACGATGGCGCCGGCGGCGGCGAACAGGTCCATCACCCGCACGCTCATCACCCGGATGCCGTATTCCGACAGGATGCGCATCGTATTGCGATGCAGGATGTCCATCTGGTCGGGATCCAGGAGTTCCATCGGCGCGTAGGGGTTGCGCACCGGCTGCCAGGGGAGCTGCTGGATGCCGCCGCCGGAGCGGTCGGCCTTGCCGCGCCGGCCTCCGCCTCGTCTTTCGCTCGACATGCCTGGTCCTTTCTTCAGTATCCGCGCTGCGGATCGACGATATTGGTCAGGGGCTCGCCCCTGCGGTAGCGGATGAGATTACGGGCGAAAAGGCGAAACGCCTCTGCCTCCCATCCGTCGTAGACCGAGGAGCAATGCGGGCTGATCACCACATTCCCGAAACCCCAGAGCGGATGATCGGTCGGCAGCGGCTCGGTCTGGAACACATCGAGTGCGGCACCACGCAGCCGACCTGAGGACAACGCCTCCATCAGGGCGGTCTCGTCCACCACACCGCCGCGCGATACGTCGACCAGCACGCTGCCGGGGCGGATCGCCGCGAAGGCGCGCCGGTCCAGCAAACCGCGGGTCGAGGGCAGCAGCGGCACGCAAACCAGCGTGTAATCAGCGCGCGCCAGCAGATCATGGAGCGCTGCCGCGCCATGCACTTCGTCGACATGCGCAACCGGGGCGGGGTTGGCCCGCATCCCCAGCGTGTGCATCCCCATCGCTTTCGCGCGCCGCGCCATGGCCTGCCCGGTCTTGCCAAGGCCGAGGATCAGGAGTGTCCTGCCCGCGATCGGCTCCACCTTCGCCCGTCCGTCCCACCGGCGCTCGGACTGGTTCCGCGAGAGCCCCGGCAGATCGAGCGAGAAATGCAGCAGCATCCCCAGCGCGTATTCCGCGATCATGTCGGCGGCGACCCCGGCGGCATTGGTCACCGTCAGGCGTGTCGCGTCCCAGGGTTGAAGGTGATCGGTCCCCGACCCGCCGACCGAGATCCAGCGCATATCCGGGGCCGCAAGCAGCGCAGCACTCGGAAAGCCCGACGGGCCGAGAAAGCGGGTGGTATAGACCACCTCGGCCCGGCTTTCGGCCAGCATCCGGTCCAGCCCGACATAGCTGTCATGGACATGCACCGTCAGATCGCCATGCGCTTCGGCCAGGATGGCGCGGGCGGTCTCGGCGGCGTCGGTATGGAGGAGAATGACAGGTGCCCGGGACATGGTTCAATGCCCTTCGGCAAGGTGGTGGAGATGGGGCGCTGTCGCGCTGCTATCGGCCAGCCGCCCCTCTCGCAGGAGCACCCCGTTGTCAGAGAGGGGAGGACTACCATGGTATCCCGACAGGCCACGGGCAGAGCCCGGTCCCTGCCAGCCGCCACCGACGATCACCGGATGCCGGCGCGGCTTCAGGCCAATCGTGGCCGGCAGAGCGCCGGGAACGGGATGACCCCGGCGGGACCAATGCTTCGACAAGGTCAGCGGCATATCAGTCCTTCTGTGTGGATGGGGTGTAAAGCAGATGCGCAAGATCGCTGAAACGGCTGCCCGGCGCCGTCAGGCCAAGCACCCGCTCGCAGATCGCGGTTGCGCGCGCTTCGCCCAGGACCGGCACCGCGAATTCGCGGAACTTCTCGACGATCTCGGCCTGGCCGAAGGGCGCCTCGGGGCCGCCGCGCGCATGGATCAGGCCGGATTCGAGCACGCGTCCGTCCTTCAGGGTGATCGTCACATCCGCCCAGCGTTTTGCCGGATAGTTCGCGGTGTAATGGGCATCCTCGACGACATGGATACGCGACATCATCGCGATGACGGCTGGGTCCTTGAGGCCATCGCCCGCGATATGCTCTACCCCGACCCGGCGATAGACCACCATCGCGGCAAGTGGGAACTCCATCGAATACTGCGCGCGCGAGGTGGTGTCGGGCACGCCCGAATAAAGCTCTACTGCGTTGAAGAAGGTGCGCACGTCCACCCGTGCGATCTCGTCGGTGCGGATGTCATGGGCGAGGAACAGGGCCCGTAGGCCATCAAGGGCCGCGTGAGCCCAGCGGCAGGTCGGATAGGGTTTGATATATTGCAGCGGCACCTGCCACACTTCGCCCAGATCGGCCCAATGCGGGATGACCTCCGGGTCCTCGACGGTGACGGCGGGGGCGCCGGTGAAGCCGAGCTCGGCCTGAATGGCCGAGGTCACCCCCACCATGGCGCCGAAGGACGAGCCGTCATGCAACATGGTGGGTGTCGCGATCTCTCGCATCATCTGGCTGCGGGGGCCGTGGAATTCGGCGATCCCCAATGCCTCGCGCAACTGGCCGGGGGTGAAACGGCGCAGGCGCGCCACCATCGCCGCCACGCCCAGTGCGTTCCAGGCGCCCGAGGTATGATATTCCGGCACGGTTGCGTGCAGCGCGGTTGCGGCCCGGCCTGACACCTCATAGCCCACGACCAGTGCGGCAAGGGCCTCGGGGCCGGACAGGTGGGGCAAGGTCTCGGCCAGCGCGGCCAGCGTAGGAATGACCACGACACCGATATGACCCTTGGTCGGATTATAGCCGTCATGCGCGTCGAGATTGTCGATCGCGGTGGTCGAGGCGAAGGCCGCTCCGGCAAGGCTGACCCGGCGACCATCGAACATGAGGCGCGCCGAGAAGGCTGGGTCCTGTGTCGAATGCAGCCGCACCGCGGTTTCGCGAGCGATCACGCCGGGATCCATCGGGATTGCGGCAATGGCGACGCCCAGCGTATCAAGCAGCAGCAGCGCCGCGCGCTCCATCACCTCGGGCGGGATTGCCTCCGGTGTCAGGCCCAGCACGAACCGTGTGGCGCGCGCAAGGCTCGGGCCACCATCGCCCGTCGGTTCGAACTTCACTTTTGCGATGGTCATAGCGGCATCTCCATGGGCCTGGAGGAAGTCTAGATGGCAGGTCGGCCGGGTTCACGAAAGAACTTTTCGGCCAGTGACCTCAAACAAATCATGCCGCGAAGAGGAATGGGCAAGCTAATGCCGGGGCGTGGCGATACAGGGCCCCGGCGGCCGCCTTCTGACGAAAGGCGCCTGGCATGTGTATGACCTCATCCTGCGGAACGGCTGCCTGATCACGGGCGACGGATCGGCGCGGTTCAACGGTGACCTTGCGGTTGAGGGTGGGCGCATCGCGGCCATTGGTGATCTTGGCGCGGCGCAGGCGCGTAATGGAGAACGCGCTTGACGGGCGGGCGGTGGCGCCCGGTTTCATCGACGTCCATACCCATGACGATTCCGTGCTTCTCTCCCCGAACGGGATGGAGCCGAAGATCTCGCAGGGCGTGACCAGGGTGATTGCCGGCAATTGCGGCATCAGCCTTGTGCCGCTGCGCATGACCGCCACCCCGCCGCCACCCTTCACGCTGATCGGTAACCGGGAGGCTTTCGCCTTCGACAGTTTCGCGGACTACATTACCGCTCTCGGGACGCGCGGCATCGCCACCAGTGCGGCGCTTCTGCCGGGGCATACCACGTTACGGCAACGCCATGTCGCCGACACGCAGCGCCCGGCGAACGAGGCAGAGCTTTCGCGCATGCTGGCCAATCTGGAACAGCCCTCGCCGAAGGAGCTTTCGGGCTGAGCACCGGGCTCGACTATCCGCCGGCGGTGCGATCGTCGACCGACGAGGTGAAGCTGCTGGCGGCGCGCGGCGGAACTGGGTGGGCCCCATGTCACCCATACCCGCAACTGTTTCGAGACCATGGACGAAGCCCTTGAGGAAGCCATCGAGATTGCGGAACATGCGCGCGGCAAGCTGGTGATCTCGCATCACCACTGTACCCGGCGGACGAATTTCGGCAAGAGCCGGCCGTCACTGGCCCGCATCGACGAGGCGCGGCGGCGCATCGATATCGGCATGGATGTCTATCCCTATGCTGCCAGTTCTACCGTGCTGCGGCTGGAGCGCTGCGATATCGGCATCCGCATTCTGATCGCCTGGTCCGACCCGCATCCCGAGAGGGCCAATCGCGAACTGCCGGATATTGTGCGCAAATGGGGCTGCACGGAGCGCGAGGCGGGCGAGCGGCTGCTGCCGGCGGGGACGGTCTATTTCCAACTCGACGAGGGCGACGTGCGCAACATCCTGCGTCATCCGCGCACGATGGCAGGTTCGGACGGGCTACCGCATGACAGGCATCCCCATCCGTGCCTCTGGGGCACCTTCCCCAGGGTGCTGGGCCACTATGTGCGCGAGGTGGGGCTGTTTTCACCGGAGGAGGTGTGCATCGTATGACCGGTCTGCCTGCGCGCGGGTTCGGCATCCCGAGGCGCGGGGGGGGCTGGCCGTGGGCAACCATGCCGACGTCTGCGTCTTCGATCCCGGGACAGCGATCGACCGCGCGAGTTTCGAGGCACAGGCGCAACCCCGCCGCCGGGATCTGGCTGGTGTTGGTGAACGGCGTCGCCGTCTGGCGTGGCGGACAGGCGGTCCGCCCGGCGCCGGTAGTCCGACGGGCGGCATGAGGGGTGGTTGCTTCGGAAAACCAATTCCCGGATGATTTTCCGGGTGGTGGACGGGGGCTGTCTGCCCCCCACGCTTCCCTGCGGGAAGCTCCCCCCGAGGATATTTTTGAACAGATGAAGCCAGGGGCGTTTCTCTGTTCATCATCTGTTCATAAATATCCTCAGGGGGTGAATTGAGCCAAAGGCTCAAGAGGGGGCGCGAGCGCCCCCTTGTTGCACCGGTCATCGTGGCGCAACCTCAGTGGCGGATGCGGGAGACCCTGCGTTTTGTCGCCGCGCGGGCGGGTTTGCGGGGGGCGAATCTGGCGCCGCGCTGCGGTTTCGGCGCGGGCAGTGCGCCGCCTTCGATCTCCAGCAGTTCAAGCAGCAGGCCACCGGTGATCGGCACCGCTTCAGCCAGCCGGACGGTGACGCGGGCGCCGGGGCCGATGGTCAGGCCGGTATCGGTGCCGGTCAGCGTCTGGTGATCGGCGTCAAAGTAGAAGAAC
>JAIRJX010000177.1 GCA_031260425.1 Gemmobacter sp.
CGCAGTCAGGCACATAGAACCTCATGCGCCGTTCCTGTCCAGCCCCCTCTCCGCCTGGAACAGGGCGCGAATCTCCGCCGGGCAGCGATCCACCGTCCTCGGGGCGGGCGCTTCGGTGACACCTGCGCGGGGATCGGAGTTAGACGGAGTGTCGCCATAAAGTGATGACCACAATCGGGGGCAAACGCCCACCCGCGGTCGGGTGCTGCCCTCTGTGGAATGGGGTGGTGAAAGCAGAAATGATTGGCGCCCCGAGGGGCGGCTGAGCCCCGGACGAATGCGGATTCGTCCAGCCGCCTCGCGGCCTCAGGTCCAGCCCCATGCGACTATTCCGGCGGTGGCGGCGGCCAGCACGGCATAGCGGGTGGTCTTGGCAAGCCCCACCAGCGCCGCGAACTGCCACAGCGGCACCCGCATTGCGCCGGCGACGAGGCAGATCACGTCACCCAAGGGCGCCCAGCTCAGGAGCAGCGTCCAGTGGCCCCAGCGGGCATAGGCGGCCTCGGCCCGCGCCAGCCGGGCTGCCGTGGCGCCGCGCCCTGCCGCCCGCGCGCCGCGCCCCACCGCCCAGGTCACCACCGATCCGGCAGTATTCGCCACCCCCGCCACCAACAGCATCAGCCAAAGCGGGGCCACCCCGGCGATCTGCACCGCGACAAACACCGGCTCTGACTGCATCGGCAGCGGCGTGGCGGCGAGGAAAGCGGCGGCGGCCAACCCGACCAGCGCCGCAATCATCGTACCGCCTCGCCGGTCGATCGGCACGCAACCCCTGCGCCCCGGCGGCCGGGCCCGCAAGCCGCCCCGGCAGGCCGGAGGGCAGGCTCACCGAACCTCGGCGGAAGCTTCATCGCGATCGGGGCGCGTCTCGCGCGGCGGGCGGCCGATCACCTCGCGCAATTCGTCAAGCTCGATGAAGTTGTCGGCCTGCCGGCGCAACTCGTCGGCGATCATCGGCGGCTGGCTGCGGATGGTCGAGACCACCGAGACGCGCACCCCCTGCCGTTGCAGGCTTTCCACCAGCGGCCGAAAATCGCCGTCGCCCGAAAAGAGCACGATATGGTCGACCCGCGGCGCCAGCTCCATGGCGTCCACCGTCAGCTCGATATCCATGTTGCCCTTCACCTTCCGGCGGCCCTGGCTGTCGGTGTATTCCTTCGCGGGTTTTGTCACGATGGTGAAGCCGTTATAGTGCAGCCAGTCCACCAGTGGGCGGATCGGGGAGTAGTCGTCATTTTCGAGCAGCGCCGTATAGTAGAAGGCGCGCAAAAGCTTGCCGCGCCGCATGAATTCCTGCCGCAGCAGCTTGTAGTCGATGTCGAACCCCAATGTCTTCGCCGCAGCGTAGAGATTCGACCCGTCAATGAACAGCGCAAGCCGTTCGTCCTTGTAAAACATACGTTTTCCCCCCGGAAATATGCTTCGTTCAACTCAGGCTCGGCAGAAATTTCCTATTCCATTCGCTGACGATGATGAACATATCGTTAACGAGTTGAACATGAATGGCCCTGCGCCGCAACAACTTGTGACCTTTATGTGACCTTTAGGTAAGAAAGCTTTTTGCGCCATGCAGGGTGAAAGTCCAGCCTTGATTGCCCTTGGGAGCAATCTGCCGTTAGGGAAGGTAGATCCGGCAGGAATCCTCCGCCGGGCGCTGGCGGACATGTCGGCCCTGGGGCTTCGTCCGCTGGCCGTCAGCCGGTTCTTCCGCACACCCTGCTTTCCCGCAGGGGCGGGGCCGGATTACGTGAACGCCGCGGCCGTGGTGGATTGCGGTGCGCTGGCCCCCGAGGCGGTGCTGGCCGCGCTGCACCGGATCGAGGCGTTGCACGGGCGCGAGCGGCTGGCGCGCTGGTCGGGCCGGACGCTTGACCTCGATCTGCTGGCCATGGGCGGGCAGGTGCGCCCCGATGCGGCGACACAGGCGGCCTGGCGCGACCTGGCGGTGCGGGAACAGGCGCTGCGCGCACCCGACCGGCTGATTCTGCCACATCCCCGGATGCAGGACCGTGCTTTCGTCCTCGTGCCGCTTTGCGATGTGGCGCCGGACTGGCGCCACCCGCTCGTCGGGCTCAGCGTGGCCGAGATGGCAGCCCGCCTGCCGCCTGCCGATCGGGCCGGGGTCACGCCGATCTGACCGGCGCCCTCTCTTGCGGGCTTGTCAAGGGCTTGTCTTGCGCTTATGAGAGGCCGTTCCATGCCAATCCCGATGGAGTTCCCTCATGGCCCGCGTGACGGTCGAAGATTGCGTTGACAAGGTTCCGAACCGCTTCGAGCTGGTGATGCTGGCCGCGCATCGCGCGCGCGAAGTTGCCGCCGGCGCGCCGCTGACGGTGGAGCGCGACAACGACAAGAACCCCGTCGTCGCCCTGCGCGAGATCGCCGACGAAACCCAGAGCGCTGATACCCTGCGCGAGCGGATGATCGAGAGCCATCAGACCCAGATCGAGGTCGACGAGCCCGAAGAAGACCAGATGGCGCTTCTGATGGGCAATGGCGACGCGGTGGATCGCCCCGTGTCGGACGACATGTCGGAAGAAAAGATGCTGCGCGCCCTGATGGAGGCGAACGCGGAGCGCTGAGGAGGGGGAGGCGGAAGGGGCATGATCGACGTCGAGGATCTGATTGCCCTCGTCCGCAATTACAACCCGCGCACCAATGCGAATCTGATCCGCTCCGCCTATGCCTATGGCGGGCGGATGCATGAGGGGCAGTTCCGCAAGTCGGGCGAGGCCTATTTCAGTCATCCCGTCGCCGTCGCCGCCATCCTGACCGAGCAGCGGCTGGATGATGCGACCATCATTACCGCGCTCCTGCACGACACGATCGAGGACACGAAGTCCACCTATACCGAGGTCGCGCGCCTGTTCGGAGAAGAGGTCGCCGAACTGGTGGACGGGGTGACCAAGCTCACCAATCTGCAACTCACCTCGACCGAATCGAAGCAGGCGGAGAATTTCCGCAAGCTCTTCGTCGCCATGTCGAAGGATCTGCGGGTGATCCTGGTGAAGCTGGCCGACCGGCTGCACAACATGCGCACCATCAAGTCGATGCACCCCGACAAGCAGGCCCAGAAAGCGCGCGAGACGATGGAGATCTTCGCCCCGCTCGCCGGCCGCATGGGGATGCAATGGATGCGCGAGGAGTTGGAAGACCTCGCCTTCCGCGTGCTGAACCCCGAGGCCCGGAATTCGATCATCCGCCGCTTCATCACGCTTCAGCGCGAGGCGGGCGACGTGGTGCACAAGATCTCCGCCGATATCCGGCACGAACTGGAAAAGGCCGGGATCGAGGCGGACGTCTATGGAAGGGCGAAGAAACCCTATTCGGTCTGGCGCAAGATGCAGGAAAAGGACCTGGCGTTCAGCCGCCTTTCCGACATCTACGGCTTCCGGGTGCTGACCGGCAATGTCGCCGATTGCTATCGGGTGGTGGGGGTGATCCACCAGCGCTGGCGCGCGGTGCCGGGGCGGTTCAAGGACTATATCAGCCAGCCGAAATCCAACGGCTACCGTTCGATCCATACCACGGTTTCTGGCCGCGACGGCAAGCGGGTCGAGGTGCAGATCCGCACCCGCCAGATGCACGAGGTCAACGAATCGGGGGTTGCCGCGCATTGGTCCTATCGTGAGGGGGTGCGGGTGCAGAATCCCTTCGCCGTTGATCCGGCGAAGTGGGTGGCAAGCCTCACCGAACGGCTCGGCGATGAGGACCATGATGATTTCATGGAGAACGTGAAGCTGGAAATGTATACCGACCAGGTATTCTGCTTCACGCCGAAGGGCGACGTGATCCAACTCCCACGCGGGGCGACGCCGCTCGATTTCGCCTATGCGATCCATACCCGCATCGGCAATTCCACGGTTTCGGCCAAGGTCGACGGCATCCGCGTGCCGCTCTGGACCCGGCTGAAGAACGGCCAGTCGGTCGAGATCATCACCGCCGAAGGGCAGCGACCGCAATCAAGCTGGATCGACATCGTGGTCACCGGCCGCGCCAAGGCGGCGATCCGCCGTTCGCTGCGCGAGGAAGACCGGGGCCGCTTCATCAAGCTGGGCCAGGAACTTGCCCGCGCCGCCTTCGACCATGCGGGCAAGAAGGCCACCGACAAGGCGCTGCGCACTGCCGCGCGGATGCTGGGCCTGCCCGACGAGCTGGAACTGCTGGCGCAGATCGGCTCTGCCGAACTCACCGCGCGCAAGGTGCTGGAGGTGCTCTACCCGGAGCTTCAGGTCTCTGCCCCCGAGGAGGTCGATGCCGGCCGCCCCGTGCTGGGCCTGACTGCCGGGCAGAGCTTCATCCGCGCCGCCTGCTGCCAGCCGGTGCCGGGCGAGCGGATCGTCGGCATCACCTCGCGCGGGCAGGGGGTGGTGGCCCATGCCATCGACTGCCCGGCGCTGGCGGAATACGAGGAACAGCCGGGCCGCTGGATCGACCTGCGCTGGCAGGCCGGACGCCATGCCGCAGTCAATACCGTGACGCTGGATCTGACGATCGCCAACGATGCCGGGGTGCTGGGGCGGATGTGCACCTTGATCGGCGAGCAGAAGGCCAATATCTCGGATCTGCATTTCGTCGACCGCAAGCCGGACTTCTTTCGTCTGCTGGTCGATATCGACCTGCGCGATCTGGAGCATCTGCATATGGTGTTGACCGCGCTGGAGGCGGAAACCGACGTGGCCCAGGTCGCCCGGCACAGAGATCTGGGACGCAAGCCCTGACCAGGCAGGAAAGAGGCGGACGTGGTGTTCAAGCGCAGAGATCCTCGGACCTATGCCCAGATAGTCCGCGAATTCGTCTATCCCAAGGGCGGGATCCGGCGCTCCGCGCAATATGTCATCCACCGGATGCGCCGCCTGCCCGATCAGCCGCACCGTATCGCGCGCGGCGTCTTCGCCGGAACCTTCGTGAACTTTCCGCCGCTTTACGGGGTGCAGATGCTGTCGGCCGCGGCGCTGGCCTGGCTCTTGCGCGGCAACATCATCGCGGCGCTGCTCGCCACCTTCCTGTCGAACCCGCTCACCACACCGTTCATCGCTACGCTCAGCGTGACGCTCGGCCACTGGATGCTGGGGATCGAGGCGCCGATGACCTTCACCACGGTCTATGTCGCCTTCACCGATGCGGGCGCTCAGCTCTGGCACAATCTGCTCGCCCCCTTCAGCGATGACGTGGCGCATTGGGACAAGCTGATCGAGTTCTTCTGGTTCGTGTTCTGGCCCTATACCATCGGCTCGATCATTCCCGGCCTGATCGCCAGCTTCGCCACCTATTACCTGTCGCTGCCGCTGATCCATGCCTATCAGCGGCTGCGTTCCAGCCGGATGGCGAACCGTGCCGGAAGGGTGCGGCAGAAACGCCGCGGCCCGGCGGAAACCACGCCGGAAGGGGATGACGAGACCCCCGGCGCGCCCTAGTCTGCGCCCGGCAAGTGAAGGAGGGCGGCTCATGGCGCGGGAAAGATTGCGGCTCGGGGTGAATATTGACCATGTGGCGACGGTGCGCAACGCGCGCGGCTCTGCCTGGCCCGACCCGTTGCGCGCGGCGCTTCTGGCCGAGGCTGCCGGTGCCGACGGCATCACCGCCCATCTGCGCGAGGATCGCCGCCATATCCGCGACGCCGATATGGAGGCGCTGCACGCCGGGATTGGTATTCCGCTGAACTTCGAATGCGCCGCGACCGCCGAGATGGCGCGGATCGCGCTGCGGCTGAAGCCCCATGCGGTCTGCCTGGTGCCGGAAAAGCGCGAGGAGCGCACGACCGAGGGCGGGCTTGATGTCGCAGGCGATGTGGCGCGGCTGACCGACTATATCGCGCCCCTGCGCGCGGCGGGGTGCCGGGTCAGCATGTTCGTGGGTCACGATGCGCGCCAGATCGAGGCATCGGCGCGCATCGGTGCGGCGGTGGTGGAACTGCATACCGGCCACTACTCCGACCTTCATGCCGAGGGGCGCGAGGCGGAAGCCGAGACCGAACTCGCCGCCCTGCGTGAGGGGGCGCGGCTGGCGCATTCCCTCGGGCTCGAGGTTCATGCCGGCCATGGGCTCACTTACGACAATGTGGCGCCGGTGGCGGCGATCCCGGAGTTGCGCGAGCTGAATATCGGCCATTTCCTGATCGGTGAGGCGATCTTTCTCGGCCTCGGCCCCGCGATCGAGGAGATGCGCCGGCGCATGGACAAGGCGCGGACGTGACACCGGGCGGCAAGGATCGCCAACGAGGCAACCCATGATCCTCGGCATCGGCAGCGATCTCGCCAGTATCGAGCGCATAACGGCGGTGCTCGACCGCCACGGGGCGCGGTTCCGCGACCGGGTGTTTACCGTGCAGGAGCAAGCAATGGCAGACGACCGCCCGCGCGCCGTGGCCGCGACCTATGCCAAACGCTGGGCCGCCAAGGAGGCCTGTTCCAAGGCGCTGGGCACCGGGCTGCGCATGGGAATCGCCTGGCGCGACATGGCGGTCTCCAACCTCGGCACCGGCCAGCCGGTGATGCGGCTCACCGGCTGGGCTGCCGAGCGGCTGCGCGCGATGACGCCGCCCGGGCATGAGGCGGTGATCCACGTCACGCTGACCGACGATCACCCCTGGGCGCAGGCTTTCGTGGTGATCGAGGCACGCGCCTTCGGGGTGGAGCAGAGCAGGGCGGGGCGAGCTTGACTCCATCCCCGCCCGCGCGCATGAAGCGCGGCAAGGCAGCAAGGGGCGGCAATCATGGCCAGCAAGACGAAATCCGAGGGCGGCATCATCGAGACGATCAAGACGGTGGTCTATGCGCTGCTGATCGCGGGCCTGTTCCGCACGCTGCTGTTCCAGCCGTTCTGGATCCCCTCGGAATCGATGAAGGATACGCTGCTGATCGGCGATTTCCTCTTCGTCAACAAGATGGCCTATGGCTATTCGCGCTATTCCTGCCCCTTCGCGCTCTGCCCGTTCTCGGGCCGCATCCTTGCCACCGAGCCCGAGCGCGGCGATGTGGTGGTGTTTCGCCATCCGACGCAGGGCACGGATTTCATCAAGCGGCTGATCGGCCTGCCGGGCGATACCGTGCAGATGAAGGACGGTGTGCTCTGGCTCAACGGTCAGGAAGTGCCGCAGACCCCGGCCGGCGTGTTCGAAGAGCTCTATGAGCCACAGGGCCCGATGCGGAATATGCCGCGTTGCGAGAATGCCCCAGTGGGGGCGGGCGGCGTCTGCACCCGTTCGCGCTTCACAGAGACGCTGCCGGGCGGGCGCCAGCATGATGTGCTGAATATCGACAAGAACGGTTTTGGTGACAATACCGATATTTTCACCGTACCGCCCGGGAAATATTTCTTCATGGGCGACAATCGCGACAATTCCACAGATAGCCGCGTCAGCCAGTCGGCGGATGGGGTCGGCTACCTGCCGGCGGAATATCTGATCGGGCGGGCGGATCGCATCATCTTCTCCTCGGCGGGCCGGCGGATGCTCTACTTCTGGACCTGGCGCGCCGACCGCTTCCTCAAGGCGATCGAGTGAGGCTTGCTGCCGATCTCCGGGCCTTCGAGGATCGTCTGGGCCATCGCTTCCGCAATCCGGAGCTGCTGCTGCGCGCGGTGACGCATCCCTCGCTTGCCTCGCCGACGCGGCCGGACAACCAGCGGCTGGAGTTTCTGGGCGACCGGGTGCTTGGCCTCGCCATGGCCGAGGCGCTGCTGGAGGCCGACCCCGTGGCGGCGGAGGGCAAGCTTGCGCCCCGCTTCAACACGCTGGTCCGCAAGGAAAGCTGCGCCGATGTCGCGCGCGAGATCGGTTTGGGCGAGGTGTTGAAGCTCGGCCGGTCCGAGATGCTGACCGGCGGGCGGCGGAAAGAGGCGCTTTTGGGCGACGCGATGGAGGCGGTGATCGCCGCCGTCCATGTCGATGCCGGTTTCGAGGCGGCGCGGGCGCTGGTGCTGCGGCTCTGGTCCGGGCGGATCGGGGCCGTGGAGTCGGACGCGCGCGACGCGAAATCCGCGCTTCAGGAATGGGCGCAGGCGCGCGGCGAGGCCCCGCCTGCCTATACCGCGCTCGGGCGCGAGGGGCCGGATCATCAGCCGGTCTTCACCGTCGAGGCGCGGCTCGCCACGGGCGAGGTGGAACTGGCGCGTGCAGGAACGAAGCGTGCGGCCGAACAGGCCGCCGCAAGGGCGCTTCTGGCGCGGATGGGGGGCCGGGATGGCTGAGCAACGGGCGGGCTTCGTGGCGCTGATCGGCGAGCCGAATGCCGGAAAATCCACGCTTCTCAATCGCATGGTGGGGGCCAAGATCTCCATCGTTACCCACAAGGTGCAGACCACCCGCGCGCGTATCCGCGGCGTCTGCATGGCGGGGGACGCGCAGATCGTCTTCGTCGACACGCCCGGCCTTTTTCGCCCGCGTCGTCGCCTTGACCGGGCGATGGTGGCGGCAGCCTGGGGGGGGGCGGCGGATGCCGACATCGTGGTGCTGCTGATCGAGGCGCATCGCGGGCTGACCGAAGGCGTGCAATCCATCCTCGATGCGCTGAAGGAGCGTGGCGAGAGCCGCAGGATCGCACTCGCGATCAACAAGATCGACCGCGTGAAGGCCGAGAGCCTGCTCGCGCTGGCGCAGAAGATGAACGAGGCATTTTCTTTCGTCGAGACCTTCATGATTTCCGCCGAAAAAGGCTATGGCGTGGACAAGCTGCGCGACTGGCTGGCCGGCGCGCTGCCTGTGGGACCGTGGCTCTACCCCGAGGATCAGATCGCCGACCTGCCGATGCGCATGATCGCCGCCGAGATTACGCGCGAGAAGTTGACGCTTCGTTTACACGAGGAATTGCCCTACCAACTCACCGTCGAGACCGAGAAATGGGAGGACCGCAAGGACGGCTCCACCCGGATCGACCAGTTGGTCTATGTCGCGCGCGATGGTCACAAGGGCATCGTTCTGGGCAACAAGGGCGAGACGATCAAGGCCATCGGCCAGGCGGCGCGGGCGGAGTTGACGGAGTTCCTCGACCGGCCGGTGCATCTGTTTCTTCAGGTCAAGGTGCGGCCGAACTGGCTGGAGGAGCCCGACCGCTATTCCGAGATGGGCCTTGATTTCAAAGACGGTGACTGATGGCGCGGCTGGCGACCGGGATCTGGATCTCGGCCTATCTGGCGCGGCTGCGGCTGGCCGACATTCCGGCCTATGTGACGGCGAAGGGTGATGCGACCTCGGGCGCGGTAGTGGTAAAATGCGCCACGCTGGACGGGCGCGCGCGGGCCCTCCAGCGCAGCTATGACCTGCGCACCGAGCGCCGGATCTGGCTGGCGCTGGCCGAGGGCGTGGAGACCGAGGTCGACGCGGCAGTGGCGCGGGCGCGCCGATCCGACCCCGATCTCTGGGTGCTGGAACTGGAGGACCGGGCGGGGCGGACCCTGCTTGAACAGGATGGGCTCGATTAACGCTTTCTTCATCGCTTGCCGTCTAGATTGCCGCGAAGGATAGTCACAGGATGGAGTGGCGGGATGAAGGCACGCTGATTTCTTCGCGCCCGCTGGGCGAGACATCGGCAATTGTCGAGGTGTTCACGGCGGCGCATGGTCGCCATGCCGGGGTGGTGCGGGGCGGCGCATCACGGCGGCTGGCGGCGGTGTTGCAGCCCGGATCGCAGGTCGCGGTGCAGTGGCGGGCGCGGCTTGACGATCATGTAGGGGCGTTCACGGTGGAGCCGCTGCGAAGCCGGGCGGGGCTGATGGCGGATCGGCTGGCCTTGGCTGGGCTCTCTTCGGTCTGCGCGCTGCTGCATGTCGCCCTGCCGGAGCGCGAGGCGTATCCGGTGCTCTATGGCCTGACGCAGAGGATGCTTGCCGCGTTGGAGGGCGAGGCCTGGGCCGGAGACTACCTGCGCTGGGAAATGGTGTTGCTGGAGGAGACCGGCTTCGGGCTCGATCTTGGCCGCTGCGCCTTGACCGGCAGCCGCGAGGATCTGGCCTTCGTCAGCCCGAAGACCGGGCGCGCGGTCAGCCGGGCGGCGGCGGGCGATTGGGCGCCGCGTCTGCTGCCCTTGCCGCCGGGGCTTCTGGGGCAGGCTCCTTTCGCGGCGGGAGAGCTGGCGCAAGGGCTTGCGATCACCGGCCATTTCCTTGGCCGGGAACTGGCCGCACTGCATCCGGAGGCGGCGGCGCTGCCCGGGGCGCGGGCGCGGCTGGTGGAGTTTTTGCTGCGCGATTGAGCAGCGCTTCCAGCCCCGAATAAGGACAGATGATGCCGGTTTTCCCCGCACTTGATGACCCACGGAAAGCGAACGGACGCTTGCGCGGGATCAGGATTGGTTTTCCCGGTACCTGATGACCCGCAAACGACGCCGGATGTCGCAGCCGGCACAGACGACGACAGGGGTTTGGCCGCCAATGGAAACCGGAGACCGCCATGGCCATCAAGTATATTCCCCTGTTTCTGCGCTATTCACCGACACCCCGGATCGAGGCTTTCGCGCTTCTTGCCGGGCTGGATGCGGCGGTGCGCGGCGCTCTGGTCTCGGTCATGCCGTTGGCGATGTATGAGGCGCTGCGGGATGCCGGCCGGGTGAGCCAGGCTTATTTCACGGCGGGACTCGTCTCGATGGTGGTGGGTCTGATGGTGCCCTGGGCGACCCGCTTCGTGCCCCGCCGCTGGACCTATACCTTCGGTGCCTCGCTCTATCTTGTGGCAATGGCGCTGGCGCTCAGCGGTGGTCCTGCGCGCATGGTTCTGGCGCTGCTCTGTTTCATGCTGGCGACAGCGACGGTCTTTGTCTGCTTCAACGCCTATGTGCTGGATTACGTCGCGCGCGCCGACCTCGGCCGGACACAGAGCCTCCAGATGTTTTATTCGGCGCTGCCCTGGGCGCTGGGACCGGTTCTGGGCGTCTCGCTTCGCGAGCTGTGGCGACCCTTGCCCTTTCTCGTCTCGGCCGGTTTCGCGCTGGTCCTGCTCACCGCCTTCTGGGTGCTGCGGCTCGGGAACGGCAAGCAGATCCAGCGGGCGCGCGGGCCGGCGGTCAATCCGCTCTCCTATCTTGGTCGGTTCTTCCGCCAGCCGCGCCTGATTGCCGGCTGGTTTTTTGCGGTGATCCGCAGTTGCGGATGGTGGATCTACGTCGTCTACCTGCCGATCTTCTGCATCGAGGCCGGCCTTGGCGACAAGGTGGGCGGTATGGCGCTGACGATGTCGAATTCGATCCTGTTCCTGACGCCGATGCTCCTGCGGCTGGTATCGCGCAGTTCGGTGCGGCGGGTAGTGCGGGCAGCCTTCATGCTCTGCACCACGGCTTTCACGCTGGCCGGGTTGCTTTCGGGCTGGCCCTGGGTCACGGTGGGCTGCCTCTGGGTGGGGTCGTGCGGCCTGCTCATGCTCGACGTGGCGGGGGGGCTTCCCTTCATGATGTCGGTGAAACCGTCCGAGCGGGTGGAGATGGCGGCGGTCTATTCCAGCTTCCGTGATGTCTCGGGGATCCTCACGCCGGGCGCGGCCTGGCTCGTGCTGCTGGCCGCGCCGCTTTCGGGCATCTTCGTAGTGGGCGGTGCGGCCTGCGCGCTTTGCTTTGCCATAGCGGGGCGGCTGCACCCGAGGCTCGGGGTGCAGCGGCCCTCGCGGGGGGGGGGCGGTCAGTCCAGCAGGCGGCGCGCGATGACCTGCGCCTGAATCTCCGCCGCGCCCTCGAAGATGTTGAGGATGCGGGCGTCGCAGAGGATGCGGCTGATGCGGTATTCCAGCGCGAAACCGTTGCCGCCATGGATCTGCAATGCATTGTCGGCCGAGGCCCAGGCGACACGGGCGCCCAGCAGCTTGGCCATGCCCGCCTCCAGGTCGCAGCGCTTGTCATGGTCCTTCTGCCAGGCGCTGAAATAGGTGAGCTGGCGGGCGATCATGATTTCCACTGCCATCATGGCGAGCTTGCCGGCAACGCGCGGAAATTCGATCAGCGCCTTGCCGAACTGTTTGCGCTCCTCGGCATATTGCATCCCGGTTTCCAGCGCCGATTGCGCAACGCCGATGGCACGGGCGGCGGTCTGGATGCGGGCGCTCTCGAAGGTCTGCATCAGTTGCTTGAAGCCCTGGCCGGGCACTCCGCCAAGCAGGTTCTCGCCCCTCACCTTGAAGCCGTCGAAGGCAAGTTCGTATTCCTTCATGCCGCGATAGCCCAGAACCTCGATCTCGGTGCCGCTCATGCCGGGGGTGGGGAAGGGAGTTTCATCGGTGCCGGGGATCTTTTCGGCCAGAAACATCGACAGGCCCCGGTAGTCGGTGGTCTCGGGGTCGGTGCGGGCGAGAAGCGTCATTACATGGGTGCGCGCAGCATGGGTGATCCAGGTCTTGTTGCCGGTGATCTCCCAACCGTCGCCGGTCTTCACGGCGCGGCTGCGCAGACTGCCGAGGTCGGAGCCGGTATTGGGTTCGGTGAATACCGCCGTCGGCAGGATCTCCCCCGAGGCCAGCTTCGGCAGCCAATGCGCCTTCTGTTCGGCGGTGCCGCCGCAAAGGATCAGTTCCGCCGCGATCTCGCTGCGGGTGCCAAGCGAGCCCACGCCGATATAGCCGCGCGACAACTCCTCCGACACCACGACCATCGAGGCTTTCGACAGGCCGTAGCCGCCGAATTCCTCGGGGATGGTCAGGCCGAAGACACCCATTTCGGCCAGCGCCTCGATGATCTCCATCGGGATGAGTTCATCCCTCAGGTGCCAGTCATGGGCATCGGGGATCACGCGTTCGTCGGCGAAGCGGCGGAACTGGTCGCGGATCATCTCCAGTTCTTCGTCCAGCCCCGTTGCGCCGAATGTGGCGCGGCCGTGATTGTTGCGCATCAGCGCGACCAGCGCCGTGCGGGACTCGGGGTTGTTACCATGGGCGATCAGCGTGGCGGAGGCCTCGCCCGGTGTCCAGCTCAGGCCGAGATCGGAGAGCCTCGCTGTCTCGTTCTGCGACATCGGGATGCCGCCTTTGACCTGCGCCAGATACTCCCCGAAGCCGATCTGGAGGATCAGCATCTCCATCTCGCCAAGCTGGCCCGCATCGTTCAGTCGACCGGCCCAGGCGGAAAGCTGGCGCAGGCTTTCGGTATAGGTGGCAAGCCAGCTCAGCGCATGGGCGGCGAACTGGTGCCGTTCCAGCGCGGCGGCGGAGATCCGGCCGTTCTCGCTGACCCGGCCGCGCAACGTCTCGCGGCCCTGTTCGAACAGGGTCTCGACCTCGGGCAGGGCCGCGGCGGTCAGCGCCGACAGATCGGCCAGAAGGGGCGGGCGGGGCGCGGCTTGTCCATCATGCGGCATGGCGATTACTCGGGTTCTGCGGTTGCGAAAGGGGTAGCTTCTTCGCAATTGCAGCGCAATAAAAATTCAATCCTGGCATCGAGTGGGCAGGAATGTGTCCTGAGGGGCCATCCGTGGCGGGGTGATCCTCCGCAACACCCGGCCCCCTGTTTCGAAGGCAGCTCGCAGGCAAGGCCGCTCATGATTGAGGCGTGAAATCTGCCGTATCTCTTGCACCCCGGATATCCCGTGTGACCCTTCCTCCGCCCGGAACAAAGGTACGGCATGTGCCGCCGGGCAGCGCCCGCCCGCCCGGGCGGGCGCTTTGTCACCACCTGCGCGGGGATCGGGCATGGGCGAGTTTGCGCCATAAAGTGACGACCATAATCGTATCGGCACTCTCCCGCGGTCGGGCGCCGCTTTACGTCGCGCGGGTGACGGGTAGAGGACGGCATGGGTCCCGCCGAAACCTTGACCCACCCGCAGCCGGACAACGCCCCTCGTAGCTTTGGGGGAAGACCTGTGTCTTGCTTCTTGCAAAAATACTCACAAGTCTTCGCTCGCCACGGCGCGGGACATCGGGCTTCCGCTCCGCCGCACCTCTCTTACCGCTTCACCGACCAGTCCGTGATGTCGGGATAGAACCGCCTCCGCCAGGCTCGCACCCTCGGGTTCATCCGGCGGCGCCAGAGCGGCGGGACCATCGCCAGCACCCCCATTGCCGGATAGCCCAGAGGCAGCATCGGTGCCTCATCCTCAGGATAAGTCTGCAACAGCGGAAAGCGGCGGTCGGGTGTGTAATGGTGGTCGGAATGGCGCTGCAGGTTGATAAGCAGCCAGTTCGAGGCGCGGTGTGGCGCGTTCCAGCTATGATGCGGCCGGACGGGTTCGTAGCGGCCATCGGGCAGCAGGCGCCGGACCAGCCCGTAATGCTCGATGTAATTGGTCAGTTCCAGTTGCCAGACCGCGAAGAAG
>JAIRJX010000068.1 GCA_031260425.1 Gemmobacter sp.
GACACCTCGCACGACGGGGAAGGCTCACACGGAGAAACAGGTCACGTGGCCGGGATCTCTGCGCAGGCCAAGCCTGGCCCGCAACTGTCCGGCGGCGCTTCGGCAGCGGAGAGAACCGCCCGCCTGTCCCCGCCTCGTCAATGATCGCGCAGGAAATCCTCTTCCTCGGCGCTGACATCGACGCCCATCGCCTCAAGTCCCGCTTCCAGATTCTCGGCCAGATGCGGCATGCCCAACAGATAGCGCTCGGTCGGTGCCGACCGCTCGGCCCGGGCAGTCGCCGCCGCATCAGCGAAGTCCGCTGCCTCATAGACCCCGCGCCCGATCCAGGCCAGCGCCACCAGATGCACTTGTTCGTCCTCGTTCAGGTTACGGATGAACTCCCGCACCTCGCGCTCCGCCATGCCGCCCTCGCGCGACTGGTAGATGATGTGAACCACTTTGGCCGGGCTGATCTCGAGCATGGCGTCCTCCCTCTCGGCGATGGTGCCCCTTCGCAGAGCGATTGGCAAGCGGGTGGACGGCGCCTGCGCAGGGACATAGGGTAGCGCCGGAGAAACCGGGAATTCCGCATGTCCGAGACCGAAGCACCTGCCTATCAGGTTCTGGCCCGCAAATACCGCCCCGAGACCTTCGCCGACCTGGTCGGACAGGAGGCGATGGTGCGCACCTTGCGCAACGCCTTCGCGGCCGACCGCATCGCGCATGCCTTCATCATGACCGGCATCCGGGGCACCGGAAAGACCACTACCGCGCGGATCATCGCCAAGGGACTGAACTGCATAGGCACCGACGGCACTGGCGGGCCGACTGTGGAGCCCTGCGGGCACTGCGACCCGTGCCGCTCCATCGCAGCGGGCCGGCATGTCGACGTGCTGGAAATGGACGCGGCCTCGCGCACCGGCGTTAACGACATCCGCGAGATCATCGACTCTGTCCACTACCGGGCGGCCTCGGCCCGCTACAAGATCTACATTATCGACGAGGTTCACATGCTGTCGAACAGCGCGTTCAACGCGTTGCTCAAAACGCTGGAAGAACCGCCGCCGCATGTGAAATTCATCTTCGCCACCACCGAGATCCGCAAGGTGCCGGTCACCGTGCTCAGCCGCTGCCAGCGCTTCGATCTGAAGCGGATCGAGCCGGAAGTGATGCTGGGCCTCTTGCGCCGCATCGCCGGCGCCGAAGGGGCCGCGATCACCGACGAAGCGCTGGCCCTCATTACCCGCGCGGCCGAAGGCTCGGCCCGCGATGCCACCTCGCTTCTCGATCAGGCGATCGCGCATGGCGCCGGCGAAACCACCGCCGATCAGGTGCGCGCCATGCTGGGGCTGGCCGACCGGGGCCGCACGCTCGATCTTTTCGACATGGTGATGCGGGGCGATGCTCCCGCCGCGCTGGCCGAGATCGCGGCACAATATTCCGATGGCGCCGACCCGATGGCGGTGCTGCGCGACCTGGCCGAGATCACCCACTGGATATCGGTCGTCAAGATCACCCCCGAAGCGGCGCAGGATCCGACCGTGCCGCCGGACGAGCGCATGCGCGGGCTTGACATGGCAGGGCGCCTGCCAATGCGGGTGCTGGCCCGGATGTGGCAGATGCTGCTCAAGGCGATCGAGGAAGCAGGGCTCGCCCCCAACACCATGATGGCGGCAGAGATGGCGGTGATCCGCCTTACCCATGTCGCCGACCTGCCCGACCCCGAGGCGCTGCTGCGCCGCCTGCAATCGGCGCCCCCCCCGGTGCAGCCGACGGGAGGCGCCCCCGCAGGCAGCATAGCCCATGCGGCCCCCCGGATGATGGCGCCTCCGCACAATCCTGTCATGGTGCCCGCCATGGGTCCGACGATGAGTGGCGCGGCCACCGCCCTTGCGCTGGCCCCCGACGCCCTGCGCTCCTACGCCACCTTCGGCCATGTGCTCGACCTGATCCGCGAAAGGCGCGACATGGTGCTGCAACTCGAGGTCGAAGCGCATGTCCGGCTGGCAAGATACACCCCTGGCCGGATCGAGTTCGAACCGGCCGGGAACGCCCCTCCCGACCTCGCCGCCCGCTTGTCGCAAAGCCTGCAAGGCTGGACCGGTGCGCGCTGGGGGGTTTCGGTTGTAAGCTCCGGCGGTGCCCCGACGGTGACGGAGGCGCGAGAGGCGGAGGCGCGGACGAACCCGCTGGTGCAGGCCATACTCAGCACTTTCCCCGGCGCGAAGATCGCCGAGATCCGCACCCCCGAGGCACGGGCGCAAGAGGCCGCCCTTCAAGCGCTGCCCGAGGTCGAAGACGAATGGGACCCGTTCGAGGAGGACTGAGCGGCCTGCCTTCTGACCTCCCCGCCCCGCGACCCCGCTGCCGCCCCGCATGCAGACGCGGCGCATATGACAACCCGCCGGCGCTCTGCCCCGAACCCGGGATATTTCTGGACAGAAAATGAACAGCGCGCGCCATCATCTGTTCAACAGATAATGAAGGGCGCTCCCCTTGTTCATTTTCTGTCCAGAATATCCTCAGGGGTGAGGCCCGGAACGGGTCGAGGGCGCAAGCACCCCCTTCGCGATAGGGAATGGCACACCGCCCGCGGAGTGGGGCGTCGCGTTGCCCGATGCGTCGCACCCTTGTTCCGTGAGGAGGGATGGGTTCACACGAAGCATGAACCCCGGGAAACCATCACCGCCGCCCCGGCGATCGGGCTCCGTCCTGCCGTTGCGCTTCCTGACGAGAGCCAGAGAGGCCGCACAAGCCTTTTTTGAACGCCCCCCGCCTTCAGGACAGCGGATAGCTGGCCAGCAGTTCGTAACGCTGCCCACGAGTGCCGAGATATGAGGCGTAGAACCCGATCTCCGACACGATCCACGGTCCGGTCCGGAAGCCCTGGCCAGCCGCCGCCGCTTCGAGCCTCAGCCGCGCAGCCTCGTCCATCGCGCCGCAGCGGCCCAGTGTGATATGCGGGGTAAAACCCTTGGGCGGTGTGACGCCCGCCTGCACCGCCACCCGCGCCTGCATCCGGTGCAGCGCCTCGCTTGCCTCGATCCCCGCCCAGACCACACGCGGCTTCGCGCCCCCGAAGATGCCCACGCCGGAAAGCATGAGCGTGAAAGGCTCGGCCCGCAGCGCCTTCAGTCCGTCATGCACCATCTCGAGCACGGAATCGGGCTGCGCGCCCAGGAAGGCGAGTGTCAGGTGCAGATCTTCCGGCTCCTGCCGGCGCTGCAACGGCAACGAGTGCTGCAGCACGACCAGCCGGCGGCGCAGATCCTCGGGCGGGGCGAGGGCAACGAAGACCCGGATCATCGCGGCGCCGGTGCCGGTTCGGCCGGATTCATCGGTCTTCTTCCTCCTTTCACCTCGGCAACTGGAATTTCAACCACTCCTTCGCTATATTCATGATACGAAATTCAGCAAGACCCGCACAGACGGCGGGCCGAAGTCGAGGCGAGCCGTGACAATCGATGGAAAGCCCCTGCCGTCCTTCCTGGACGCAACGGAGACCCGAACCCAATATGGCGCCCTGTGCTGGCGCCGGGCAAAGAACGGTGTGGAAGTGTTGCTTATCACCAGCCGCGATACCGGGCGCTGGGTGATCCCGAAGGGCTGGCCGATCAAGGGGCTCTCGCCCGAAGCCACCGCCGCGCGCGAGGCCTGGGAGGAGGCGGGGGCGGAGGGTGAGACCGACTCGCATTGCCTCGGTCTTTATTCCTATGACAAGGGGCTTGGCCCGGCCAACGGGCCGCAGCGGCAGGTGCCGTGCATCGTTGCGGTCTATTCCCTGCATGTACGGGATCTGGCCGACCGCTTCCCCGAGGTGAAGCAGCGCCAGCGCAAGTGGTTCCCCCCGCACAAGGCCGCCCGCAAGGTGGCGGAGCCAGAGCTGCAGGCGCTGCTCGCCGGGCTTGACCAGTGGCCGGACAGCCGCACGGATGCTTGATTTCCCCGATCCGGAAGGCCATTTCAGGAATGTAAGGTCCCGACAGGTCACTTCATGATCCGCTTCTCGCTGCGCTGCGCGCAAGGCCATGATTTCGAAAGCTGGTTCGCCTCCGGCCCGGCTTTCGACACACTGAAGGCGCGCGGTCTGGTGCAATGCGCGGTCTGCGGCTCGCCCGAGGTGGAGAAGGCGCTGATGGCCCCCGCTGTTGCCAAGGGGAGCGAGACACCGCGCCCGCTGTCGCAACCCGGCTCGGAAATCGAGACAGCACTTGCCGCCCTGCGCCGTGAGGTAGAGGCCAATTCCGAATATGTGGGCATGAACTTCGTCTCCGAAGCGCGCCGTATCCATGCCGGCGATGCGCCCGAACGCTCGATCCATGGCGAAGCGAAGCCGGACGAGGCGCGGCGCCTTATGGAGGAGGGCGTTCCCGTCGCTCCCCTGCCCTTCATGCCGCCACGCAAGACGAATTGACGCGACCGCCGCCGGAGCCGAACCTGACGCCGGCTGGCCTGTGGCTGGACAAGCGCCCGCACCGCTCTATCTTCGGGGCATGATACCCCGCCGTGCCCTGATCGTCGCCCATGGCTCGCCCGCAGATCCCGCCCCACAGGAGGCGGCGCTGCGGGCTTTGGCGGCGCACACTGCCGCATTGCTGCCGGGCTGGCAGGTGGCGGGGGCAACGCTGGCCACATCCGGTGCGCTGGAGACCGCGCTGGCCGCCGTACCCGGCGCCAGGGTCCTGCCCTTCTTCATGGCCGAGGGCTGGTTCACCCGCCACCTGCTGCCCGACCGCCTGGTGGCAGCGGGCTGCGCCACCTCCCGCCAGTTGCCGGCCTTCGGCCATCACCCCGGCCTCGGTGCCCTGCTGGCAAGCAGCGCGCAGGAGGCTGCCGCCGCCCATGGCCTGCCTTCGACCGCGACGCTGCTGCTTGCCGCCCATGGCAGCCGCGTCTCCCGTGCCTCCGCCCGCCGCACCGGGGAACTGGCGAGAGAACTCGCCCGCCTCACCCGGTTTCGCATCGTCACCGGCTATGTCGAGGAAGCCCCTTTCCTGCGTGACGCCGCCCGGATCGAGGGCCCGGCGCTCTGCCTGCCGCTTTTCGCCACCCGCGCCAGCCATGTCACGCGCGACATCCCCCGGGCACTGGAGGCCGCAGGCTTCACCGGCCCGCTGCTGCCCGCAATCGGCGAACACGCCGAGGTGCCGCGCCTGCTTGCCGGACTGCTCGCCGCCTGATCCCCGGCGCCCTACTTCGCCGGCCTGAACGCCTTGCAGACCGAAGGATCAGTCTCGATCCGCGCCGCGTCCATCAGATCAAGGCAATATGGGATCGCCGGGAATACCGCGTCAAGGCAGGTGTCGATGGCCGCGGGCTTGCCCGGCAGGGTGACGATCAGCGTGGCCCCCCGTGTCCCGGCCCCCTGCCGCGACAGGATCGCCGTCGGCACCTCGCGCAGCGAGACCGCGCGCATCAACTCGCCAAAGCCGGGGAAGTGACGTTCCGCTACGTCGTCCAGCGCCTCGGGGGTCTGATCGCGTGGCGAGGGACCGGTGCCGCCAGTGGCAAGGATGAGATCCGCCCCCGCCTCATCGGCCCAGTGCCGGAAGGCGCCCGCGACCACCTCGCGCCCGTCCGGCACGATCTCGCGCCGGACCTCG
>JAIRJX010000182.1 GCA_031260425.1 Gemmobacter sp.
AGCACGACCTGGGCGCCCACCGGCCATGCTTCCGGCATCACCCCATCGGTCCCCGCCTGCCCGCGCAGTCGCAGGCGCAGCTCATAGGTGGAGGGCGCGACCAGTTCGGCACCGCAGAACTGGAAAAGCTCCCAGTCGCTGGCGCCATCGCCGATCGCCATCACATTGGCGCCGTTCAGCACCGCCATCTCTCCGGCGGCGCTAAGCTGCCCGCTGGTCAGCCGCACCCGCAGCGCGGGACCACGATCCCAGCGGCCGGGTGGTGCCTTCTCCAGCGTGGTCTCGGTGCGGCCGATGGTGGCGCCCAGCATCACCGTCGCATTGAGCCGGTAGCCCGCATCCGCCGCCGCCGCCCAGACCGCGACCGGGCCGGGCCAGGGCTTCGCCCCCACCGCGATATGGGGGGCAAACGGCACCTCCTTGCCGGTCAGCAGCGGCAGATCGAGAAAGACCGGATAGACCGGCAGCGGCGGGGCGAAACCGCGCGATGCCACCGGCTCGTCGGCGTGATCGCCGGGGCGGTAGAGGCCAGGTTCGGTGCGCACGGCTTCGGCCAGGATGGTATCGCCATGATCCAGCCGGTCGATCCGCCAGTTCGTCCCCTGAAGACCCACCACGTCACCTACCTGCAGATGCGCCGCTGATCGCGGCAGCGCGAAACGGGCACTGTCGCGCGCCACCCGCGCCTCGGCCAGCCAGCGTTCGGCGATGCCCGCCGCTTCCGCCGCAGTCAGTACCAGCGCCAGTTCGCTCTGCGAGACGGTGGGGCTGCTTTCGTCCGGCGCCACCGCCTCGGCCTGACGCAGCGCGAAATCGCCGCCGGCCTCGGTGAAGCCCAGCATAACCCGCCCCGCCGTTTCCAGATCCGGGCTGCGCAGCGCCTCCACCGCGCCGGAAAGCTCCTCGCTCACCGCAAGATGTGCGGGGTCGAGCATGGCGTTGCGCTTGCCGTCACGCATCCGGAACACGATGCGGCCATCGCGATCAAGCGCATCAAAGCCGTAGGCCAGCATCAGGGGCTGCAGCGCCGCCCGCGCCGTGGTGATCTCGGGCAGATGATAGCCGCGCACCACGCCGACCAGATCGGAGACATCGACATCCGTGAGCCCCGCCGCAGCGCAGATCTCCGCCACGACCGCCGCGAGCCGGAGCCCGGTCAGCCGCCCGGTCACCCAATGGCCGCGCGCATAATTGCCGCCGTCGCTCCAGACCGCGCTGTTGTTCGGGAAGGCCGGATAGGGCCGCGCATCCCAGGCCCAGACATGCGACCGCGCGGTATCGACCATCCGCCCATCATAAAGACCCGAGCGCGGATTGTTGCCGCCCTTCGCCCAGTGTTCATGAAAGGCCAGCAGATATTGCATCTGCATCAGGTCATCACGCCGTCCGGTCGAGGCGCGCGGCAGCAGCGATTCCGAGGATTTCGGATCCAGAAACCGGTTCGGCTGGTTCGCCCCCTTGTCGATGGCGGCGCAACCATATTCGGTGAACCATATGGGCTTCGATTGCGGCACCCATTCCGTCGGCAGTGCCGCGCGGGCGCCGCCGATCCGGTTGTGATGCGGCTTCGACCACCAGGATTTCACATCCTTGGTGCGAAAGACCCAAGGCTCGCCATATGCACCATCCTCGATGGGGCGGCGCCATTGCAGGCGCTCGGATTCCTCGCTGTCGTAATACCAGTCATACCCCTCGCCCCCCGCCACGTTGGCGCGCAGGTAATCGAGGTTGTAGATCCGCCCCCATTCCGCATCGGCATGGGCGTCACCATCGCGCCAGTCCGACAGCGGCATGTAATTGTCGATCCCGATGAAATCGACATTGGGGTCCGCCCAGAGCGGGTCGAGGTGGAAATACACGTTCTCCCCGGTGTGGTAGCCGAAATATTCCGACCAGTCGGCGGCATAGCTGATCTTCACCCCCGGCCCGAGGATCGCTCGCACCTCCGCCGCGAGTTGCCTGAGCGCCGCCACCATCGGGAAGCCGTGACCGGGGCCGCGAATCTGGGTCAGCCCGCGCATCTCCGAGCCGATGCAGAAAGCATCCACCCCGCCCGCCGCCGCGCAAAGATGGGCGTAATGCAGGATGAAGCGGCGATAGCGCCAGCCGGACGGCCCGGAATAGGTCACCGTCTCGCCGGTGACAGAGAAGTCCGCAGGCGCGGCGGTGCCAAGAAACGCCGCGACCTCCGCCGCCGCATCTGCCGTGCCATCGCTGCTGCCCTCGCGTCCCGGCGCGCGGTCAAGCGTGATCCGCCCGCGCCAGGGCAGCGGCGGCTGGTCCGAATCCCCGCTCCACGGATCGGGCAGGCCATTGCCGGCAAGCTGCTCCATCAGGACGAAGGGATAGAACATCACGCTTTGGCCACGCGCGCGCAACGCCCTGATCGCCTGGGTCACCGCCGCATCGGCCGGGGTGCCGCCATAGACGGATTGGCCGTCGATCCGCGCCACTTCCTGCGCTTCGGCCCGGCCGATGCCGCCGGCGCGCCAGGTCATGCCCTGCCCCTCCTGCGACTTCTGTTCGACCTTTGGCCGGATCTCGCACGCGCCGCAGCGCAGATCGCTGCCAAACCACGACACGACCAACGAGACCGATCCGCAATTCGGCGCCTCGGCCTCGAGTTGATCCAGCGCGGACAGGAAATCCGTGTGCCCCGAGGGTGAGTTGACATTGGCCGAACGCACCGCGGCGTCGCCCTCGGCGTAGTGAACCGGGGTCGTCGCCAGCGAATATTCCCCGGTGCCGGGGATCAGCGCCACCGCCCGCACCGCGTCCTGCAGGCTGGTCCAGCCCTCGGCCTCCGCCGGGCGGATCACCTCGAACGAAAGCTGCGGCACCCGGTTGCCGAAGCGGCCAAGCTCCAGATCCTCGATCACCACATAGGCGATGCCGCGATAGGCGGGGGCATTGTCATAGCCTTCCACCGCCGCGATCTTCGGATCGGGCAACTGCCCCTCGCCGCCGCGATAGACCCTGAGCGTCAGATCCTGGGGCGCGATCTCCACCCCGTCGGCCCAGATCCGCCCGATGCTGGCGATCCGCCCGGCACAAAGTGCGACCGCAAGGCTCACGCTGTAGCTGTAGGTGGTGGTGGTCGCACCGCGCCCGCCGCCCTTGCCCTGCCCGGTTGTGGCGGTGGTTTCCAGGAAGCGCGTAGCCCAGATCACCTGCCCGGCCACCCGCACCCGGCCGAAGACCCGCGCCACCGCCGCCCCTTCCGAGGCGCCCATCAGCCGGAACCGCTCCACCCGGCCGGTCTCTACCGGCTCGGCCCCGTGGCCCAGCAGTTTCTGGTCGAGCACGCGGCCGAGCGTGGCTCCCACAGCACGGCCGATCACCGCACCGGACAGCCCCACGCCGCGATCCACGCCGATTTCTTCCCGGATAATGTGCTGATGCTCGGCGACCATGTCACCGGCGTC
>JAIRJX010000195.1 GCA_031260425.1 Gemmobacter sp.
ATGGTCCTGAAAAACGGGGAGGCCGTCGAAAAAGAAACGCGAGAAAACATCTTCCAAAATCCCCAGCACATATACACAAAACAACTCTTCAACGCAACTCCAGTAACTGACACCAATGCTATCAGAAAAAGACTGGAAATACGGAAATCAAAAAAAGCAGCAATGGCCTGACGGGCGGTTTTGACCGGCCTGTAATGCATCATTTCTTTTGATCGGGGACGCCGCCGATGGCTCTGGATACTTTTCTTGACCGGCTTGAACAGTCGCTGACGGATAGCGCGAAACCGGCCTTCACCTTTCTGGAGGGCGACGGCCGGCAGGATATCAGCTTTGCCGAGCTTGGTCGGAAGGCCCGTGCGCTGGCGGCGCGCATCCAGCAGCATACGCAGCCGGGGGACCGGGTTCTTATCGTTCATGCGCCGGGTCAGGACTATGTGATTGCCTTCATCGCGGCAGTCTTTGCGGGCGTGGTGGCGGTGCCGGCGATTTCGCCCGGGTCGGTGAAGGGTCTGCCTCGGCTGGAACTGATCGCGCGGGATGCCGGAGCGCGGCTGATCCTGACATCGCCCGCGCTGGCAGAGCGGATGACGGGTTTCGGAGGGCCTCTGGCAGGGCTCACCATGCTGACCGGGGATGCGGCGGCGGGGGTGACCCCGGAGTGGCGTCGCCCCGGAACCCGGCCGGAGGATTTGCTGTTCCTGCAATATACCTCCGGGTCGACGGGCGACCCGAAAGGTGTAATGGTCAGCCACGCCAACATTCTGGACAACCTGCGCCGCTGTCAGGCAGCCTTCGGTCTGGCTGCCGAGGATGTCATCGTATCCTGGTTGCCGCCGCATCACGATTTCGGTCTGGTAGGTGGCATCCTGTCGGCGCTGTTCGTGGGTGCGCACGCGGTGCATCTGACGCCGCTGGCCTTTCTGACGCGGCCGGAGCGCTGGTTGCGGGCGATCAGCGATTTTCGCGCCACCGTCACCGGCGCGCCCAACTTTGCCTGGGAACTCTGCGCAAGCCGGATCGGTGAGGCGCAGAAGGCGGGGCTGGATCTGTCGAGCCTCCGTGTGGCGATCAACGGGGCGGAACGGGTGCGCGCCGAGACGCTGGCGGCCTTTTGCGCGGCTTTCGCGGTGCAGGGATTCGATCCCGGCGCCCTCACCCCGGCCTATGGTCTGGCGGAGGCGACGCTGCTGGTGACGGCGCTGTCCAGCCGCCAGCCCGGCATGCTGCCGCGCAGCCTTGCCGGGAAGGACGCGGAGGCCGAGGAGGTGCTGCAGCATCGCGGCGCGCTGGTCACCAACGGCCCTGCCGACGAGCTGGTGATCGTGGGGGCCGGGGGGCAGGCCCTGCCGCCGGGCGAGACGGGCGAGATCTGGGTGCGGAACGGTTCGGTCGCGCAAGGCTATTGGGGCAAGCCGCGCGAAAGTGCCCTGGTTTTCGGGCAGAAGGTCGGTGGTCAGGGCGGCTATCTGCGGACCGGCGATCTGGGCTTTGTCGAAAAGGGCGAGTTGTTTGTTTCGGGACGGATGCGTGAGTTGATCACGCTGGCCGGGCGCGACGTCTTTCCGCAGGATATCGAACCGGATGTCGAGGCGCTGCACCCGGCCTTCCGGGCCTCGGGCTGTGCCGTCGTTCCCCGCGAGCAGGACGGGCAGACCCAGCTTGTGATCCTTCAGGAGGTGCTGGGCAAGCGCGATCTGGAGACCGAGGGGCTGGTCGAAAGCCTGCGCGCCATGTTGCTGGAACGTCATGACATAGCGGAACTGGGCGCGCTTGTGCTGCTGCGCACCGGCGATCTGCCGCGCACCACCAGCGGCAAGATCCAGCGCTACCGTTGTGCCGATCTGCTTGCGCGCGGGCAACTGGCACCGCTTTGGTCGTGGGAAAGCCAGGGTCAGGCCGTGCGGTCCGATTTCGCCGCGCCGCGTGACGAGACGGAAGCCGGGCTGGCCGCCCTGTGGTCCGAGCTGTTGGGAATGGAGCGCGTCTCGATCCATGACAATTTCATGGAGCTGAGCGGAAACTCCCTGCTGGCGACGCAGGTAATCTCGGCGCTGCATCAGCGGTTCGAGGTCGATATTTCACTGCGCGCCCTGTTCGAGAACCCGACCATCGCGCAACTGGCGCAGGAGATCGGGCGCGCCCGGGCGGAGCAGGCCAACCATGCCGCCGCATCGGGTATGGAAGCGCAATCCATGCCGATCTCCAAGGGGCAGGCGCGGGCCTTCTATCTTGACCAGTTCGCGCCGGGCGATCCGCTTTACAATCGCCGCCGCATCCTCTCGCTTGATGGGGAGATCAGACTGGATGTGCTGGCGCGGGCAGCAACCGAGCTGGCCCGGCGGCACGAGGTGTTGCGCTATCGCTTTGCGATCGCGGATGGGGCGCCGACGGCCTTGCTGATGCCGCTGCGTCCGGTCCCGGTGGTGCAGGCCGCGGCGGAAAACCGGCAGGAGGCGGAGGGTCGCGCGCAATCGCTGGCCGATGCCCCCTTCGACCTGATGGCGGGGCCGCTGTTCCGGCTTGGCCTGATCTCCGAGGACGAGGAGACACATCTGCTGGTGCTGGCGCTGCACGCCATCATTGCGGATGAAACCTCGGTCGATATCTTGCTGTCCGAACTGGCGGTGCTCTATTCCGCCTATGCCGAGGGTTTTGCCGCGCCGCTTGCCGAGCCGGGGATGCAACATGCCGGGCTGGTGCGCTGGCAGGATGGCTGGATGCAGGGCACCGTGCTGGAGGGGCAGAAGGCATTCTGGCAGGAGACCCTTGCCGATGCACCGCAGGCCCTGGCCCTGCCCACGGACCTTGCGCGCCCCCCGGTGCAGACGCATCGTGGCGCGCGGCACCAGTGGTTCGCGCCGCTCAGCGGCGACGATCTCGACCTCGGGGCAGCCTATGCCTTGATGCTCCACCGGCTGAGCGGGCAATCCGATCTCTGCATCGGGATCGAATTGCCACAGCGCGAGCTTGAAGGCACGGGCAGCCTGGTCGGGCCGCTGGGCAATTTTGCGGTGCTGCGGCTTCAGGTCCAGACCGGCATGACCATAGCCGATCTGCGCCGCCAGTTCGATGTGGTGCTGAAAGCCGCGCGCAGCCATGGCGCCATTCCCTTCGACCTGGTGGTCGAGACGCTTCAACCCGAGCGCAGGCTGAACCAGTCGCCACTGTTTCAGGTCCTGCTGCGGCTGGAAGGCCCCGAGGCCCCTGCATCGGTCTTCCACGGGCTGAAGGCGCGGCAGGTGCCGCCGCAGGTCGTGCGGTCGGAATTCGACATGACGCTTTCACTGCGCCGGGTCTCGGGCGGGGTCGAGGCGCAGATCGACTATGCCGCAGATCTGTTCGAGCCCGCCACCATCGCGCGGATGGGCGAGGTCTACGACCGCTCTTTGGCGCAGATGGCACAACCGGATCGGGACGTGCTGGCGGCACCGCTGATCGGTGATGCGGCGATGGCGCAGCAGATCGGCGCCTGGAACGCGACGGGGGTGGATTTCCTCGGTCTCGCGCCCCTGTCGCAGATGTTCGAGGCACAGGTGGTGCGAACGCCCGATGCCGATTGCATCCTGTGCGAGGGCCTGCGCCTGAGCTTTGCCGAGCTGAACGCCCGCGCCAACCGCCTGGCGCGCCACCTGCACGCTATGGGTATCGGCCCGGATTGCACGGTCGGGCTTTGCATCGAGCGCTCTTTCGAGATGATGGTGGGGCTGGTCGGCACCCTGAAGGCCGGGGCGGCCTATGTACCGCTGGATCCGGCCCTGCCGACAGATCGGCTGGCCTTCATGGCTGCGGATGCCGGGGTTGCCGCCGTGCTGACCACCGAAGCCCTGCAGGCCCATCTGCCTGCCGTGGACTGCTCCATCTTCCTGCTTGACCGCGAGTTCGAAACCCTGCCGCAGGATGACAGCAATCTGCCCTGTCGGACCTCGATGCAAAATCTGGCTTATGTCATTTATACTTCGGGGTCGACCGGGCAGCCCAAGGGGGTGGCGGTGCCTCATGCCGGCGTGGCCAACCGCCTGCTGTGGATGACCCATGCCTTCGGTATCGTGCCCGGTGAGCGGGTCATGCAGAAGACCCCCTACAGCTTTGACGTTTCGGTCTGGGAGCTGTTCTGGCCGCTGATCTCCGGCGCGGCGCTGGTGATGGCCAGGCCGGGTGGGCATCAGGATGTCGCCTACATGGCCGGGCTGATCCGCGATCAGCGGATCACCACGATGCATTTCGTGCCTCCCATGCTGGAATTCTTCCTGAATCTGGCGGATCTTTCCGATGCAAGCTCGCTGCGGCAGGTTCTTTGTTCAGGGCAGGCCCTGCCGGTCGCCTTGCAGGACCGGTTCATGGCGCTGCTGCCGGGCGTGAAATTGCGCAACATGTATGGCCCGACGGAAGCAAGCGTCGAGATCTCGTCATGGGATTGCAGGTCGGATACGGGGCTGATGTCGGTTCCGATCGGACGACCGCTGGCGAATTGCCGGATGTATATCCTGGATGCGGCGCAGAACCCGGTGCCGGTCGGTGTCGCCGGCGAGTTGATGCTGGCCGGGATTCAGCTTGCGCGCGGTTACGTCAATCGGCCCGACCTGACGGCGCAGTCCTTTGTACCGGATCCGTTTGGCGCGCCGGGCGCGCGGCTCTACCGCTCGGGCGATCTGGCCCGTTTCCTGCCTGATGGCAGTATCGAATATCTGGGCCGGATCGACGATCAGGTGAAAATCCGCGGCTTCCGCATCGAACTGGGCGAGATCGAGGCCCGGTTGCGCGCCCAGCCGGGCTTACGCGACGCCCTTGTCATTGCGAGGGACGACATTGCCAATGATCGCCGACTTGTGGCCTATCTGGTCGCATCCGGAGAGGCGCGCGACACCGAAGGGCTGCGCCTGGCCTTGCTGGACAGCCTGCCGGACTACATGGTCCCTGCGCATTTCGTCTGGCTGGAGGCCCTGCCCGTCACCCTGAACGGCAAGGTGAACCGCCGCGCCCTGCCTCTGCCGGAGATGAGTCGGCCGGACAAGGGCTATGTTCCGCCCGAAGGAGAGACCGAGCAGGCGCTGGCCCTGATCTGGACACAGCTTCTGGGGCTGGACCGGATCGGTGCCGGGGACAGCTTCTTCGCGCTTGGCGGGCACTCTCTGCTGGCGACGCAGGCGATTTCCAAGATCAGGGCCAGGTTTGGCGTGGATGTGCCGCTGCGGGCGATCCTGTTCGATCAGCCGACCATCGCGGAGCTTGCGCCGCTGGTCGATGCGCTGATCTCCGGTCAGGCCGGTACGGTGATGACCGCCATTCAGCCCACCGACCGGCAGGGCGAGCTGGACCTGTCCTTCTCGCAAAAGCGGCTCTGGTTCCTCGATCAGTTGGAGCCCGAAAATCCGTTCTACAACATTCCGGCGCCGACACGCCTGGAAGGGCCGCTGGATATCGTGGCGATGGAGGCGGCGCTGAACCGGATCGTCGAGCGTCACGACATCCTGCGCACCCGTTTCATCACCCGCGACGCGCGCCCGACCCAGATCATCGAGCCCGGGTTCCGGCTTCGGATCCCGATGGTCGACCTGTCGCATCTGCCCCATGAGGAGGCGCTGGCCGAAGCGCGGCGGATGGCGATCGCGGACGCCCATATCGCCTTCGATCTGGAGGCGGCACCGCCGCTGCGGGCAACCCTGCTGCGCCTTGCGCCCGAAGATCATGTGATCCTGTTCAACATGCACCACATCCTGTCGGATGGCTGGTCGATGGGGGTTCTGGTCACCGAATTCGTGGCGATCTACCGGGCCTTCAGCGCGGGACAGCCCGATCCGCTGCCGCCGCTGGCGATCCAGTATGTCGATTTCGCGGCCTGGCAGCGCCAGTGGTTGCAGGGGCAGACCCTGCAGGACCAGCTGTCCTTCTGGTCGGCGCAGTTGCAGGATGCGCCGCCGCTTCTGGCGCTGCCGACCGATTTTCCACGCCCTGCCGCGCAGAGCTATAGCGGCGCGACCCAGGATCTCGTGATCCCGGCGCGCATCGTGGCGGAACTCTATGCGCTTGGTGCCCGGCATCAGAGCACGCTTTACATGGTGCTGCTGGCTGCCTTCAACCTGCTGTTGTCGCGCTATTCGCGACAGCGCGATATCTGCGTCGGCACCTATATTGCCAACCGCAACCGTGCCGAGATCGAGAGCCTGATCGGTTTCTTCGTCAATACGCTCGTGCTGCGCAACGATGTCGATCCCGAGGCCCCTTTCGAGGATTTCCTGCGCGGGGTGCGTCACCGGTTGCTGGATGCCTACGCCAATCAGGATCTGCCCTTCGAATATCTGGTCGATCACCTGAATCCGGAACGGCATCTGAGCCATTCGCCCCTGGTGCAGGTGGCCTTCGTGCTGCAGAACACGCCGATGGACGATCTGGACGGCTCGGGTCTGAAGACTTCGCCGCTGACCGTCGAAAGCCGGGTTTCGAAGTTCGATCTGACCCTGAGGCTGACCGAGAAGAACGGTCAACTCGAAGGGTGTCTGGAATATGCGACGGATCTGTTCACCCCGCAGACCATTGCGCAGATGTCGGCGCAGTTCGAGCATTTGCTGTCGGAGATCATCCGCGCGCCGCGTGCACCGCTGCATATGCTGCGGCTGATGCCGGAGGCCGAGGCCGCAGGACTGGCGGGTCTGGCCTCCGGCCCTGCGGTTGTGACGGAAGAGCTTCCCCGGTTCCTTGATGCCTTCGCCGCACAAGTTGCGCGTGACGGCGATCATCCGGCGATAGATGGGCTAAGCTACCGGGATCTGGATCGCCGGTCCAATGCGCTGGCACGGGCGCTGGTCCAGCGCGGGATTGGCCGGGGCGATGTGGTCGGGCTGTGGCTGGGGCGCGGAGCGGGGCTGGTCACCGCCATCATCGCGGTGATGAAGGCAGGGGCCGCGTGGCTGCCGCTGGACCTTCAGGCCCCGGAGGCCCGCCGCGCCTTCATCCTGAAAGATGCGCGGCCTGCGCTGATCGTCAGCGATCTCGCCCATTCCCCGACCTTGCCCGAAGGCCATGCCGCACTGCTGCTGGATGCGTTCGACCCGGCGCCCGCCTGCGTCCTGCCGGGGGTGGAGCCGCAGGATACGGCCTATATCCTTTATACATCCGGCACGACCGGGTGGCCCAAAGGGGTGGTCATCCCGCATCTGGCGGTGATGAACCATGCCGCCCATCATATCGGTCTTTGCGGTTTGACGCCTGCGGATCGGGTGCTGCAATTCGCGGCGACGGGCTTTGACACGGCGGTTGAGGAAATCCTGCCCAGCCTGATGGCGGGCGCCGCTCTGGTTTCGCGGCCCGAGGAGTTTCTGGATGCCGGGCAGGAGTTCGATGCCCTGCTGGATCGGCACGCCATCACGGTTGCCGACCTGCCGACGCAGTTCTGGCAGCATTGGGCACAGGCCAGCACCGGGATGCCGCACAGTCTGCGGCTGGTGGTCCTTGGCGGCGAGGCGCTGACGGCGCGGCAGGTCAATGACTGGTCCGCTCGACCCGATACGGCAGGTATCCGTCTGCTCAACACCTATGGGCCGACCGAAACCACCATCATCACCACAGCGCGGGAGGTGCCGCACGGGCCGGCCAAGGCCGATCCGCCGCTGGGCCGGGCAATCTCCGGGGTGACGCTGCGGTTGCTGGACGACCGGATGGAGTCGGTGCCGCTCGGGGTACCGGGCGAGATCTTCATCGGTGGCAACGGGTTGGCGAAGGGCTATCTCAATCGCCCGGATCTGACCGCCGAACGCTTCGTCGCCGATCCTTTTGGCCCTGCCGAGGCGCGGCTCTATCGCAGCGGCGATCTGGCCCGGATGCAGGCCGATGGCACGATCAGCTATCAGGGCCGCCTTGACGACCAGATCAAGCTGCGCGGCTTCCGCATCGAACCCGCAGAGGTATCGGCTGCCTTGCTGGAAGCCGGGGCTGATACGGCTTTTGTCACGCTTTGGGTCGCGGATACCGGCGAGCCGCGGCTGGTGGCCTATGTTACCGGTGCCGGGGAGGCCGAGCTGCAAGAGGCGCTGCGCCCGCGCCTGCCGTCCTATATGCTGCCCTGGCGTATCCTGGTGTTGGAGCAATTCCCGCTTACGCCGAATGGCAAGATCGACCGCCGCGCCCTTCCCGCACCCGATCGGCTGGCCCGGGAGGCCGGCCCCCGCGATGCGCAAAGCCGGAAACTGGCGGAGATCTGGGGCGAGGTGCTGGGGCTTGATCCCGATACGTTCATGGACGACGAGAACTTCTTTGCGCTTGGCGGCCATTCGCTACTGGCAACGCAGGTGGTTTCAAAAATCCGCACGCAATTTGCCATGGAACTGCCGCTGCGGACGCTGTTCGAGCACCCCACCGTCGGTGGACTTGCCCGGGTGATCAGCGCCGCACTGGCGGAGACCACGCCCCATCAGGCCGCCATTCCGAGGCTCCATCACGGTGGCCCGGTCGAGCTGTCCTTCGCGCAGCAGCGGCTGTGGTTTCTGGATCGGCTGGATCCCGACAGCCCGCAATACAACATCCCGGCGGCGCTGCATCTTGTCGGGCCGCTGAACCGGGCGGCGTTGGCTCATGCCTTCACCGAAGTTCTGGCACGCCACGATGTGCTGCGCGGTTCCATCCGGATGCGCGGCCATCATCCGGTGATGGAGATTGCGGCACCCGCAGCTTTCGATCTACCGCTGGAAGATCTGGGACATCTCGTCCCCGAGGAGGCCCGCGCCGCGACCGAGGCCATCTGCCAGAACGAGGCCGCCCGGCCGTTCGATCTGTCACAAGGCCCGCTCCTGCGCGCCAGGCTGCTGCGGCTGGGCGCGCTCGATCATGTGCTGGTTCTGACCATTCACCACATCGTTGCCGATGGCTGGTCCATCGGTGTGCTGGTGGATGAGATTACCGCTCTTTACGCTGCTACCCTGCAGGGCAGGTCCGATCCGCTGGCGCCGTTGGCGATTCAGTATCCGGATTTTGCGATCTGGCAGCGGGACTGGCTCGCCGGGGATCGCCTGCAACGGCAGATCCACTACTGGCGCAACCAGTTGGCCGAGGCTCCGGCGCTGCTGGCCCTGCCCACCGACCGCCCGCGCCCGGCGGTGCAGAGCCATCGCGGCGGCACCGTGGATTTCGCTCTGCCCGCCGATCTTGTGGCGGCGCTCCGGCAGCTTGGCCATGCGCAGGGGGCCACCCTGTTCATGGTGATGCAGGCGGCTTTCTCGCTGCTGCTGCACCGCTATAGCGGTGAGACCGACATCCTGGTCGGCACCCCTGTTGCGAACCGCAACCGGGCCGAGCTGGAGCCGCTGATCGGCTTCTTCGCCAATACCCTGACCCTGCGCTGCCGGATCGACCCAGAGGCGCGCTTTGTCGATCTTCTGGACCAGTGCCGCGATACGGCGCTGGCCGCCTATGCGCATCAGGATGTGCCTTTCGAGCATCTGGTCGAGGTGCTGCAACCCGACCGCCTTCTGAGCCAGGCGCCGCTGTTTCAGGTCATGCTCGTCTTGCAGAATGCGCCTTTGCGCGCTTTGGCGCTGGACGATCTGGCGATCGCGCCGCTGCCGGTGCATGGTATCAGCGCCAAATTCGACCTGACGCTTGCGTTGCACGAGGTCGAAGAGGGGATCGAGGGCAATCTGGAATATGCCAGCGATCTGTTCGATGTGGCGACCATTGCCCGCATGCTGCGGCATTTCCGCATCCTGCTGGAGGCCATCGTGGCCCTGCCCGGGCAAAAGCTTGGCGCGTTGCCGCTGCTGGACGCGGCGGAGCGGCATGAGTTGCTGGTCACCTTCAACGAGACCGGCACCGCCGTCTCGGCCGAGGTGCCCGACATGGTGGAGCAGATCGCCGCCGTGGCCGCCGCCGCGCCCGAGGCGATCGCGCTCAGCCTGCAGGACGAGCGGCTCAGCTACGGCGCGCTGGATGCCCGCGCCAACGCTCTGGCGCATCGGCTGGTGGCGCAGGGCGTCGGCCCCGATTCCGTTGTCGGGATCGCGGCCGAGCGGTCGTTCGGCATGATCGTGGCGCTTCTGGCCGTGTTGAAGGCCGGAGGCGGCTACCTGCCGCTTGACCCCGACTATCCGGCGCAGCGGCTGGCTCATATGATTGCCGATGCAGAGCCGGTCCTGATCCTGGCGACGCCCGGTCTGGTCGGGCAGATGGCTGGTTTCGGTAAGCCGGTGCTGGCACTGGACGGGGCCGAGGAGGCCAAGGTCCCACCGCAGGTCAGGGCAGAACCGCAGGCCCGGGGCTATCTGATCTATACCTCCGGCTCCACCGGCACCCCCAAGGGCATCACGCTGACCCGGGCTGCGCTGGAAAATCTGGTCCATTGGCAATGCGCCACCCATCGGACACCGGAGGCGGTGCTGCAATTCGCCTCTTTGAATTTCGACGTTTCCTTCCAGGAAATCTTCTCGACCCTCTGCGCGGGCCAACGCCTGGTTCTGATCCCGCCCGGGATGAACCGCGACCTGAACGCCTTGCGCGACTATGCGCGGGTGCAGGATGTCCGCCGCATGTTCCTGCCCAATGCGGTGCTGCAACAATGGTTGTTGCTGGGCCCGACCGACGGGGCGCCACCCTGCGAGATCATCAGCGCGGGCGAGGCGTTGACCACCGGTGACCATCGCGAGGCCCTGCTGGCCCTGCTGAACGGGGCGAGCCTCTTCAACCAGTATGGCCCGTCAGAGACCCACGTGGTCACCGAACTTGAGTTGCCTGCAGCCGCGGCGGCGCATTGGCCCGACCGGCCGCCCATCGGGCGCCCGATCTGGCAGACCTGCGCCTATGTGCTTGACGCCGGCAAGGAACCGGCCCCCGTGGGAGTTTGGGGCATGCTGCATATCGGCGGGCTGCCGCCGGCGCGCGGCTATCATCGGCAGCCGGCAGCTACGGCGGCCAAATTCCTGCCCGATCCGTTTGGCCGGACCCCCGGAGCAAGGCTCTATGAGACCGGCGACATCGCACGCTGGCGGCCCGATGGCACTCTGGAGTTCCGCGGCCGGGATGATGATCAGATCAAGATCCGGGGCATAAGGGTCGAACTCGGAGAGGTCGAGGCCGCCCTGCGCGCCTTGCCCGGCATCGCGGATGTGTGCGTCATGCTGCGGCAGGATCATCCGGGCCTGCGCCAGTTGGTCGCCTATGTCGTGAGCGAGGCCGAACAGACGATCGACGGGGCGGCGCTGCGCCGCGATTTGTCGGCGACACTGCCTGAATACATGGTCCCGTCGGCCTTCATCCAGCTCCCACGCTTGCCTTTGACGTCGAATGGGAAGGTTGATCGTGTTGGTTTGCCTTTTGTTGAGGGATTGGTTGATGGTGTTGAGGTATTGAGTGGAGTTTCGGCGGTTGTTGCCGGGAT
>JAIRJX010000235.1 GCA_031260425.1 Gemmobacter sp.
CGCGAGCGGAAGCGGCGAAGGGGCTGCGGCAGTTCCGCGTTCGAGACCAGAAGCGCCGCCTTCGGCGCGGGCGGGCGCGGCGTCAGCGACCGGCTGATCCGGCCGAACGCCTCGAACAACACCGGCGCTGCGGTATCGGCGCCGAAGGCCCCCGGCACCGGCGTCCCATCCGCCCGCCCCATCCAGACCCCCACCACATGGCGTCCGTCAAAGCCGATCGCCCAAGCGTCGCGATGCCCATAGGAGGTGCCGGTCTTGTAGGCCAGCCGGTTACCCGGCGCGCCGGGCGGGGGCGGCAGACCGGCAAGGATATCACCCACCTGCCATGCCGCAACCGCGGAAACCACGCGCTGCCCCTCCGCCCCCTCGCCGGTATAGCGCAGCGGCAGGACCACGCCGCCCCGCGCCAGCGCCGCGTAAAGCTGCACCATGTCGACCAGACTGACACCGACGCCGCCCAGGCTGATCGCCAGCCCCGGCTCGTCGCCCTTCAGCACCGGGTTCATCCCCGCCTGCCGCATGGCCGCAAGCAGCTTCGCAGGTCCCAGCGCCTCGGTCAGCAACACGACGGGGATGTTCAGCGACAGTTGCAGCGCCTCGCGGATACGAAGGGTGCCCCTGAACAGCTTGTCGAAATTGCGCGGCGCATAGGTGCCGAAATTCACCGGCTTATCGTCGATCATCGTCTCGGGATGCGCCAACCCCTCGTCGAAGGCCAGCGCATAGACCAGCGGCTTCAGCGTGGAGCCGGGCGAGCGCAACGCGCGCGTCATATCGACGAATCCCTGCCTCGGGTCAGCGAGAAATCCGGCAGAGCCGACCGAGGCGAGGATCTCGCCCGACCGGTAATCAGCGGCAAGGATAGCGATCTGCATACGCTCGCCCCGCCCTGCCACGGCCTCCTGCGCCAATTGCTCCAAGGACTTCTGGAGACCGGCATCCAGCGTCAGTTGATGACGGGGCAGGCCGGGGTTTTCGCGCAGCACACGGTCGGCGAGATGGGGGGCGAGCATCGGCACGGGTCGGCGTGCCTCGGGCACCAGTTCACCCAGGGTAGCGCGCTGCTCGTCCGTCAGCAGCCCGGCGCGCAACGCGTTCTCCAGCACCCGCCCCCGGGCTTCGGCAGCGCGGGCGGGGTGACGGTCGGGGCGGCGGCTTTCCGGGGCCTGCGGAATGGCGACCAGCAGCGCCGCTTCAGCCGGGGTCAACCGCTTCGGCTCCTTACCGAAATAGGAGAGGGAGGCTGCCCGCACCCCCTCCAGATTGCCGCCGAAGGGGGCGAGATGCAGGTAAAGCTGAAGGATCTGCGCCTTGCTCAGCCGCTGTTCCAGCGCCAGCGCCACCCGCATCTGCCTGAGCTTCCCCGCCACCTTGCCGGTGCCGCTTTCCTCCAGCAGCCGCGCCACCTGCATCGTCAACGTGGAGCCGCCCGAAACCACCCGCCCATACCGCAGCGCCTGTGCCCCGGCGCGCAACAGGGCGCGCCAGTCCACCCCGGTATGTGTCCAGAATCGCTTGTCCTCATAGGCGATGAGCATGGCGATGTAGTCCGCGTCCACCTCGCCTGGCGTCACTGCCATACGCCAGCGGCCGTCGGCAACGGTATAGGCGCGCAAAAGCACCCCGCCTCGGTCCACCACCTCCACCGAGGTCGGCAACGACAGCGGCGGCAGTTCAGTCGCCGCGATCCAGTCCCGCCCCTGGTCGAGCCCCACCCCCGCCGCCCAAAGCGTGACGGCAAGGGCAAAGGGCCAGCGCGCCCGCATCACTCGGCGATCACGATCCGGCCGGTGCCGCTTTGCGCACGCCAGGACGGGCGATACATATCCTCGACCGAAGCCGAGGGATGGGTGAATTCGCCCGGCGAAACCGCGCGCACGATATAGGCCAGCCGGAAGGGTGTGCTATCGAACCGGTCCACCGCGGTGATGAAACGATCCTGTCGAAACTCGCTATGTGCGGCATCGGTTTCCAGCCCCAGCCAGTCCAGCGCCTCAAGGCTGCCGCCGCCGATCAGGTTCGGGTTGTCGATCTCGAACCCCGCCGGCAGCGGATCGTTGATGATCAACCGCGCCTCGCCACGTCCGAAGGGGGTGACCTCCAGCACGGTGACCAGCCGCGTCCCGACCGTCAGATCGTCGAGCGAGGCAGCCTCGCCCTCCAGCGTATAGTAGCTGCGGCTGATGCCATAGCCGTTACCGCTCGCGCTCAGCGGCTCGGATGGCTGGCCGAAGGTAGTAACGGTGAGAAAGGTCTTCGCACCCCCATTCGCCACCACGACCGGCGCACCGCCATCGCGCAACATGCGCACCAGGGGGCCGTCGACAGCCGCGCCGTTGATGGTGACATCGGCCCCCCCGGCGTCGATCAGCGCATTGGAGGCAAGCAGCGTCCACACACTTTCCTGCGTCGAGAGCACATCGGTAGCAGCGGCGATGCGCGCGACCATTTCGTCGCGGTTCACCGCCTGCGAGCCTGCCTCCACTGCGAGCGTCAGCACCGCCGCGCGGTCACGCAGATCGGTGCCGTAGTCGGCGCGGAAGATCTGCTCCGTCTCGGGCTTTGCGCCGTCAAGCCGGGCCATGGCCTTGCGGAACATGGCATCTGCCCGTGTCGGGTCGCCATAAGAGGCCAGCGCCGCGCCAAGCTGCGCCTGCGCCAGGGCCGTCGAGAAAGCATCGCCCTTCACATCGGCATAATAGCGCAGATCACCGATCGCCGCCGCGCCCTCACGCGCCAGAACCAGCAGGGCATAGGCCAGATCCTCGCCGCCGCTGTCAAAATCGGCATAGTAGTTCACCTGGTTACGCAGGTTGTCGAGCGCGTTTCGGAAGGCGAGATCGGGCACCTTGTAGCCCTGCGCCCGCGCACGCGACAGGAAGTCGCTGACATAGGCGTCGAGCCATAGATCCATGCCGCTGCTTTCGGGCGCCGACCAGAGGCCGAAGGCCCCTTCGGCATTCTGGTTCTGCAGGATCTCGGTCACCGCCTGCTCGATGCGCAGCGCGATATTCTCCGCTCCCTTCAACTGCATCGCCTGCGCCACCTGATTGAAATAGACTAGAGGCAGCGCGCGCGAGGTCATCTGTTCGGTGCAGCCATAGGGATAGCGGTCCAGCGCCTCCAGAAGCCCCGGCGCATTCAGCCGCGCGATGGGGCCGATGGCGAGCGTGGCCTTGCCGGTGCCCGGGACAAGACCGGTGAAGGCCGCCTGATCAAGCGTGAAGCTCTGCCCCTTGTCCAGATCGAAGCGGCTGATGCGCGCCACCTCGGGCTCGTTGCCCTCGACAGGCAGCATCAGGGTTTTCACCAGTTCCTTGCCGTCCGGCGTGGTCAGCGTCACCCGGATCTGATGCAGCCCGGCGGCGGCGGCAGAGACCGGCACGCGGACCACCTGCTTTTGCTTTTCGCCCAGGTCGATCTCGATCGGAGCCTCACCCAGCGTGACCCCCTCGCCCGCCAGTGCCAGCTTCATCCGCCCGGCAGGGCCGGTGGCATGGACGATCTCCAGCAGCAACCGGCTCTGGTCTCCCGGCGCCATGAAGCGCGGCAGCGAGGCGGTGACAACCACCGGATCGCGCACCAGCACATCGGTATTCGCCTGCCCGACAGCCTTGCCGGACCACGCCACCGCCATCACCTTCACCGTGCCGTTAAAGGCCGGCAGATCGAAATCCACCTTCGCCAGCCCGTCGGCGCCGACCTGCACCGGACCGGTGAAATAGGCCACCAGTTCCTCGGTCGGCGGCGGTGCCTGCAATCGCGCCTGCGCACCCGCATCACCGCCGGAGCGCACCTTCCCCTCGGCTCCGTTCAGCCCGTCGATCAGCCTGCCGTAGACGTCACGAATACCGACCCCGAGCTTGCGCTGACCGAAGTAATAGGCTGACGGATCGGGCGGCAGGAAGCCGGTGAGGTTCAGGATACCCTGATCAACGGCGGCTACGGTGACGAAAGCGGTATCGCCCGCGGCCACGCCCTCCACCCGCACCGCCACATCCAGCCGACTACGCGGCGCGGCCTCGGCCGGAGCCTCGACGGCAACCTTGAGCTTCGCGGCACCCGGGTCGATGGCAGCATGAGCAAGCCCCAGCGCCCGCGCCGGATTACGCCCCGCCGCTACATCCATCGGCCGCAGCACCGAGGCCGTGACATAGACCCCCGCCCCCCAATCATCGGTGACCGGCAGGTCGATGACATTCTCGCCCTCCACCACATCCACCGCCTGCATGGAGACCAGCCGATCGGCCAGCACCATCACCAGCGCCTTGCCTGCAGCGCGCGGCACCAGCCGCAGCTTTGCGGTATCGCCCTGCCGGTAGGCCGGTTTGTCGAGCGACAGTTCCAGCGTATCGGGGGTCGCGGAGGTATCGGCCGGCGCATACCAGCCTGCGGTGAAGGCAGTCGAGGTCTCGCCGGGCGTGCCGTCGACCCGGCTTACCGCCAGCTCATACCGGCCCCATTGCACGGGGGCGGAAATCTCCACCGGCTGGCCGGCCAGATCGGCGGTGCCATTGGCGGTCCGCGTGCGGGTCGTCACCGGCTCCCAGTTCCACGAGCCGGAATACTGATACCACTGGTAATAAGTCTCGACCCGGTTCAACTCCCATGCCACCCGCATCGGCACCGGGGTCGCACCTTCGCCCAGGCCGATCATCTGAAAGCGTGCCTCGCCATTCTCCGGCACCTCACCATCGAACATGGGCTTCACCCCGATCATCGGAGCGGCGGGAGCAAGGATCGTCTCTACCTGCCGCTCTACCGGCCGGCCGGAACCCTCCGCGATGCGCAGGGTGAAACGGGCCTCCAGCGGTTGGCCCGGATCATCCGTTTCGGGAACCGCCGCAAAGACCGTGGCTTTCCCGGCGGCATCGGTGCGGTTGCCTGGCTCGATGGCCTCCATGACCGCCGAAAAAGGCGCATCGTGGCGGCCGAAGACATAGCCGGGGAAACCGGGGAGCTCGCTTGCCGCCCGCAACAGCACCTCACCCTCGATCGCCAGATCGGCGGCGGGCGCACCAAAGAGATAACGGGCCTCCACCCCAAGCTCTGCCACGTCACCGGGTTTCAACGGTGTATCAGGCAGGCTCAGTGCATAGTCGATGCGTTCGGGCAGGAAATCCTCGACAAGGAAGGTTCGGCTCGCCAGCGCCGCCGCATCGGGATCGGCATAGACTTCCATCCGCCAGACGCCGCGCGGTGCGCTGCCGGTGATGGGCTGGGCGAAGACATGGCCACCCTGGCCCGCATCCCCCGCCTGCACCCGTGTATATTCCACCCCGTCCGGCCGCTTGAACACAGCCGTAAGCGGCAGCCCCGCCACGGCCTGGGCGCGCGGATCGCGGGTCAGCGCGGTAGCAAACACCGTCTCTCCCGCACGATAGGCGCCGCGATCGGTAGTCAGGAATACATCAATCGGCCCCGCCGCCTCTCGCCCCTCGACGCCCCGGTCCGACAGATCGAATTCCGGGTCGGTGAGCGACAGGAAAGCGATGTCGCTTTCACCCTCCTTCGCAACCAGCATGGCGGGCGCCTTGCCGCCGGCCCCCCGCGCAAGGCCGGCATCGAAGCGCACATGGCCCTGATCATCGGTTTCCGCGCTAGCCAGAACCTCATTGGCACGGCTGAGCAATTCGACCCGGACACCCTTCCGCGCCTCGGCGCTGGCAAGACTGCGCACCAGCACATGCAGCCCGTCTGTCCCCGAAAGCGAGGTCATGCCGAGGTCGGAGACAACGAACCACTGCCACGCTGCCGGGTTCTCGTAGGGGTCGACCCCCGGCACACTGGCCTTCAGCGCATAGATGCCGGCAGGCAGATCCTTCAGCGCCTCGTCCATCGGCAGACGGGTGGTGACATCGCGATTCACCTCGCGCGCGACTGTCGCCGTGCCCTGCCAGGTCTCGTCGCCGACCTCGGAGCTGAAGCTGTATTCCTGATACTCCGCAATCGGCGTATCCAGATAGCCGTTCTGCACCGACCGCAGGATGTTGCGGTCAGACACTCGAAACAATGCAAGATACAGCTCGTCGGTATTCACCGTCACCACCGGCAACGCCGCCTGCCCGGTCTTTGGCAACAGATAGGCCCGGCCCGGGAAGCGCACAGCCGGCGCACGGTCGCGGATATAGGCGCTGATCTGCACCGATTTAGCCAGTTCCTGTCCATCGGCCGAGGGCATCCCTTCGCGGAAGGCAAGCTGGTAGCGCTGCCCATGCTTCACCCCCTCGACGCAAAGCTGCCGCCAGCCACCGGGCTGCACGGTCAACCCAGCCTCGGGCAGTTGCACGAAGGGCGTATAGTCCAGCCCCGATTCGACCAGATCCTCCGAGACGTTGACGCAGATCCGGGGATTGGCATTGTCGCTTTGCACATCGGTTTCAAGGATACGAAAACCGTATTTCCCTGCGGCTGCATCAAGCAGCCGGGCGGTATCTTCGCGTGGCTGCACCTGTTGCGCCAGCCGCAGCGCCTTTACCATCTCGCCCCCCCGGCCCCGTGCCTCCAATGCCAGCGCCATCTGCACCAGCGCATTATGCTGCACCGCCTTACCCGGCGCCCGCAGGTAGCCGTTCACCGAGGCGAGAAAGGCCCGCTCGCGCAGATCGCCGGCGTCGCCCGAGTCACGCTCTGCCGCCAGCAGCAGCAGCCGCGCATATTCGACCCAGAGGTCGGCCCGGTCATTCACATTCACCGCCGCACCTGCGAAATCGGCGGCGCGCCGAAAATCGCCCGCCACCTCCTGCTCGCGCGAGGCCTGCATGTGTTCGTCATCCGACCACTGGCCGGAGCTGTGCCGATTCGCCATCTCGGCCGCCTGCTGCAAAGCCTGCTCGAAAGTGCCATCATAGAGGAAATCGAGATCGGCCTTGCGCGCCTTTGCCTGCGCGACCACGCCCGGATCGTTCGTCACCACCCGGCCCGAGAAGGCGCCCTGAAAGAACGCCTCCGCCTCCGGACTGCCCTTCACGAAGCACGATCCATTACGGCTGTTGAAGGTGAAATGCGTGCAACTCCGGTTGGCAAGGCAGGCTCGCTCGCAAGCCTCGATCGTGGTATCGAACTGGCTCGAAAGATCGCCCCCCGGCAGGTCGGCGTCCTGGCTGAGGACGAAGCGACGCTCCGGCATCACATCTTGTGCCGAGGCGGTGGAAACGGCCAGACCAAGGGCAAGGGCGGCGAAAATTACGCAACGACGAAAGGCGCGCATCAAAAGTCCTCCTGAAATCGGTTGGTCCGATGCTGCCATGGCGGAGCGCGTTGTGCAATCGTCGCCGACGGTTGCCGTGGCTGGCCTGCGGTTATCCACCGGGGGTGCACACCCAAGGCCGGGCCCCGCCCTTCCGCTGCGCGGGATGTCCAAGGCTGCATGAATGGCCTCCGCAGATAAGCCGTAGGAACACCATGGAGCAATGCCAGTCCCTTCCGCATCATCAACATTCGCGGCGTGGTCTCACCGCCATTAAGTCTTGATTCACGATATTGCGCCAACCTGCACGAGAACGGGGGCAGAACGCCCCCGGAGGCAGCGGGATTCCGATGGACCAGACGGGACGATTGGTAAAGGAAAGGCGGGCGCGGCTGGCGGCCGAGAGGCTTCTGGAACAGAAAAGCCGCGAACTCTTCGCGGCAAACGAGAAACTCGCACTCCATGCCCGCGCACTGTCCGACCAAATCGTCGAACAGCGGCAGTTGATGAAGACCGCCCTCTCGGAGGCCGAGGTGCTGAAGGATCAGAACCTGCGCTTCCTGCCGGACCTGGAACGCGCTCATACCGCCGCCGTGATGGCCGAACGGCGGCTATGGGATTCGATCAACTCGATCCGCGACGGCTTCGCCGTCTTCGATACCTCGAACCGCCTGGTCGCCGCCAACAGCGCCTGGCGCGACGCCTTCGAGACGGGCGATCTTGCCCCCGGCACCGCCTACGAAGACATCCTGCGGCGTGCGGCTGAATCCGGGCGGGTCGATATCGGCGCCGACCCGGCAGAAGACTGGTGCCGCCGGATGTTCGCCCGCTGGGACGATGATCCGATCGAGCCCATCGTGCTGCAATTCGCCGGCGGCGCCTGGATGCGGCTGGTGGATCAGCGCGCGCGCGATGGCGATATGGTAAGCCTCGCGCTCGACATCACGGAACAGATGCGGATCTGGGCGGCGATCGAGGCGATCCCCGACGGATTCGTGCTGTTCGACAGGGATGACAGGCTGATGGTCTGCAACCGGCACTACCGCGATCTCTATGCGGAAAGTGCCCCCGCCATAGTGCCTGGCGCCACTTTCGAGGCGATCTTGCGTTATGGTCTGCACCACGGCCAGTATTTCGAAGCGCAGGGCCGCGAGGAGGACTGGATCAACGAGCGCCTGCGCCTGCGCGACGAAAAGAGCGTGGATTTCGAACAGCATATGGGGGATGGCCGCTGGCTGCGGGTGATCGATAAGGAAACCCCCGATGGCGGCCGCGTCGGCCTGAGGCTCGACATCACCCGCGAGCGCGAGCAGCAGGCGGCGCTCAAGACCGCGCGGGAGGCAGCGGAGGCCGCCGTCAGGGCGAAATCCGCCTTCCTTGCCAATATGAGCCACGAGATCCGCACCCCGATGAACGGCGTCGTCGGCATGGCCGACCTGCTTTGCGAAACCTCGCTCAGCGAGGAACAGCGGCTCTTTGCCGAGACCATCCGCTCCTCCGGCGAAGCGCTGCTGGTCATCATCAACGACATTCTGGACTATTCCAAGATCGAGGCCGAGCGGCTGACCCTGCATCCCGAACCCTTCGACCTGGAGCGGGTGATCCACGAGGTCACCATGCTCTTGCAACCCCGCGCCCGTGCCAAGGGTGTGGATATGATGATCGACTTCGACATGTTCCTGCCCACCCGCTATGTCGGCGATCCAGGGCGGCTGCGGCAGGTGCTGACCAACCTGATCGGCAATGCGGTGAAGTTCACCGAGGCCGGCCACGTTCTGGTCCGCGTCGTCGGTATCGCAGCGGCATCCGGGGCGCAGCAGCTTCACGTCACGGTGGAGGATACCGGGATCGGCATCGCGCCGGAAAATCTTGACCATATCTTCGGCGAGTTCAACCAGGTCGAAGACGCCGCGAACCGCAAGTTCGAGGGCAGCGGCCTCGGCCTCGCCATCTCGCGGCGGCTGATCGAGCGGATGGGCGGCACGGTCTGGGTGGACAGTGAGCCTGGGCGGGGATCGTGCTTCGGCTTCCGGCTATCGCTGCCCGTGGCGGAAACGAACGACGACGTGCCCGATACGGTCACGCTGAAACGCGCACTGGTGATCGACGCGCAGTTCATCAACCGCACCATCCTTGAACGCCAGCTTTCCACCTGCGCGATGAGTGCCGCACTTTGCCGCGGCGGTGCCGAGGCACTGGCGCTGGCCGAGACGGATCAGGGATTTGACGTGATCGTAATCGACCAGGACCTGCCGGAAATCAGTGGGCTGACACTGGTCTCCCAATTGCGGGCAGCGGGCCTCACGGCGCCTGTGGTGATGCTTTCGGTCAATCCGGCAATGGCTTGCGACCTGCCGGGCGCCGATCAGGTCGCGGCCTTCGTGCAAAAGCCGCTGCTGCGCGCCGATCTCTATCGCCGGTTGCAGGCGCTTTCCTCTTCGGGCCCGCCCGCGCCCGCAGCTACACCGCCGGCGATGATGGAACAGCGGCGAATACGGGTGCTGGCCGCAGAGGACAATCGCACCAATCGGCTCGTCTTCCGCAAGATGGTGCACGATCTCGATCTCGATCTGGTCTTCGCCAATAACGGCCGCGAGGCGGTGGAGCTGTTTCAGAGCTATGCGCCCGATCTGATTTTCATGGACATCGCGATGCCCGAGATGGACGGCCGCGAAGCCGCCCGTGCCATCCGTGCGTTGGAGGCCGGGCGGAGCCGCGTGCCCATCGTGGCGCTGACTGCCCATGCGATGGAGGGCGACGAAGTCGCGATTCTCGCCGCAGGAATCGATCGCTACCTGACGAAGCCGCTGCGCAAATCCGCGATCCGCGATGCGCTGGCGGCGTTCCGGCCAGAAGGCCTGCAGCCAGCCGGGGTGACAGACCCGGCCTGACTTCGGCGGACCCACAGCACAAATCGACCACCTTCCCGTCCTGCCTGCCTCACGTCGCGCAACGGAAAACCGGCCGGTCGAGGGTGGAGCTTTCCCGATCGAAGCGGTATCCCCCGGCATTGAAGCCTGCGAGATCGGCTGGATCGACCAGCCGGTTTTCCATCACGAAGCGTGCCATGGCGCCACGTGCCTTTTTGGCCCGGAAGCTGATTACCCGGGCCTCACCATTGCGTTCCTCCAGAAAGACCGGGGTAACGACGTGCAATGCCAGGGTTGCCGGATCGACGGCGCGGAAATACTCCACTGAAGCACAGTTGAGCAGCATCTCGATCCCCGCCGTCTCTGCCGCCTCGTTCAACGCCCGGGCGATGCGACTGCCCCAGAAGGCGTAAAGATCCGCGCCACGTGGATTGGCGAGGCGCGAGCCCATTTCCAGCCGGTAGGGCTCGATCCGGTCCGTCGGGCGCAACAGGCCGTAAAGGCCGGAGAGAATGCGCAGATGCAGCCCCGCCCAGCGCCAGGCATCCGCCTCCATCCGCCCGGCCTCCAGCCCGGCATAGGTGTCACCGGCAAAGAGCAGCGCCGCCGGGCTGCGGTCCTGCATGCCGAAGGCGGCGAATCGGTCCCGGTTCAGCCCGGCCAGCCCCGGGGAAATGCCCATGAGCTTGCACAGCCCGGCCGCATCCAGCCGGCCGGTGATGGCGGCAAGCTCCGCCGCCTCGGCCGGGAAAGCGGGTTCGGTCGCCGCAATCCCTTCGGGCAGGGCAGGCGGCGCGGCATCAAGCCGTTTGGCGGGAGAGATGACGACGAGCATGATCAGGCGCCGCGACAGACGGCGAGGAACGCTTCGCCGAAGCGCTCCAGCCGGGCGGGGCCGAGGTCGCCCGCCCGATCCAGATCGGAAAGTGTGGAAGGGCGCGCCTCGGCGATACGGCGCAGCGAGGTCTGCGACAGCGACATCGGCTTGCCGATACCGTCCTCGCCCCGCATCAGCCGCAACTGCGCCTCGGCCAGTTGATCGAACAGGGCCGCCTCCGGTTTGCCCGCCAGCCGCTGCCGCGCCGGGTGCAGCACCTGCGCCGCGCCGGTGATCACGGCAAGAAAGGCGCCGCCATAGCTTTCCAGCTTCTTCGCGCCGACGCCGCTGATCCGCGCCATATCATCGAGTGTCTGCGGCCGGCGCTCGGCCATCTCGATCAGCGTCCGGTCGGGGAAGATCACATAGGCCGGAACCCGCGCCGCCTCGGCAAGCGCACGGCGCTTGGCCTTCAGCGCGGAGAGAAGCAGCGCGTCCTCCTCGGCCACCAGCGCCTTCGCCACCGGCCGGGCAGCCACCTGCATCGTGTCGCGACGCAGCGTCACGCTTTCCGCACCGCTCAGGACAGGTCGCGCCGTCTCGGTCATCCGCAGCGCACCGAAGCGTTCCGGATCGGGGCGCAACAGGTCACGCCCCATCATCTGGCGAAACACAGCCCCCCAACCGCTTCTGGTCATCTCGCGGCCGACACCGAAAGTCGGCAACCGGTCATGCCCCTTTTCGCGCACCTTTGCCGTGGCGTTGCCGGTCAATATGTCGATCAGGTGCCCCGCACCGAACCATTCGCCGGTCCGCAGCACGGCGGAAAGCGCCTTGCGCACCGCCTCGGTTGCGTCGAACAGCAGCGCCGGACGGTCGCAGAGATCGCAATTGCCGCAGGGTGCGCTGTCCTCGCCGAAATAGCCAAGCAAGACCTGACGACGGCAACCGGTCGCCTCGGCCAGCCCGAGAAGTGCGTTGAGGCGGGCGTGATCGGCCTCCTTCCGCTCCAGTGGTGCGGGGCTTTCGTCGATCTGAGCACGCCGCAAACGGATATCGTCGGGGCCGTAAAGCGTCAGCGTCTCCGCAGGCGCGCCATCGCGGCCGGCGCGGCCGATCTCCTGATAATAGGACTCGATGGATTTGGGCAGGTCCGCATGGGCGACCCAGCGGATGTCCGGCTTGTCGATCCCCATGCCGAAGGCGATGGTGGCACAGACGATCAGCCCGTCTTCCTGCTGAAAGCGCACCTCGACCTGGCGGCGCTCCTCGGGGTCCATGCCGCCGTGATAGGCGCAGGCGGAATGGCCAGCCTCCCGCAACGCCTGCGCCAGGATCCCGGTCTTGGAGCGGGTGGCGCAATAGACGATGCCGGATTGCCCCTTCCGCGCGCCCGCGAAATCGAGGATCTGGCGGCGTGGACTGTCCTTTACCGCAAAGGCAAGGTGGATATTCGGCCGATCGAAGCCGCGCAGAAAGGTAGCGGGGGCCTGCCCATCGAAGAGCCGTGCCACGATCTCGGCCCGTGTCTCCTCGTCCGCGGTGGCGGTGAAGGCGGCGAGCGGCACGCCGAGCTCATGTTTCAGCGCGCCTATGCGCAGATAATCGGGGCGGAAATCGTGGCCCCACTGGCTGACGCAATGCGCCTCGTCCACAGCGATAAGGCGGGTGCCGATCCGCCGCAGAAGCGCCATGGTCCCGGTGGCGGCCAGCCGCTCCGGCGCCATATAAAGAAGCTTCAGCCGCCCCTGATCCAGCGCGCGGAACACCTCCTCGGTCTCCTCGTCGGTATTGCCGGAGGTGAGCGCCCCCGCCTCTACCCCCGCCTCACGCAGGGACCGCACCTGATCGCGCATCAATGCGATGAGCGGCGAGATCACCACCGTCACGCCTTCGCGGCAAAGCGCAGGGAGTTGAAAGCAGAGCGATTTGCCGCCGCCAGTCGGCATGATTGCCAGCGTATCACGGCCCGCCAACACCGCCTCGACGATCTCTTCCTGGCCGGCGCGGAATGCGCCATAACCGAAGACCGAGGCGAGAAGCGCGCGCGGGTGCTGCATGGTTTCAGTAGAACATCGGCGCGTTGTTGACGATGACGATGCGCAGCGCATAGATGCCAAGCAGCACGGCCAACGGCGCAAGGTCGATGCCCGACAGCGCGGGCAGTACCCGCCGCATCGAACTGTAGAGCGGCTCCAGAAGCCGGCTCAGCCCATACCAGACCTGAGCCACCAACGGCTGGCGGGTATTGAGCACCTGAAAGTTGATGAGCCAGGACATGATGATATGGGCGATGACCACGAATTGCACTACGTCTAGCAGCAGAAGAAGGATTTGCAGGATCGAGACCATCATTGCCCTCACAATCTGTTGTGGTTCAGCTAACCCGATACCCCAGGGGAAGCAAGCTTTTCCGCAGCGTCCAGCTTGACCTCCGCGCCTCCGCAGGGCAGGCGGCATGGGAGGAGAGCCGCCCATGTATCCTTATGTCAGACTTGCCAAGGAAATCCTGCGCAGCCTCAAGGCGCCGCGCCTCGGTATCTTCGATACCCATGTGAGCCGGCATGTCATCTGGCCCTGGGACATCGACCCGTGGATGGAACTGAACAACGGGCGAGCGCTGACGCTTTACGATCTGGGCCGGGTGCCGCTCGGCATCCGCACAGGGCTGCACGCGGTGGTGCGTAAGTACGGCTGGGGCATGGCGATCGCCGGCAACTCCACTCGCTATCGAAAGCGGGTGACAGCATTTTCCCGCGTCACCATGCGCTCGCGCTGCCTCGGCTGGGATGCGCGCTTCGTCTATATCGAGCAGAGCATGTGGAAAGCCGGCGAGTGCACCAGCCAGATGCTCGCCCGCTCGGCTTTCACATCGCGGCAGGGGATCGTGCCGCCTGCGGTGGTAATCGCGGCGATGGGGCACCCCCCGGAAAGCCCCGCCCTGCCCGGCTGGGTCACCGCCTGGATCACAGCGGATGGCGAAAGGCCCTGGCCACCGGAGCACTGAGCCCGAAACGGCGAGACTTGCGCCCGGCGCGGCTTTCAGGCTTCATCCGCTTGAAACGCGGGGGGCGGGCATCATCCGCGGAAAACGCGAAGGGGCGGATATGACGGAAACCCGAAAGCGCATCTGGGGCTGGTATTTCTTCGACTGGGCCAGCCAACCCTACAGCACTATTCTGCTCACCTTCGTCTTCAGCCCCTATTTCGCCGAGGTGGCGCGCGCGCACTACGCCGGACAGGGCCTGCCGCAGGGCGAGGCCGCAGCGCAGGCGCAGGCGCTTTGGGGGTATGGGCAAAGCCTGACCGGGCTGGTCATCGCCTTGCTCTCACCGGTTCTGGGCGCCATCGCCGACGGGGCCGGGCGGCGGATGCCGTGGATCTGGGCGTTTTCGCTGGCCTATGTCATCGGTGCCTGGGGGCTGTGGTGGCTGACACCCGAAGCGCCGGCGCTGGTCATGGCGCTGGCCTTCTTCGGCTTCGGCCTCATCGCCATGGAATTCGCCACCAATTTCACCAACGCCCTGATGCCCGGCCTCGCTCCGGAAGAAGAACTGGGCAAGGTCTCGGGCTCGGGTTTCGCCTTCGGCTATCTGGGCGGGCTGGTCTCGCTCGCCCTCATGCTGCTGTTCTTCGTGGAAAGCGGAGCGACGGGCCGGACGCTGATCGGCCTGCCGCCGGCCTTCGGCCTCGACCCCACGCTGCGCGAGGGCACGCGGGCGGCCGGGCCATTCACCGCGATCTGGTATGCCGTCTTCATGGTGCCGTTCTTCCTCTGGGTGCGCGAGGCGCCGGTTCGCGGACCGAAGCTGAACATCAGCCGGTCGCTCGCCAAGCTCGGCGGACTGCTTGCCAGCCTGCCGCAACGGCAAAGCCTTTTTGCCTATCTCGGCTCGGCCATGTTCTACCGCGACGCGCTGAACGCGCTTTATGGCTTCGGGGGCGTCTATGCTGTGGGCGTCCTGGGCTGGAGCGTGACCCAGATCGGCATCTTCGGCATTATCGGCGCGGTGGCGGCGGCGCTGGCCACCTGGATCGGCGGCAAGCTCGACGCGCTGCGCGGGCCGAAGCCGGTGATCGTGCTTTCGTGCTGGGTTCTCATCATCGTCTGCACGGTGCTGGTCGGCATGTCGCGTGAACAGATCTTCGGCTTCGCACTGCCCGAAGGCTCGGCGCTGCCGGATATGGTGATGTATGCCTGCGGCATCCTGATCGGGGCGGCGGGCGGCACCGTGCAGGCGGCGTCGCGTACACTGATGGCCTTCCACACCACGCCGGAACGCGCGGCCGAAGCCTTCGGACTGTTCGCGCTGTCGGGCAAGGCTACCTCCTTCGTCGCCCCCTTCACCATCGCCATCGCCTCGGACCTGAGCGGATCGCAGCGCATAGGCGTCTCGCCGCTCATCGGGCTGTTTCTCGTCGGCCTCATTCTGCTAATCTGGGTCAAACCGAATGGTGAGAAACAGGCCCCATGATCCGTAAACTGACCCTCGCCCTTACCCTGGGGCTTTGCGCACTTCCCGCCCATGCCGAGAAGCTGGCGAACCAGTTGTTCGGCGCCCAAACCGCCCCGTCGCAGCAGGCACCGATGCCGGTCGGCGCCTACGCGCGGGGCTGCGCGGCGGGGCTGGTGGAATTGCCGGAAACCGGGCCGACCTGGCAGGCGATGCGGCTGTCGCGGCATCGCAATTTCGGCCATCCCGTTCTGGTGCAGTTCCTGCAGGAACTGTCTGCCGAGGCGACGCGGATCGGCTGGCGCGGCCTCTATATCGGCGATATGAGCCAGCCGCGCGGCGGTCCGATGACCTCGGGCCATGCCAGCCACCAGATCGGGCTGGATGCCGATATCTGGATGCTGCCGCCCAAGCGGCTCGACCTCAGCCGGAAGGAGCGGGAGAATATCAGTTCGATCTCCATGCGCTCCGACGACCAGCGCGAAGTAAGCCGCAACTGGTCGGCCCGTCAGGCCGCGTTGCTGAAAGCTGCGGCGATGGACCCGCGGGTGGACCGTATCTTCGTCACCCCGCCCGCGAAAATCGAACTGTGCAAGACCGCGAGGAAAAAGGATCGCGCCTGGCTGCAGAAAATCCGGCCCTATTGGGGCCATGATACGCATTTCCACGTCCGGCTGAAATGCCCGGCAGGTGCCGATCAGTGCCAGACCCAGGCCCCAAACGTGACGGAGCTTTCCAATGGCGGTGACGGCTGCGACGCCACGCTGACCTGGTGGGTAACCGACGCGCTGAAACCGCAGAAAAAGCAGCCCGAGGACCCGGAAGCACCGAAGAAGAAGGGCCCCCGCCAGTTCACCCTTGCAGATCTGCCGCTGCAATGCGCCGCCGTTCTGTCTGCGCCCTGATCCTCGCGCTGGGGCTGGCTCCGGCCGGCAGCGCCAGCCCGACCGAGCCCGCCGGGTATCTCGGCAGCTTCGTCTGGCGGTCGGACGATCCGAAATTGGGTGGCCTGTCAGGGATCGAGATCTCGGCAGACGGGCAGGATTTCACCGTGATCTCGGATCGCGGCAACTGGACACAGGGCCGGTTCCTGCGCGAAGGCTCGGGGCGCATCACCGCGATCGAAGCCGAGCCGCTGCGCCCGCTTCGGGGCAAGGGCGGGATGCCATTGATCGGCGGGCGCGGCGATAGTGAGGGGCTGGCTCTGGCTCCGGACGGCAGCGCCTACGTGTCTTTCGAGGGGACGGCGAAGGTGCTGCGCTATACCTCGCTGGACGGGCCGGCCGAGCCCCTGCCCATCCCCGCAGCCTTCGCTTCGATGCAGGGCAACTCCGCGCTGGAGGCGCTGGCGATCGGGCCGGATGGCAGCCTCTACACCCTGCCCGAACGCTCCGGCGCGCCCCGCCGCCCCTTCCCCGTCTGGCGTTTCCGCAACGGCGCCTGGGATCAGCCTTTCGCCATTCCCCGAAGTGGCGGCTTTCTGGCGGTCGGCGCCGATTTCGGGCCGGACGGGCGGTTTTACCTGCTGGAGCGGCGGTTTCACGGGCTGACAGGCTTCTCCTCGCGGGTGCGCCGCTTTGCGCTAAACCCCGGCACGGACGGGCTGCTGAAGGGTGAAACCGTGCTGGAAAGCAGAGTCGGCCAGCACGACAATCTGGAGGGCATCGCAGTCTGGCGCGACGCCGGCGGGCTGCGGCTGACATTGATTGCCGATGACAACTTCTTCCCGCTCCAGCGGACCGAGATCGTGGAATACCGCATTTCCGATTGACGCCGAGCCGGGCCGGGCGCTATTGGGCCGGCTGCCCGATGATCGGGCCAAGTCTCCGCGACCTTGTAAAAACGGAAAAAACCTGTGACCCGATCTCTGCTTCCCGGCATCCTTGCCATGGCGGCTACCGTCGTCGCCTCCAATATCCTCGTGCAATACCTGCTCGGCCCCTGGCTCACCTGGGGGGCGCTTACCTATCCGGTGGCCTTTCTGGTCACCGACCTCATCAACCGCCTGCAAGGTGCCGCCGCCGCCCGCCGTGTGGTATTGGCGGGTTTCGTCGTCGGCATCGCCTGTTCGCTGATCGGCTCGCAGATCGAAGGCGCGGCCGGCCCGCTGGTCACATTGCGTATCGCCCTCGGCTCGGGCACCGCTTATCTGATCGGGCAACTTACCGATGTCGCCGTATTCGACCGGCTGCGGGCGGGGCGATGGTGGCGGGCGCCGCTGGTCTCCACCCTCATCAGCTCCTCTCTCGATACCGCCATCTTCTTCTCCATCGCCTTCGCCGCCAGCCTGAGTTGGATCGCGCCCTCCGATGACGTCGCCTGGGCCGGCGAGATGCTGCCGCTGCTCGGCCTCGGACCGATGGTGCCGCTCTGGGTCTCGCTCGCTTGCGCGGACTGGCTGGTGAAGCTGGCCCTGGCGGCTGTTGCACTCGTGCCATTCCGCCTGGCTGTCGGAAAGTTGACACAGCGACCGGTATAAAATGCTTTGACAAATACAAAATCTGTGTCACGCTTCCCTTATCGGCAACTTTTGAAAGGAGGTGATCCAGTGTCTAGAGTGATATTGGAGAGAGGTGTCGGGACAGTCGGGAGGGCTGATTTCCAAGGGCAAACCCTTGAAATTGAACCTCAAGATTGGGCTTGAAACCTAACTGGCCCATCTCCTTGGAACTCGGAAAGGATCGTCGCGCTCCGACGATCCTTTCTCGTTTTACGATATTGTTAAAATAGCCGCCGCCCGCGCTTAAAATATGGAAACTCCATGAGAGCGCAGTTCCAGCAGCGCTTCTCCCCCGCGCCGCAAACCGCTATCCTGTCCCCATGCTGCGCATCACCGACACCATCACACTTGCCGATTGGGAATTGACGGAAAGCTTTTCACGCTCCTCCGGCCCGGGCGGGCAGAACGTGAACAAGGTCGAGACTGCGGTGGAGTTGCGCTTCGAGGCCGAGCGTTCGCCGCATCTGGGCCCTGCGGTGAAGGCACGGCTGAAGCGGCTCGCCGGGCGGCGCTGGACCAGCGAGGGCGCCATCGTCATCCGGGCCGAGGAAACCCGCTCGCAGACCCGCAACCGTGCACTGGCCGAGGCGCGGTTGGTGGAACTGATCCTGCAGGCGCTGATCGCCCCCAAGCGCCGGGTCGCTACCAAGCCCACCCTCGGCAGCCAGCGCCGCCGCCTTGCCGCCAAGACGGCACGCGGCGAGGTGAAGGCGCTGCGCGGCAAGGTGGAGGAGGATTGAACCGGATCAGACCAGCACCTCCTGCGCGACCTGATCCGTCACACCGAAAATCCGCTTGTAGCGCGCGATCTCCCCAGCCGGCCCCATCGCCTTGTTAGGGTTGTCAGACAGCTTCACCGTCGGCCGGCCATTGGCGCTGACCGCCTTGCAGACCAGACTGAACGGTGCGAGCCGGTCGCCCGCCAGCCCGCAGAAATCGTTCGTCAGCATCGTGCCCCAGCCGAAGGAGACCTTCACCCGGCCGTGGAATTGCGCGTGTAGTTCCTCGATCTTTTCTACATCCAGCCCGTCGGAGAAGATGACCAGCTTCTGCGCCGGATCCTCGCCGCGCTCACGCCACCAGCGGATCGCGATCTCCGCCCCCTGCGCCGGATCCCCGGAATCGATGCGGATCCCGGTCCATTTCGACAACCAACCCGGCGCGTTACCCAAAAAGCCTTCGGTTCCGAAAGTGTCGGGCAGGATGATGCGCAGATTGCCGTCATGCTCCTCATGCCAGTCTGCCAGCACACGATAGGGCGCTTCGGCCAGTTCTGCGTCGGTCTCGGCAAGCGCGGCCTCCACCATCGGCAGTTCATGCGCATTGGTGCCGATCGCCTCGATGTCGCGTTTCATGGCAATGCGGCAATTGGAGGTGCCGGTGAACACCCTGTCGCCGAGGCCCTCTTGCATCGCCTGCACGCACCAGTCTTGCCAAAGGAAGGAGTGCCGTCGCCTTGTGCCGAAATCGGCGATCTTCAATCCCTCGATCCGCCGCAACCGCTTGATCTTTTCCCAGATCCGGGCCATGGCGCGGGCATAAAGCACCTGAAGCTCGAACTTCCCCATATCCTTGAGCACCGCGCGCGAGCGCAGCTCCATCAGCACGGCAAGGGCCGGGATCTCCCACAGCATGACCTCGGGCCAGCGCCCCTCGAAGGTCAGCTCATATTGCCCATCGCGCTTTTCCAGGTGATAGGCGGGCAGGCGCAGCCCCTCGAACCATTCCATAAAATCGGAGCGAAACATCTGGCGTTTGCCATAAAACGTATTGCCGCGCAGCCAGGTGCTTTCGCCGCGCGACAGGCCGAGGCTGCGCACATGATCAAGTTGTTCCCGCAACTCCCCTTCGTCGATCAGGTCCGCCAGCCGTACCGCCTTCGTGCGGTTGATCAGGCTGAACACCACGTTCGTATCCGGCCGATTTCGGAAGATCGACTGGCACATCAGCAACTTGTAGAAATCCGTGTCAATCAGAGACCGCACGATCGGATCGATCTTCCAGTTGTGATTGTGAACCCGCGTGGCGATATCTACCATCCGGTGCCTCCCTTTGCCCCATACTTACGCCATCATCGGGACCGGGGTCAAAGCCGATGGCCTGAGCGACCTGCCCGCGGGAAACGATCCGCGCAAGCAGTGCGTAAAGATCGCCGCGCAGGATCGGCTTTGCAAGCCGTCCGTTCATGCCGGCCTCAACCAGCGCCTCGGCATGATCGCCGTCCGAGAAGGCGGTAAGCGCGTGGATCGGACAGGCAGGCAGGCCAAGCCGCGCCTCGTGTGCACGGATCGCCCGCGTCGCCTCCATCCCGTCCATCTCAGGCATGGAGATGTCCATCAGCACCAGATCGGGCGGGGCGGCGATATAGCGCTCCACCGCCTCGCGCCCGTTGGCCGCCTCGATCACCCGAGCCACGCTACGCTCCAGAAGCTTGCGGGCAATCAGCAGGTTGGTGCGGTTATCCTCGGCCAGAAGCACCGTCAGCCCGGTGCGTGGCACCGCAGCCGCAGGCACCGGCCGCGGCGCGGCAGTCCCCGATGCACAGCGCTGCAGCCGCAGCAGCACGGTAAACTCCGAGCCTCGCCCCGGCTCCGAGCGCAGTGTAATGTCGCCCCCCATCTGCCGTGCCAATATACGCGAGATGGTCAGACCCAGCCCGGTGCCGCCGAAACGGCGCGAGATCGTGCTGTCGGCCTGGGTGAACCCCTCGAAGACCATGGCGATCCGTTCCGGCCTGATGCCGATGCCGGTATCCGCGATCGCGATGCGCAGCAAATCCTCCTGTGGGCCGGTATCGCGGCTGAGACGGACCTCGACCCCGCCAGTCTCGGTGAACTTCACTGCATTGCCGAGAAGGTTGAGCAGAATCTGCCGCAGCCGCCCCGCATCGCCCAGATGATGGGGAAAACCCGGCTCCGCAGTGAGCGAAAGTGCAAGCCCCTTCTTCTGTGCCGAGGGCCGGATCAGCTTCACCGCACCGGCGATCACTTCGGGCACCGAAAGCGGCTCGGCCAGAAGATCCGCCTTGCCGGCCTGAAGCTTCGAGAGGTCCAGCACATCGTTGATGATGGTCAGCAGCGCCTGCCCGGATTCGATGATCGTATCGACATATTGCCGTTGCTGGCTCCCCAGCCTCGTATCGCCCAGAAGTTCGGCCACCCCGATCACCCCGTTCAGCGGCGTGCGGATCTCATGGCTCATCGTGGCGAGGAATTGCGATTTTGCCTGCGCCGCCGTCTCGGCCGCCGCCCGTGCGGCGGCAAGCTCGGTGGCATGGGCGCGCGCCTCCGTCACGTCGCGTTCCAGCGAGATGAAAAGCTCGGGACGGCCCAGCCCATCGAAGACCGGGTTCATGGAAATGTCCATCCAGACCCGCCGCCCCTCCTTGGTGCGGTTCAGCAGTTCCAGCCGGATCGGCCGCCCCTCCGCCTGCGCCAGATGCAGCCGCGCCAGATCCGTGTGAGAGGTTTCCGGCGCGTCGAGCAGTTCCGACGGCCTGCGCCCCACCGCCTCGTCAAAAGGGTAGCCGGTGATCCGGCTGAAGGCGGCATTCACCCAATCGATCCGGCCATCGGCGCCGGTGAAGACCACGCTGTCCGAAGCGTGTTGCGCCACCAGCGCAAGGCGCTGCGATTGCCGGGCGCTGGCCGCCAGCGCCTGCTGGGACCGGCTGAGTGCCAGTTGCTCGTCGAGCAGCGCCTGTTCGAATCGGTTGCGCTCGCGGTGTCCCTTCTCCACCGCGCGGATGAAGAGCAGCGCGATGGAACCCAGCAGGATCAGTGACAGGATGAGGAACAGACCGCCACGCCCCATGCCCGGCACCAGCCCCACGAGCAAGCCGGCGGCGGCAAGGCCATAAACGCCCAACCGCATCCGGCCGCCTTCGGGGAAGTGATGGCGCACCAGCCCGGCATTGAGCACCGCCGCAGCCAGGAAGACCGAAGCGAAAAAGCGCGCCTCGACCAAGGGAATGAAATGCCAGCAGATATAGATGCAAACGGCGACGGTCAGCGCCTGCGCCCCTGCCGTAAGCGCGGCGAGGCGGCGCAGCAGTTCGGGCACCGTCCCGATCCGCCGGCGCAAAATCACGCGCAGCAGCAGGCAATCGGCAGCCTCACCGGACAGCAGGATCAGCAGACTCACCGGAGCCATCCAGCCGAAACCGAGCAGACCGACCACCGCCGCGCCGATCAGCGTCATGCACAGGCGTATGGTGAAATTGCGCACCCGACCGCGTGCATAGCGCAGGAACAGTCCGTCACGGCCATTCCGCCTGATGAAGTCATCCCGTGCCGCTACAACCGATCCGTCCATGCCCCCCGACCTTTCCCTGAGGGCAGATTAGGCGAGAAGGTTTAATGGAAGATGATCAAAGCAACAAAATGCCCGCCGCCCGCATCCGGTCACAGGCCGCCTCCAGCGAGCCGTCGAGGTCGATACCCCGACAGGCACCGAGCCTCACCGCAACCTCAAAACCCAGCCGCACCGCATCCAGTGCCGAATAGGCGACACAGAAGTCGGTGGCGAGGCCGGCCAGCATCAGCCGCCGCACACCTCGCCCACGCAGATAGCCCTCCAGCCCGGTCGGCGTGCTACGGTCATTTTCGAAGAATGCGGAATAGCTGTCGATCTGCGAACGGAAGCCCTTTCGGATCACCATATCCGCAGCGTCGGTCTTCAGCGCCGGATGGAAGGCCGCGCCTGCGCTGCCACGCACACAATGGCGCGGCCAGAGGACTTGCGGACCGTAAGCCATCGCGGTTACGGAAAACGGCGCGGCGCCCGGATGGTTATCGGCGAAGCTGGTGTGATCGGCAGGGTGCCAGTCCTGCGTCAGCACCCGCACCGGATACTGGCCGAGCATCGCGTTCACCTCCGGCAGGATCGCGTCGCCCTCCGCCACGGCCAGCGCGCCGCCGGGGCAGAAATCGTTCTGCACATCGATCACGATCAGGGCTTCGTCATCCGGGCGCATGGCAACCTCCGCGTTTTCCCTTCGCTAAGGCCCGGGGCGTCCTGCGTCAATGCCGCGCTTGCATCATCGGCGCCGGCACGGCAGATGCAGGGAATGATCATCATCGCCGCCCTTTACCACTTCACCCGCTTCCCCGACCCCGCTGCCCTGCGCGCCCCCCTGCAGGCACTGGCCGAGGCGCAAGGCATCAAGGGTTCGCTCCTGCTGGCCTCCGAGGGGGTCAACGGCACCATCGCCGGACCGCGCGCCGGCATGGATGCGATGCTGTCGGCGATCCGCGCCCTGCCCGGCTGCCGCGATCTGGAGCACAAGGAAAGCCATGCCGGCACCATGCCCTTCGGCCGCATGAAGGTGCGGCTGAAGCGCGAGATCGTCACCATGGGCCGACCCGACGTGGATCCGCGCGCCCGCGTCGGCCATTACGTCACCGCCACGGACTGGAACGCGCTGATTGCCGCGCCGGATGTGGCGGTGATCGACACCCGCAACGACTACGAGGTTGCCATCGGCACATTCCGGGGCGCCATCGACCCCGGCACCGGCAGCTTCCGCGACTTTCCCGCCTGGTGGCAGGCCAATCATGTGCGCTTTCAGGGCAAGCGCATCGCCATGTTCTGTACCGGCGGCATCCGCTGCGAGAAATCGACCAACTACCTGCTCGGACAGGGGGTGGAGCAGGTCTTCCACCTCAAGGGCGGCATCCTGAAATATCTGGAGGAAGTGCCGCAGGGCGAAAGCCTATGGGACGGCCAATGCTATGTCTTCGACCAGCGGGTGAGCGTGGGACACGGGCTGGTTCCCGGCGATTACGGAACCTGCCATGCCTGCCGCCGGCCGGTAAGCCGTGACGACCGGCAGCACCCGGACTACGAGGAAGGGGTGCAATGTCCGCGCTGCACCGGGGAATATGCCGACACCGATCGCGCGCGCTTCCGCGAGCGAATGCGACAGATGGCGCTGGCGGAAAAACGTGGGAAGAGCCATCTCGGCCAGTCCTGAGGTAAGGGGCGGGTGTCGCGCTGTCCGGCGGTGCAGCATACCTTGCTCCGGGCAAGGTGTGGGCAAGAGCCTATGCATGACGGTTCATAAGCATTCATTGCCGCCCGGTGGAACATGAAAGCCACCCCGCCTCAGGGCTGTGCGATCGCCACCACTTCCAGCGCCACCACCCCGGCCGGGCGACGCCAGATCACCGTATCGCCGATCTCCGCCCCGATCAGCGCGCGGGCGAGCGGCGAATGCGGGGCGATCCGGCCCAACGCGACATCAGCCTCATCCTCGCCGGTAATCTCGTAGCTGGCCTCGCCCCCATCCTCATCGGCCACCGTCACCCGCAGGCCGAAGGCAACCTCCCGCCCGGAATGGCCTGCGGGATCTACTGGAATGGCCGAGCGCAGCCGTACCTCCAGATAGCGGATATCACGCTCCGCCGCCGCTTCCGGCAGCCGGTCGAGCCGGTCCTGCCGCGCCCGCAGCGTAGCGAGTTCCCGCTGTTTCTCCAGCAGCCGCACCTGAAGCGCCGCAAGGCCGCGCGGCGTCACGTAGTTCGGATGCGGTGAGACCGGCAGGTCGGGCAGCGGATCGAGATCTTCCCGATCCTCCTTCACGAAAGCACGGCTCATCGCAGGATCGGCTCCAGCGGATCATAGAGCACGCTACCGCCCCACGCCGCCTCGGGCAGGCTGTCGGGCTTGTAGCGGATGGCGCGCAATCCGGCGCGGGTAAAGAAGCAGCGATCCGTCACGACACCCTCCGGGTCGCACCAGCCGGGGTCGAGCCGCCCCCCTGCGATATGGCAGCGGAAATAGACATCGACCTGGTGGAAGGTGCTCCGGGGATCGTGAAACTCGTTGACAAGGCAGGGCTCGCCCACCGTCACGGTGAGCCCGGTCTCCTCATGCACCTCGCGGATCAGGTTGTCGGGCAGCGATACGCCGCGCTCGACACCGCCGCCCGGCGCGCACCACAGATCACTGCGCCCGGCATAGGCGTTCACGAGAAGCAACCGGCCCTCGTGCAGGATCAGCGCGCGGACGGCAAGGCGGGGCGACGGCGGTTTCATCCGCGCAGGGTTGCTGAAACGGCGGGGAATGTCCATCTTCGATGCGAGGGAGGGCAAGGGGAAGGAACGGATGATCCGCCTGTTCATACTGCTGCTTCTGCTGCTGGCCGACCCCGCCGAGGCCGATTGCGTCGTGCTGCTGCACGGCCTCGCACGAAGCGAAGCTTCGCTCCTGGCCATGGAAGCGGCACTGCGGGCGCAGGGCTACCGAGTGGTGAATCAGGGCTACCCCTCGACCGCCGCACCGATCCGCGACCTGGCGCCTCTGGTGGGCGACGCGGTGGCGCGCTGCGGGGCCGAGCGGGTGGATTTCGTCACCCACTCGATGGGCGGCATCCTCGTCCGCTACTGGCTGATGGATCACAGGCCGAAGAAAATGGGCCGGGTGGTGATGCTGGCCCCGCCCAATCACGGCTCGGAAATCGTCGATGCCTTCGGCTGGATGGGCGCCTTCGAATGGCTGAACGGCCCGGCGGGAGTGCAGCTCGGCACCCGCGACGGGTCGGTGCCGCACGCCCTGCCGCTTCCGGATTTCGAGTTGGGAGTGATTGCCGGCAGCCGCTCGTTGAACCCGATCTATTCGGCGATCATCAAGGGCGCGGATGATGGCAAGGTCTCGGTCGCCTCGACCCGCGTGGCGGGGATGAAGGCGCACCTGACACTCCCCGTCACCCATACCTTCATGATGCTGAACCCGGAAGTGATCGCTCAGACCATCCTCTTCCTGCGTGAAGGCCGGTTCGACCCGAATCTCGGCTATGCCCGAGCGGTGGAAATCACGCTGGGCGCCGCCCCCTGACCCGCCCCCGGGATTTGCGAGATCGGTCCAGCCGTGCCGAGACCGTCTCCCCCCCCGTTCTTCATCCGGGCGGTAATATTCCCGGATGGCCGGACGGACCATAGGCCCGCGGCCGGGTGACGGCCCCCGCTGTCACCACCTGCGAGCAATCGACACGTCGGGACCGACGGTGAAGACGGTCGCGAAGGGGGCGCTCGCGCCCCCTCTTGAGCCTTTGGCTCAATTCACCCCCCGAGGATATTTTTGAACAGATGAAAGCAACTGGTCTTTGCTCTTTGGTGAAAATACTCTCGGGGGGGGCGCGCGGAACGCGCGGCGGGGGCAGACAACCCCCTGACAGGTGCTTCGGGGACACCTGCTCGGGTCGGAGCCGGGTGGAGTGTCACCATGAAGCGGCGGCTACATGGCAAGTGGCCATCTGCGGCCGGAAGCGGCGTTTTGTCGTGTGGGGGAGACTTCCGAGGCTGCGGGCGTCGCGTGAAGCCATGCGGGCCGATGAGGAATGCTGGTCCCCCGCAGATCATGAAGCAAAGGGCGCGGCGGTTGCCCGTCGCGCCCTGCAGCCGCCCCTATGGGCCGCTCACGCCAGATCGAAGCGATCGGCGTTCATCACCTTGGTCCAAGCCACCACGAAATCCTTAACGAACTTCTCCTTGCTGTCGTCCTGGGCGTAGACCTCGGCATAGGCACGCAGGATCGAGTTCGAGCCGAAGACCAGGTCGACCCGCGTTGCCGTCCACTTCACCGCACCGGTCTTGCGGTCGCGGATTTCGTAGAGGTTGTTGCCCACCGGCACCCAGGACCATGCCATGTCGGTAAGATTGACGAAGAAATCGTTGCTCAACACCCCCTCGCGGTCGGTGAAGACGCCATGCTTCGCGCCGCCGTGATTGGTGCCCAGCACCCGCATCCCGCCCACAAGCACCGTCATCTCCGGCGCGGTCAGGCGCATGAGCTGCGCGCGGTCCAACAGCATCTCCTCGGGAGAGACCACGTAGTCATCTTTCTGCCAGTTGCGGAAGCCATCAGCGAGCGGCTCCAGCACGGCGAAGCTTTCCACGCTGGTCTGCTCCTGCGCCGCATCGCCCCGGCCCGGTGCGAAGGGCACCTCCACCGTGATGCCCGCGGCCCTGGCCGCTCGCTCGATCCCGACATTGCCAGCCAGCACGATCACGTCAGCCAGGCTTGCCCCGCTTGCCGCCGCGATCGGCTCCAGCACCGCAAGCACCCGCGCCAGACGGGCGGGCTCGTTGCCGGCCCAATCCCTCTGCGGAGCCAGCCGGATACGGGCACCGTTCGCACCGCCGCGATAGTCCGACCCGCGCCAGGTGCGCGCCGAATCCCAGGCGGTCGAGACCAGATCGGCGACCGTGAGAGCTGACGCCGCGATCTTCGCCTTCACCGCCGCCGCGTCATAGCCGGTGCGCCCCGCCGGAACCGGATCCTGCCAGACCAGATCCTCGACCGGCGCATCGGGGCCGAGCCAGCGCGACTTCGGCCCCATGTCGCGATGGGTCAGCTTGAACCAGGCGCGGGCAAAGGCATCGCTGAACGCCGCGAAATCATTGCGGAAGCGCAGCGAGATTTCACGATAGGCCGGGTCGACCTTCAGCGCCATGTCGGCATCGGTCATCATCGGGATGGTCTTGACCTGTGGGTCTTCCACATCGGCGGGCTTGTCTGCCTCGGCGATGGTGATCGGCACCCATTGCGAGGCGCCCGCCGGGCTACGGCTCAGCGTCCATTCATGCTTGAACAGCATCTCGAAGAAGCCGTTGTCCCATTGCGTGGGATAGGTCGTCCATGCGCCTTCGAGGCCCGATACCACGGTATTGCGCCCGATCCCGCGCCCCTTGGTGTTCATCCAGCCAAGACCCTGGAATTCCGGGCCTGCGGCTTCCGGGTCAGGGCTAAGATCGGCGGCGCTGCCGTTGCCATGGGACTTGCCGATGGTATGGCCACCGGCGGTCAGCGCCACGGTTTCCTCGTCATCCATGCCCATGCGCGCGAAGGTCTCGCGCATCATCGCGGCGGTGGCCAGCGGATCGGACCTGCCGTTCACCCCCTCGGGGTTCACATAGATCAGGCCCATCTGCACCGCAGCCAGCGGATTTGCCAGCGAGGCCGCGTCTTTCACATCACCGTAGCGGCTGTCCGATGGCGCAAGCCACTGCTTCTCGTCACCCCAATAGGTATCCTTTTCGGGCGCCCAGATATCCTCGCGGCCGAAGGCGAAGCCATAGGTCTTCAGACCGGCAACCTCATAGGCGATGGTTCCCGACAGCGCGATCAGATCGGCCCAAGAGATCTTGTTGCCGTATTTCTTCTTGATCGGCCACAACAGGCGGCGGCCCTTGTCCGTATTCACGTTGTCGGGCCAGGAGTTCAGGGGCGCGAAGCGCTGGTTGCCGGTATTGGCGCCGCCGCGTCCGTCGCTGGTGCGGTAAGAGCCCGCCATGTGCCACGCCACGCGGGCGAACATGCCGACATAGCTGCCCCAGTCCGCCGGCCACCAATCCTGGCTGTCGGTCATCAGCGCACGCAGATCAGCCTTCAGAGCCTCCACGTCGAGCGTCTTCAGTTCCTCGCGATAATTGAAGCCTTGCCCCAGCGGATTGGTCTTGGTGTCATGCTGATGCAGGATGTCGAGGTTCAGCGCATTAGGCCACCAGTCCATCACCGATTTGCCCGTCGCGGTCATGCCACCGTGCATCACCGGGCATTTGCCACCCTTGCCCTTGTCGTTTCCGTCCATCTCACCCTCCGATTTTGGCTGCGTCCAGCGCGCCCCGTGGCCGGATACCGGGCGGATTCGCCAGCATCCTTTCGGTCCCTTCCCTACTTACCAGAGCAAGACGGTGAGTATAGCTTGGAATTTCGGATTGACTTGACGGCACTTGACCATGAGCGACCCCGCACCGAAACAGGAGCGGCATAAAATCAATAGGTAGGCGGGCTGATCGCCCAGACCACCACCGTATCGCCGGGGCCCGGATTGCGGTAGCGGTGCGGCTCACGCGAAGCGTAGGAGAAGCTGTCGCCTTCCGACAACACGAAATGCCGCTCGCCGACCCAGAGTTCCAATTGCCCCGACAGCACCAGCCCCACCTCGTCGCCCTCATGCGTATAGGGCTGGCGCGCCTCGGCTCCCGGTGGCAGGTGCGAACGGAGCATCTCCAGCGCCAGCGACATCCTGGGTGTCAGAAGCTCGTCCACGATCCCCTGCTCATAGCCGACGCGCAGCCGGTTGGCGCGGCGGATGACATAGCCGCGCTCCGCCTCGGCCACCGGTTCCGTGCCGCCGGAGAAGAACCATTGCACCGTTACTCTCAGCCGCTGGGCGATGGAAACCAGCGCGCTGATCGAAGGCGCAGCCAGATCGCGCTCGATCTGGCTCAGATAGCCGATGGAAAGGCCACAGCCTTCAGCCAGTTGCGCAAGCGTAAGCCTGCGCCGCTTGCGCAACTCGCGCAGCCGGGCGCCAAGAAGCCGGTCGGGATCGGGGGGCTCTGTCACCATATCTTGCCAACTACCGGTGTCACGGCATCCTAACCCGCTCCCCCCATCACCAGCCAGTAAAAATTTCATTGAAATTTTTACTGGCGCTGCGATAGTCCACTGAACCCATAAGCCCGAGCACCACGCCATGACTGCACCTCCGCATCTGTTCCAGCCGCTGCCCCTGCGCGGCGCCACGCTGAAGAACCGCATCATGTCGAGCGGGCACGACACATGCCTGCCGGAGCACGGCCTGATCAATGACGCCTATATCGCCTATCAGGAAGCGCGGGCAAAAGGTGGCGCAGGGCTGATCGTCACCCAGGTCGCGGGGGTGCACGAGACAGCGCGCTATACTTCGCATCTGATCATGGCCGATAGCGACGCCTGCATCCCCGGCTATCGCCGCCTGGCTGAGGTCTGCCATGCGCATGGTGCAGTGGTGGTCTCGCAGCTTTTCCATCCGGGGCGCGAGATCATGGAAAGCGCGAACGGGATGCTGGCCGTAGCCTGGTCCGCCTCCGCCACTCCCAGCGAGCGTTTCCACGTGATGCCGCGCGCCATGCCGCCCACGATGATCACCGAAATCGTGCAGAGCTACGCCGCAGCCGCGCGGCGGATGTGGCAGGCCGGCCTCGACGGGGTGGAGTTCGTGGGCTCCCACGGCTACCTGCCGGCGCAATTCCTCAACCCCCGTGTCAACCGGCGGCAGGACGGCTACGGTGGCGGGCTGGAGAACCGGCTGCGTTTCCTGCGCGAGGCGCTGGCGGCGATGCGGGCGGCAACCGACGAGAATTTCATCATCGGCATGAGGCTGTCCGCCAACGAGAAGGACGAGGCCGGGCTGACCAATGCCGAAACGCTGGAAGCCGCGAAGGCGCTGCAGGACCAGATCGACTACCTGTCGCTCACGCTCGGCAGTTCGGCCACGCTGGGTGGCGCGGTGCATATCGTGCCGCCGATGAACTACCCCGCCGCCTATACCGCCCCCGATGCGCGCAGCTACAAGCAGGCGCTGACCATCCCGGTCTTCACCGCCGGCCGCATCAACCAGCCGCAGGAGGCCGAGGCCGCCATCGCACGTGGCGACGCCGATGTCTGCGCCATGACACGTGCGATGATCTGCGACCCCGACATGCCCGCCAAGGCCGAGGCCGGCCGTTTTGACGACATCCGCGCCTGTATCGGCTGCAATCAGGCCTGTATCGGGCATTTCCATCGCGGTCTGCCGATCTCGTGCATCCAGCATCCTGAAACCGGGCGCGAAACGGCTTTCGGCACTCACCCGAAAGCCGCCAGCCCTCGCCGCGTTATGGTGGTAGGGGGCGGCCCCGCCGGGCTGAAGGCCGCCGCCATCGCGGCCGAACGCGGCCATGAGGTGACGCTGTTCGAGGCTGCCCCCCGGCTTGGCGGGCAGGCATTGCTGGCACAACTTCTGCCGCAGCGCGCCGAATTCGGCGGTATCGCCACCAATCTTGCCCGGGAATGTGAACTGGCCGGGGTCACCCTGCGGCGCAATACCCGCGTCGACGCCGCGCTGATCCGCGACTTCGCCCCCGATGCGGTGATCCTCGCCACCGGCGCCCAGCCCTATATTCCGGCGATGGAAACCGATGGCGAGATGCAGGTGCTCACCGCCTGGCAGGTGCTGCGGCGCGAAGCGAAGGCCGGCGCCCGCGTCCTTGTCACCGACTGGCGCGCCGACTGGATCGGGCCGGGCATCGCGGAGTTGCTGGCGCGCGAGGGAAGCCGGGTCGATCTCGCCGTGTGCGGCCTGCATATGGGCGAGACGCTGCCTTTCTACCTGCGCGACGCGACAGCCGGAACGCTGCACCGGCTGGGGGTCACAATCACCCCCTATGCGCGTCTGGTCGGCACCTTCGGCGACACGGTCGTCCTGCAACATACCGCATCGGGAGAACCCATCGAGATCGCGGGGGTCGATACTCTGGTGCTTTGCACCGGTCACCTGCCGGAGGATGGGCTGGCTGCGGAGGTCGCGGCCCTGGGCATCGACTGCCGCCAGATCGGCGACGCGATGACCGCACGCACGGCGGAAGAGGCAGTCTATGAGGGAATGCTGGCCGGTCGCACGGTCTGAGCCCGCATCCGGCTGCACCACAAAACGCGGAGCATTGATGGCGCCCCAGCGCGGCATTGCCGTGCTGCAACCGGATCATCGCCTCTCCCAAGGAAGGGCACGAGCCCGTGCCACTTGGCCCTCGCATCCCGATCACCTCGCACGGCACAGGCGAAAGCGGTCTCCGCAATGACCAACACCGGCGCTGCCGCCGGATATGCAAAAACCCCGGCACGAAGACCGGGGCTCCTGCATTCGCTCGAAAATCTCAGTGCAGCTTGGCCGCAACCTGCGTGATCGCATCGTCGATTGCGGCGGCAGCGGTTTCCGCCGAGCGCTGCTTGGCCAGTACATCCGCGGCGGCGGCGACGGCCACATCCACCGCCCGCTCGCGAACTTCACGCACGGCGGTGGCTTCAGCCGAGGCAATCCGCTCCTCCGCCGCAGCCAGCCGGCGCGCGATGGAGACCCGCAGATCGTCCTTCGCCTTGGAGGCGGCCGCAACGGCCTCTTCCCTGGCGATGGCCACGATACGCTTCGATTGCTCCATCATCTCGCTCTGCTTGCGCTCGTAGGAGGCAAGGATAGCCTTGGCCTCTTCACGCAGGGCCCGCGCCTCTTCCAGTTCGGCTTTGATCACAGCAGCGCGATTGTCGAGAGCCGCGCTCAGCTTCGCCGGAACCTTCACCCAGAGCAGGACGCCAATGAAGACGAGAAAGGCAATCAGAACGATGAAATCGGTGTTCCCGAGCGAGAAGAACGGGCCCGAAGCCGCGAAGGCGGGGCTTGCGGCAAGGGCGGTACCGATCAGGGGCAGTTTTTTCATCACGTTCACCCCTTCAGCCGGGCATTGATTGCGGCGGTGACGCCGCGGGCATCGGCCTTGCCGCCGAATGCCGCGATGAGCTCCCTCGCAGTATCCCTCGCCACTTCCGCCACGCTTTCCTGCGCACCGGCGCGGATCTCGGCGATGCGGGCCTCGGATTCGGCGGTCTTGGCAGAAATCTCGGCATCCGCCTTTGCGGTAGCCTTGTCGAGATCGGCCTGTATCTCCGCCTTGGCCTCGGCCACGATACGGCCTGCCTCGGCACGGGCCCTGGCCAGCGCGTCTTCATAGGCCTTCTCGGCGGCGATCGCCTTCTGCTTCAACTCTTCCGCCGCGGCGAGATCGTTGGTGATGGTGCCGCTGCGCTCGGCCAGAACCGCCCCGATCCGGGGCAGCGCCACGCGCCACAGCACGAGGAAGATCACGACGAGCGCAAGGACGAGCCAGAAGATCTGGTTGCCCCAGGTCGAAGTGTCGAGCTGCGGCATCCCCGTAGCCTGGGCCGCCGCGTCATGTGCTTCGGTCGCCATGTCGTTTCCTTACATTCGTCATACACTTGGCCGGGAGACGCGAAGGCTCGCCCGGCCGAAGAAGATCAGACGCGCCGGAATCAGACAGCGAACATCAGCAGCAGGGCAATCAGGAACGAGAAGATGCCCAGAGCTTCGGCAAAGGCGATGCCGACGAAGAGGTTCGCAGTCTGCGACGGGGCAGCAGACGGGTTGCGCAGAGCGCCAGCCAGGAAGTTGCCGGCGACATTGCCGACGCCGATGCCGGCGCCGCCAAGGCCCATGGTCGCGAGACCAGCACCGATATATTTGCCCATAAGCGCGAGTTCAGCGGCTTGTTCCATAGTGTTTCTCCTTGGGATATGCGTGGAATTTCAGGGGAGGGTCCGGACCTCAGTGGTGGGCGCCGCCCACCGCGTCTTTCAGGTAGACGCAGGTCAGAATGGTGAAAACATAGGCCTGCACGACTGCCACCAGCAATTCGAGGCCATAGATCGCGGTTATGGCCCCGATAGCCACCGGCGAGATGAGCGCCACCGAGGCGAAGCCCGCGAAGACCTTCATCACGGCATGACCCGCCATCAGGTTGCCGGCAAGACGAATGGAATGGCTGACCGGACGCACGAAGTAGGAAATCACCTCGATCACCGCCAGCACAGGGCGCAGCGCCAGCGGCGCCGAGGACACCCAGAACATGCCGAGAAAACCAAGGCCATTCCGCGCCAGCCCGAGCAGGGTGACGAACAGGAACACGATCAGCGCCAGCGTGACGGTGACGGCGGCATGGCTGGTGGTGGTGAACCCCTTGGGAAGCAGGCCGAGCAGGTTCGAGAACAGCACGAAGAGAAACAGCGTCATCACGAAGGGGAAGTATTTCACCCCGTCATGGCCGGTCACATCTTCGACCATCTTATAGATGAGGCCGTAGATCATCTCGCCGACCGACTGGATACGCGACGGAATGACGGCACGGCCGCGCGAACCGAAAACCATCAGCGCGATGATGACCAGCACGGCGATTGCCATCCACAGAGTGGCGTTGGAGATCTCGTACCACCGCAGGCAGCCGTCATGAATTCCCTGTGCCGGAACGCAGGTGCCGGGCTCGATCACCCGGAAAAGAGGCTTCACGATGAACTGGTCCATCGGGTGAATGGAGAGACCGCCTTCAGCCACGTTCTGTCATCCTTCGGTTCGGGCGGAGCGATCCGCCTTTGTCTGCGCGTCCATGGCCGCCATCTGCCTGGCCTGCAGGTCACGGGCCGTCCCGATGACCGTGCGGATGCCGGCGGCAAAGCCGAACAGGATGAAAACCACCAGCAGGACGGGCTTCGTGCCGAACAATGTGTCCAGCCCGTAACCGACGCCTCCCCCGATCAGAATGCCCGAGGTCAACTCGATCACCATCCGCCAGGCGACTTCCACCTGCGAGATATTCCTGGCCGTCCCTTCGGGTTTCACCGGGCCCGCCCTCACCTGCGACAGCCGCGCCTCCAGCGCACGCAGCCGTTCGGGATCGGGTTCGTGAGCCATGCGTGACGCCCCCTGAACAGTCGGGCGGAACCTACGCAGGGGCTCGCGCGAAGTCAAGCGCGACACCTCAGCATAACCCATTGAAGAACAATGGATTCACAAAACATACGCCATCCGACGATCTCCGTCTGCATACTCATGGTCGCAACGGATATATTCAACCATCCGGTTGACGATTTCGCCGTGCCAAGCCAATCTGCTGCCATGTCCGATCCGCTCAGCCAGATCTTCGCCGCCCTCGCCGACCCGACGCGGCGCGCGATCCTCACCATGCTGCTGGAGGACGACATGGCGGTCACCGATGTGGCCGAGCCTTTCGAGATGTCGCTCTCCGCGATCTCCAAGCACCTTCAGGTCCTGGCCGAAGCCGGCCTCATCAGCCGCGAGAAGCGCGGCCGGCTGATCTGGTGCAGGCTGGAACCGGACGCGATGCGTGCGGTCTCGGTCTGGATACAGGGCTTCGGATTGTTCGAGCCGGTCGATCTCGACGCACTGGAACGCTTTCTGGAGGCAGAGCTGCAAGAGACCGGCCCGTCGCTCCCGGTCGAACCCGAAGCATGAGTATTTATACAAGAAGCAAAGGGCAGAACGGGCCAAGGGGGCGGCGAACGGCTTTCAAGGTCCGCCCGGCCGGTCGCGCCGTTTGCCATCCCGCCGCGGCGTCCGCCCTTTGCTTCTTGCCCAAATACTCAACCTATCTTTCCACCGGGCACGCCGCCGGGCGCAGGAGACCGGTTGCAGCCCACCATGGCAATGCCGCCCGACGATGGCTCCGAAGGGGCCTGAGGAGGGCGGCGGCCGATCAGGCGCCGAACCAGTTCCGGTAGCTGTTGCGCAGCAGGTTCTTCTGGACCTTTCCCATGGCGTTACGCGGCAGAGCCTCCACCACCACGGCGGCCTTGGGCAGCTTGAAGCGAGCGAGGCGGTCGCGCAGCGCGGCGAGCGTCGCCTCGGGATCGAGGGTGGCGCCCTTTTCCGGAACGAGGACGGCGAAGACTGCCTCGCCGAAATCGGGATGCGGCACGCCGATCACCGCGCTTTCCAGCACACCGGGCTGTTCGTCGAGCAGAAGTTCCACTTCTTTCGGGTAGATGTTGAAGCCACCGGAGATCACCAGATCCCTGGCGCGGCCGACAATGGTGATATAACCGTCGCCGTCCGCCCGTCCGACATCGCCGGTGATGAACCAGCCATCCTCGCGCAGGTCTTCGCGGGTTTTCTCGGGCATCTGCCAGTAGCCCTTGAAGACGTTGGGGCCGTGCACCTCGATCACGCCGGTCTCGCCGGGGCGGACCTCGGCGCCTTCGGCCATGATGCGCAGCTTCACTCCCGGCAGGGGCAAGCCGACCGTGCCGGCGCGGCGCTCCCCTTCATAGGGATTGGAGGTGTTCATGTTGGTCTCGGTCATGCCGTAGCGTTCGAGAATGCGGTGGCCGGTGCGCGCCTCGAAGCTGCGATGGGTCTCGGTCAGGAGCGGCGCGGAGCCGGAGATGAAAAGGCGCATGTGGCGGACAAGTTCGCCGGTGAAACGCGGATCATCCAGCAGCCGGGTGTAGAAGGTAGGCACCCCCATCATCGCGGTGGCACGCGGCAGGAGACGGATCATCGCATCGAGATCGAAGCCCGGCAGAAAGATCATCCGGCCGCCGGTCAGCAAGCTGATGTTCGAAGCAACGAAAAGGCCGTGGGTATGAAAGATCGGCAATGCGTGCAGGAGCACGTCCCGGTCGGTGAAGCGCCAGAGACCGGCCAACACCTCGGCGTTGGAAAGCAGGTTGCCGTGGGTGAGCATCGCGCCTTTCGAGCGGCCGGTGGTGCCAGAGGTATAGAGGAGGGCGGCAAGATCGTCGGCCCCGCGATCAGCCGGGGTGAGGGTGGTGGGCTGGTCGGCGGCGGCCTCGGAAAGTGTGCCACCGCCATCGGCATCGAGCGTCATCACCCGGGCGCCATGACGGTTGGCCAGGGGCTCCAGTGCCGCGCGCCGCGCTGTCTCGCAGAGGAAGATTCTGGGGGTGGCATTGTCGAGAAAATACGCCACCTCTTCCGCAGTATAGGCGGTATTGAGCGGCAGGTAGATCGCGCCAAGCGCCACCGCCGCGCCATAGCTCGCCAGCGCCTCGGGGCTTTTTGCCGCCTGCACCGCGATCCGGTCTCCCACCCCCAGCCCCGCCGCGCGCAGCGCATGGGCCTGCCGGGACACCATGGCAAGGAATGCCGCACCGGAGAGCCCGGCGCCGTCGGGCAGGATCAGGAAATCATCCTGCCGCGCGGCAAGCGGGGCGAAAAGCGCGTCGAACAGGGCATTGGCCATGGCATCCTCCGGTAACCGGGCAAGGCTCTTCCTGCCACGGCGCTGGCCCCTCCTCAAGCTTGCTGACGTCCGGCAGGATGACGCGGCCAGGCGATTGCCGGCGCGCGCCTTCCCGCCGACACCGAGAGGCGGAACGGGCGATGACCGACGACCACCCGCGTCCCGGCCATTCGGGCGCAGGATAGCGAGGCGCCTGACCGGCCGCGTCAGAAATCGACCGTCACGCCCGGCAGCCGGAGCGCCGCCACCAGGTCACGCACCTCCTGTCGTGCCGCGATGTTCGACAGGTTCAACTGCTCCACCCCGGTATCGCGCAGGTCGAGCAGCGTCAGGCCGCGCGGGAACAACTCTCGGAAGATCACCCGTTCGGTGAAGCCGGGCGCCACGCGAAAGCCGATGCGCTTCGACAACTCCTCCAATGCGGCGCCGACCTTCTTCTTGTTGTGCATCTGCTGCGCGCCGAGGCGATTGCGCAGCACGATCCAGTCGATCGGCTTCAGCCCGGCCTGCGCCCGGAGTTGCCGCGCGCCCCAGACCATCTCGGAATAGATCGAAGGACCCTTCACCTTGTTGGTCTCCGGGTCGATACGAGCAAGCAGATCGAAATCCACGAAACTGTCGTTCAGCGGGCTGACCAGCGTATCGGCGAGACTATGGGCGACCTGACTCAGCCTTGTATGCGAGCCGGGACAGTCGATCACGATGAAATCGCTTGCCGGCTCCAGCGCGGCAACGGCAAGCGACAGGCGCTGATCAAACGGATTCTCGCCCTGATTGAGGGCTTCGGGGTCCACCTCGGGCAGTTCACGGTAATTCGGCGTAGGCAGTGACCGGCCGGCTTGCGCCATCCAAGCGCGGCGGTTCTCGACATATCGGCCGAAGCTGCGTTGGCGCAGGTCGAGATCCAGCGCCCCCACCCGATGCCCCATGCGCACCAGCGCGGTGGCCACGTGCATACAGGTGGTCGATTTGCCCGACCCCCCCTTTTCGTTGCCAAAAACGATGATATGCGCCATGATCCGCCCCTTCTTACTGCATCTGCGCTAGCCTTTGGCGGGACCGGACGCAAGAGGGGAGAGGCGCACCGCCCCTCACCACAAACCGATCCGGGCGACAGAGCGGGGGGCCACGCAGCCTTCAGCCGTTCACAGGCCCGGGGGCGCGGACCTGCATTCACTCGCGGCTCATGCAACCCTGTGGCGAAGGCTACGGTCGCCATCCTTGTCATCAGCGGGCAGAGTCGGCCCCTGCGGACGGGCCGCAAGACGATTGTGGTCTGCGCTTTCCCGGTCCATGCCGGCCATGTTCAACTACTGCGCCAACATTGCCAAAGCGCCCACCCGGCGGCACATGCCACGCCTTGTTCCGGGCTGAAGACAGGGAGGGTCATACGGGGACGGAGGATACAGGTCGTTCCTGGTTCACGGCCCCGACCGGGACCCTTGAATGTCTATCCGCCTCAGCAGGAAAACAGCGTCGGAACATGGGCCCAATCCGCCGCGCCGGTTTCACCGTGTATCCGGCAGAAACCGGGTATGGCCGGGATCACAGGCAATAGCCGTACACAAAAGACGACACCCACCCTCCCGGGGTGGGTGTCATTTTCAGATTCGTGCGGCCCTGCGGGCGAAGATCAGAAGCCCAGACCGGCGTATTTGTTCTTGAACTTCGACACGCGGCCGCCGGTATCCATCAGCTTGGCGGTCTGACCGGTCCAGGCGGGATGCGAAAGCGGATCAATGTCGAGCGCCAGCGTATCGCCTTCCTTGCCCCAGGTAGTGCGGGTGCGGAAAGTGGTGCCGTCGGTCATCTTCACTTCGACGAAGTGATAATCGGGATGAATGCCCTGTTTCATGGCCCTGGCTCCTTACTCGGCTTTTTCTTTGTAATTGGTCACTTCCGCAATCCGGGCAGACTTGCCGCGGCGCGAACGGAGGTAATACAGCTTGGCGCGACGCACGCGGCCACGGCGGACGACCTCGATCATGTCGATATTGGTCGAATAGAGCGGGAAGACGCGCTCCACACCCTCGCCGAACGAGATCTTGCGCACGGTGAACGAGGCACCGATGGTGGCGCCGCCCTTGCGGCTGATGCAGACGCCCTCATAGTTCTGCACACGCGACCGGGTGCCTTCGGTCACCTTGTAGCCGACGCGGATGGTATCGCCGGCCTTGAAATCCGGGATGCTCTTGCCGAGTGCCGCGATCTGCTCGGCTTCGAGCTGTGCGATCAGGTTCATCGCCTGTCTCCTTCTGCCTGCGGTGATCCGCAGAGGTGATGCCGTCCAGAGCTCCTGGTCTTCGATCGGGTCCCCGCTGATGCGAGCCCG
>JAIRJX010000352.1 GCA_031260425.1 Gemmobacter sp.
ACCCCCTGAGGATATTTTTGAACAGATGAATGAACAGGGACGCGCACCTGGCTTCATCTGCCGATAGAAAATGGCAACGGATTTACACAGCCCCGCAGCTTCTGGCATATGCAGCCCAAGTTCCAGCGCGCGAGGGCCAGATGGACGATCTGCATCTTTCCGACGACGATCTTGCGGACGACATCCATCCGTTGTTTCGCGGCGCGCCGAAGACGACCGAATTCCGCAAGCTGCGCAAGAGGCTGGTGCGCGAGGTGCGCGAGGCGGTCGAGCAATATGGCATGGCCGGGCGCGGCGCGCGTTGGCTGGTCTGCCTGTCGGGGGGCAAGGACAGCTATACGCTGCTCGCCGTGCTGCACGAGTTGCAGTGGCGCGGGCTTCTGCCGGTCGAATTGCTGGCCTGCAATCTCGACCAGGGGCAGCCGAATTTTCCCGCCACCGTCCTGCCGGAGTTCCTGGCCAGGATGGGCGTGCGGCACCGGATCGAATATCAGGACACCTATTCGGTGGTAATGGACAAGATCGGCGCGGGCAAGACCATGTGCAGCCTGTGCTCGCGATTGCGGCGAGGCAATCTTTACCGGATCGCACGGGAGGAGGGGTGTTCGGCGGTGATCCTCGGTCATCACCGCGACGACATTCTGGAAACCTTCTTCATGAACCTCTTTCATGGCGGACGGCTGGCGACCATGCCGCCGAAACTCCTGAACGAGGAGGGCGACCTTTTCGTCTGCCGGCCGCTGGCCTTCGTGGCCGAGGCGGATTGCGAGCGGTTCGCCCGAGCGATGGACTATCCGATCATCCCCTGCGATCTCTGCGGCTCGCAGGAAGGATTGCAGCGCCAGCAAGTGAAGCAGTTGCTCGATGGCTGGGAGGCGCGCAGCCCCGGCCGGCGGCAGGTGATGTTCCGCGCGCTGATGAATGTGCGGCCCTCGCATCTGCTCGATCCCGCGCTATTCGATTTCACGGGGCTGATGGCGAGACCTGGAACATTTAGCGAAAATCCTCTGCAATTTCATGACCGGAATTAACGAAGCGGCCATTTCCCGCCCTTAGTCTTGGTCCCGATCAGCCTCCGTGACGGGGCGGAGACGGGGATTCGCATGGATATCGCAGACAGGGTGCGGCAGGGTCTGGAATGGGGCAAACGGCTTCTGCGCCGGCCCGAGCCGATGGTCTTCCTGCCAGCGCTGACGCTGGCGGCCTACTGGCTGGGCGGCGAGGTGGTGCTGCTTGCCGTCGCACTCGGGTTGCCGCTGCTGTTCCTGACCGTCGGGGCGTTCCGCTTCGGCCCGGCCCGGCTGACTCCACCAACAGACGGAGCTGACGGGCTGGTGCTGCGGCCACAACTGCTGGCCCGGCTGGAGGATCTCCTGTGCGACCGGGCGGCCAGCGGGCGGCTGACGGGCTGCCTTGTGCTGCGTATCGACGAGGCAGAGACCCTGGAAGCCCGGCACGGCAAGACGGCGCGGGCGGAGCTGCTGGGCCGCTGCGCCGAACGGCTCTGCGGCGCGCTGCGCGAGGGCGACATGGTGGCGCGGCTGGAGGACGGCACCTTCGCGGTGGCGCTGAAGCCGCAGCGGCGGCTTGACCTGGAAAGCGTGATCCAGATCTCCACCCGTCTGCAAGCGGCGCTGGCCGCTCCGATCAGCCTGGATTCGGCACGGCTTTACCTCACCTGCTCGGTAGGGTTCTGCCTGGGCGACCTGGCTCCGGCGCCGGGCGGACAGGCCCTGATCGACGCGGCGGAGGTCGCGGCGGAGGAGGCGGTCCGCAACGGCCCCTCGGCGATCCGCAGCCATGCACCCGACATGGCGCGGCGGCGTGCCGGCCGTGACTTGCTGCGCCAGACCCTCATTGCGGCACTGGACGACGGGCAGATCCACGCGCATTTCCAGCCGCAGATCGCCACCGCCACCGGCGCGATCACCGGCTTCGAGGCGCTGGCCCGCTGGCATCATCCGGAGCGAGGGGTGGTGCCACCGATCGAATTCCTGCCCGCGATCGAGGAAGCGGGCCTTGCCGCCAGGCTGGGTGAGGTCATGCTTGGTCAGGCGCTGGCGGCGCTGCGGCGCTGGAACAGGGCGGGGCTTCATGTTCCCTGCGTCTCGGTGAACTTTTCCGCCGCCGAACTGGCCGACCCGCAACTGGTGGCACGGCTGGAATGGGAACTGGGCCGGCTCGACCTGACACCGGAGCGGCTTTGCGTGGAAATCCTTGAAACCGTCGTCGCCTCGACCGAAAACGACGTGATCGCGCGCAATATCGCGGCACTGGCCCGGCTGGGCTGCGGCATCGACCTTGATGATTTCGGCACCGGTCATGCCGCAATCGCCAATATCCGCCGCTTCTCGGTGAGGCGACTGAAGATCGACCGCAGCTTCGTTACCCATGTCGATACCGATCCCGAACAGCAACGGATGGTGGCAGCGATCCAGTCGCTTGCGGCGCAACTTGGCCTGGATACGGTGGCGGAGGGGGTGGAGACGCCGGGGGAACTCGCGCGGCTCACCGAGCTGGGCTGCGCGCATGTGCAAGGCTTCGGCATCGCCCGGCCCATGCCTTTCGAGCAGACGCCCGACTGGATTGCCGCCCACCCGCATCCGCTTCGCGCCGCACCACCAGCAGCACGAAACGGGCCGTGGCGCTCCGGTGCGGGGAAAACCGCTTGACCTTTCCGCCCCCCTTCTGTTGAACCACCCGAGACCCAACGGCCCGGGTCTGCCTGCGAAACGACGGTGGGAATCGCAAATGGACGGTCAGAACAAGAACCTCATTCTGGCGACGGCACTCAGCTTCCTTGTGATTCTGGTGTGGTTCGTCCTCTTCCCGCCGCCGGAAGCGCCCGTGGCCGACCCGAATGCTCCGGCTGCGGTGGCAACCGTCGAAGCACCGGCAGTCCCTGCACCTGCCAGCCAGCCCGAAGTGGCCGCCGTGCCGGAGGCGCCGCGCCTGAGGATCGACACCCCGCGTCTGGACGGGTCGATCTCGCTCCTCGGCGGGCGGATAGATGACTTGTCGCTGAAGAGCTATCGTGTCAGCCTCGATCCGCAATCCGACATCGTCCGCCTGCTCTCGCCGGTGGGCGAACCGCACGCCTATTACGCGCTTTACGGCTGGGTGCCGGGGGGTGATCTCGGCTTCGACGCGGTGCCGGGTGCTACTACCGAATGGCGGCAGACCGATGGCACGACCCTGGCTCCGGGCCAGCCGGTCACGCTGGAATGGGCGAACGGCGCCGGGCTGACCTTCACCCGCAAGATCGCGGTCGACGAACGCTACATGTTCACCGTCACCGATGGTGTGCGCAACGACGGCGCCGCCGCCGCGGTGCTGCAACCCTATGGCCTGGTCGCCCGCCACGGCACCCCGCCCGACCTGCAGAACTTCTTCGTGCTGCACGAGGGGGTGGTCGGCCGGGTCGACGGCACGCTGAAAGAGCTGAAATACAAGGCCGTCGCCGACTTGCCGGTGGTCGAGCGCGAGGCCGCCCAGGCCCAGGTGCAGGAGGCCGCCAACGATGGCTGGCTCGGCTTCACCGACAAATACTGGATGACGGTTATGGTGCCCGAACAGGGCGCGCCCTTTACCTCGGTGGTCAAATACAACGCCCAGGCCGATATCTTCCAGACCGAGACCCGCCTGCCGGTGATGACCATCGCACCCGGCGCCTCGGCCGAGGTCTCATCGCGCCTGTTCGCGGGCGCGAAGGAGTGGGAGACCATCCGGCGCTACCAGAACGAGGAAGGTATCGCAGGCTTCATCGATGTGATCGACTGGGGCTGGTTCTTCTTCCTGACCAAACCGATCTTCGCGGTGCTGCACTGGCTGCATGGCTGGATCGGCAATATGGGCCTCGCCATCATCGCGCTGACCTTCGTGCTGAAGCTGGTCGTGCTGCCGCTCGCCTACAAATCCTATGTCTCGATGGCGCGGATGAAGGAACTCCAGCCCGAGATGGAGGCGCTGAAGGAACGGGCGGGCGAAGACCGAGCGAAGATGCAGAAGGAGATGATGCAGCTCTATAAGGAAAAGAAGGTGAACCCGGCTGCGGGCTGCCTGCCGATCCTGATCCAGATCCCGATCTTCTTCAGCCTCTACAAGGTAATCTTCGTCACGCTGGAACTGCGCCACGCGCCGTTCTTCGGTTGGCTGAACGACCTGTCTGCGCCGGATTCCTCGTCGCTTTTCAATCTGTTCGGTCTTCTGCCCTGGGCGGCGCCGGTGCATGGCAGCTTCCTCGCGCTGATCTTCATCGGGGCGCTTCCAATCCTGCTCGGCCTTTCGATGTGGCTGCAGCAGAAACTGAACCCGGCGCCCGCCGATCCGGCCCAGGCCATGGTCTTTGCCTGGATGCCCTGGGTGTTCATGTTCATGCTGGGGGGCTTCGCCTCGGGGCTGGTGCTCTACTGGATCACCAACAACACGCTCACCTTCACGCAGCAATACGCCATCATGCGCAGCCATGGACACAAGCCTGATCTCTTCGGCAATATCAAGGCGGGGTTTTCGCGCAAGCCAAAGCCCGTGCAACCGGCGAAAGGCAAGAAATGACGGCACGGCTCACACATATCTGCCGCCATCCGATCAAGAGCCACGGACGCGAAGACCTCGCGTCCGTTCGGCTTTCGGCCGGTGAGGGGCTGCCCTGGGACCGGCATTGGGCGGTGGCGCATGATGCGGCACGGCTGGTGCCGGGCTGGAATCCTTGCGTGAATTTTGCGCGGGGGTCCAAGGCTCCGGCGCTGATGGCGATTAACGCCGCGCTGGACGAGGCAGCGGGGGCGGTAACGCTGACCCATCCCGAGCGCGATCCGCTGACCTTCCGTCCCGATGCGGCCGAAGATCTGGCGGGGTTCCTGGCCTGGGTGCGCGGGCTGAACCCGGAAGGGCGGGCGATGCCGGAACGGATCGTCACCGCCGGCCGGATGATGTCGGATACCGAATATCCTTCGGTCTCGCTCATCAACCTCGCTTCCAACCGTGATCTTACGGAGCGCATGGGCATGGCGCTTTCGCCCTATCGCTGGCGCTGCAATCTCTGGATCGACGGTTGGGAGCCCTGGGCGGAATTCGATCTGGTGGGCCAGCGGCTCCAGGTCGGCAACGCGCTGCTGGAGGTGCGCGCGCGGATCGAGCGCTGCAACGCCACCAAGGCCGATCCGGCGACCGGACGGATCGACGCCGATACGCTGGGCGCCCTGCGCAGTGCCTTCGGCCATCAGGATTTCGGTGTCTATGCCGTGGTGCTGGAAGGCGGCGGGATTGCCACCGGCGACCGGGTGGAGACCGCATGACCCCCCTGCCCTTCCCGCTGGCCGACGAGCCCGACGATTTCGCCCGCGAGCGCGGGCGGCTGATGTTCGCGGGGCCCGTCGATTTCGTGAAGGGCGTGGTCGCCATGCCGGGCCTACCGCCCGCCGACAGGCTGGAGGTCTGCTTCGCCGGCCGTTCCAATGTTGGAAAGTCAAGCTTGATCAATGCGTTGACCGGGAGGAAGAACCTCGCCCGCGCCTCCAACACACCGGGGCGGACACAGGAACTTAACTATTTCTCGCTGAGCGACAACCGCTATATGGTCGACCTGCCGGGCTATGGCTTTGCCGAGGCGCCCGTCGCCACGGTGAAGAAATGGCAGGCGCTGCTGAAGCAATATCTGCAGGGCCGCCAGACCCTGCGCCGGGCCTTCGTTCTGATCGACACCCGCCACGGGGTAAAGGCGGTCGACGAGGAGATCCTGACGCTGCTCGACAAATCCGC
>JAIRJX010000011.1 GCA_031260425.1 Gemmobacter sp.
GAACTCGGCATGACGCTTGAGGGGGGCTCCGGGCAGCCGGCGCGGGCTCTGCTGGCGATCCAGACCGGGGCAGATGACGCCTCGGCCCGGCTGCGCGTCACGGTCGAGGACGTTTCGGCCCGCGATCTGGCGGCACAGGCGCCGGTTCTGCGGTTCCTCTCGGTGCTCGATGCGCCGATCTCCGGCAAGCTGACGGCCGGGCTCGACGCGACCGGCACCATCAGCGCGATGGAGGGCGAGCTGAGCCTCGGCGCCGGCGCGCTGCATCCGAGCCCCGAAAGCCGGCCCCTCGCCTTCGAGAGCGCCCGCATCGCCATGGCCTTCGACCCGGCACGCGAACGGATCGAACTGCGCGAGGTGGAGGTGCAGAGCCGGTCGCTGCGCATGACCGCCTCAGGGCAGGTTCTGGTGCCCGGCCTGCGTGGCAAGGGGCTGCCCGATACCTTCATCGGTCAGGTCGCCTTCTCGCAGGTGATGGTCGATCCCGAGGGGCTGTTCGTGGAGCCGGTCACCTTCGGGCAGGGCGCGCTGGACTGGCGGCTCAGGCTCGATCCGTTCCGGCTGGAGATCGGCCAGCTTGCGCTGCTGGAGGAGGGCCGGCGGATCGCCGGCCGCGGCTGGGCCGAGGCAGGCCCCGAAGGCTGGCGGATGTCGGCGGATCTGGCGCTCGACAGTATCCGTCACGACCGGCTGCTGGCGCTCTGGCCGGTCTCTGCCGTGCCGAAGACCCGGGCCTGGCTGGTCGAGAACGTGCAGGAGGGGCTTTTGCACGACGTGAAGGCCGCATTGCGGCTGGAGCCGGGGCAGGAGCCGCGCTTCGCGCTCGACTATGGTTTCGCCGATACCGATGTGCGCTTCATCAAGACCCTGCCGCCGATCAGGCGTGGCCACGGCTATGCCACGATCGAGGGCAACGCCTATACGATGGTGCTGGACCAGGGCGAGCTGACCCCACCCAAGGGCGGGCGGATCGATATGGCGGGATCGGTGTTTTCCGTGCTCGACATCCTGCAAAAGCCGGCGCAGGCGGAAATCCGGCTGTTCACCAAATCCACCCTCACCGCCGCGCTGTCGCTGCTCGACGAGAAGCCGTTCAGTTTCCTGACCAAGGCCGGGCGTCCGGTGGAGCTGGGGGAGGGGCAGGCCGAGGTGGAGGCGGTGCTGCACCTGCCGCTGGTGCCGAAGCTTCGGATCGAGGACGTCTCCTACCATGTCGAGGGGCGGCTGAACGACATTACGTCCGAGGTGCTGGTGCCGGGCAAGCGGCTGAGCGCGCCGGCGCTGCGGCTGGTGGCGGAACGGTCGGGGATGTCCATCTCGGGCAAGGGGCTGATCGGCCGGGTGCCGTTCGACATGACATGGCGGCAGAAATTCGGCCCCGAGGCGCAGGACCGCTCGCGGATCGAGGGCACGGTGCAGATCTCGCCGGCGGCGGTGGAAGAGTTTGCACTCGGCCTTCCCGCCGGCATGGTGGCGGGCGAAGGGACCGGGCGCTTCACCCTCGATCTGGTGAAGGGTGAGGCGGGGCGGCTGTCGCTGCTATCCGACCTGCGGGGGCTGGTGCTCTCGGTGCCGGAGATCGGCTGGCGCAAGGGTGCGGGCACGGGCGGCAGCCTGAGCGCCACCGCCACCCTGGGCCAGCCGCCCCGGGTGACGGCGCTTTCGCTGGAGGCGCCGGGGCTGCGGCTCGCAGGCGATGTGAGCCTGCGGGCGCAGGGCGGCGGGCTCGACCGGGCCCGCTTCACGCGGCTACGCGCCGGCGACTGGCTGGATGCGCCGGTGACGCTGATCGGGCAGGGCAAGGGCCGCTCTCCGTCGGTCGAGGTTTCGGGCGGTCGTGTCGATCTGCGCAACCTGCCGGAATTCGGCGGCGGCGGACGCGGCGGTTCCGGCAGCAAGATCCGCGCCTCACTTGACCAGGTGCAGGTCACCGGCAGGATCGCGCTCAAGGGCCTGCGCGGCGAGTTCTCCACCCTCGGCGGCTTCAACGGCAGCTTCACCGCAAAGGTGAATGACGGCGCCCAGGTGCGCGGCACGCTGGCGCCGATGCCGAAGGGGACCGGTATCCGTGTCACCTCCGACGATGCGGGCGGCGTGCTGGCGGCGACCGGCATCTTCTCCAACGCGCGGGGGGGGGCGCTCGATCTGCAGTTGGTGCCGCTCGGGCCCTCCGGTCACTATCAGGGCACCGCGCGCGCCACCGATTTCCGGGTGCGCAACGCGCCGGTCCTGGCGGAACTGCTTTCCGCCATCTCGGTCGTCGGCATCCTTGAGCAACTGAACGGATCGGGCCTTGTCTTCGCCGACGGCGACGCCGAGTTCCGCCTGTCGCCCTCGGGGGTGGAACTCACGCGGGGGGCCGCCGTCGGCGCCTCGCTGGGGGTTTCGATGTCAGGCACCTACGACAGCCGGACCGACCGGCTGAACCTTCAGGGGGTGATCTCGCCCATCTACATTCTGAACGCCATCGGCGCGATCCTCACCCGCAAGGGCGAAGGGTTGTTCGGTTTCAACTACCATGTCGGCGGCACCTCGGATAATCCCTCGGTCTCGGTCAATCCGCTGTCGATCCTGACACCGGGCATGTTCCGCGAGATCTTCCGCCGTCCGATACCGAAGCTGGAGGGGCAGGGATGAAGCTTTCCGATTTCGACTTTCCCCTGCCCGAAGAACTGATCGCCACAAGGCCGGCAAAGCCCCGCTCCTCTGCCCGGCTGCTGGTGGCTGAGGGGTGCGCGATCCGTGACCGCCATGTGACGGATCTGGTTGCGGAACTGCGGCCCGGTGACCGGCTGGTGCTGAACAATACCAAGGTGATCCCGGCGAGGCTCGGCGGACACCGCCACCGCGAGACCGGGCAGGGCCGCGTCTCGGCGCGGGTCGAGGTGACGCTGCTGGCCCCCCCGAATGCTTCGGAGGGCCGGCCATGATCAAGAAGCTCTTCGGCTGGCTGCTGAACCCGGTGCTGCTCACGATCCTGGCGCTGCTCGTGCTGGCGCTGCTGATCTGGTGGATCGGCCCGCTGGTGCGCATCGGCGCGCTGGCGCCGCTCGAAAGCGAACGCTCGCGCGCGCTGCTGATCGGCCTGATCGTGCTGCTGGTGGTCTTGCGCGTGGCGTTCAGACGCTGGCGCGCATGGCGCGCGAACCTGGCGCTGACCGCCGGCCTGATGAGATCGGCCGCCCCATCACAGGCCGCGCAGCCCGCCCAGGCCGCCAACCCCGAACAGGCCGTGCTGACCCAGCGCTTCACCGAGGCGCGGGCGACGCTCAAGCACATGCGCCTCACCGCCGCCGGCAGGCCGAGATCGTCGAGGCTCGG
>JAIRJX010000065.1 GCA_031260425.1 Gemmobacter sp.
CGGCACCGGTCGGGGCGCGGAGCTGGGCGTGCTGTTCCGGCGTGGCGAGGCGTTGCAGACGCTTTCCGAGGTAACCACGGTCGCCTTCGACAAGACGGGCACCCTGACCGAGGGCAGACCCGTGCTGACCGATCTGAAACCCGCCTCACCACATCTCCTTCGCCTCGCTGCCGCGGTGGAGAGGCAGTCGGAACATCCGCTCGCCCGCGCCGTGGTGGTGGCGGCAGAAGCGCAGCGGCTGGAGATCCCGCCCGCCACCGGGTTCGAGGCCATCCCCGGATATGGGGCCAGCGCCGAGGTCGAGGGCCAGCGCGTCGCCGCCGGCGCCGTGCGCATGTTCCCCGATATGGCGCCGCATTGGCGGGCCGAGGGCGAGGGTTTCGCGGTACAGGGCAAGACCCCGGTCTATCTGGCGGTCGACGGCCAGGTGCTTGGCGTGCTTGCGGTTGCCGACCGGGTGAAGCCCGGTTCAGCGCCCGCGATCCGGGCACTTGCCGCATCAGGAGTTGAAAGCGCCATGGTCACGGGCGATGCCCGGCGGGTGGCCGCGGCCATCGGCGCCGAGCTGGGGCTGCGCCGCATCCATGCCGAGGTGCTGCCGGGGGGCAAGGTCGATGTCATCACCGCAATGAAGCCCGGCATCGCCTTCGTCGGTGACGGCATCAACGACGCCCCGGCGCTGGCCGCTGCCGATGTCGGCATCGCCATCGGCACAGGCACGGATATCGCCATCGAAGCGGCCGAGGTGGTGCTGATCTCGGGCGAGCCGATGGGGGTTGCCACCGCAATCCGCCTCAGCCGCGCGGTGATGCGCAACATCCGCCAGAACCTCATCTGGGCTTTCGGCTACAACGCGGCGCTGATCCCGGTGGCAGCGGGGGCGCTGGTGCCCTTCGGCGGGCCGCAACTCTCGCCGATGCTGGCGGCCGGCGCCATGGCGCTGTCATCGGTCTTCGTGCTGTCGAACGCGCTGCGCCTGAGGCGGGTGAAGCCGGTGGAGGCGACATGATAGGCAAGGAGGTTGCCGCCCGACCATCGGTGGGCGCTTGATACGATCGTGATCTGCACATTATGGTGCAGATCCGCCAGACCCCGATCCCCGTGCAGGTATCACCAAAACGCCCGCCCGGGGGGCCGTCGGGGTGCTGCCCGGCGGCACTTCGTGCCTTTCCGGGCGGGGGAAGGGCCTGGGCGGCGGGCAATATTCGGTGTTCAATGAACGCTGCCCGCCACCTTGACCGGGTCGCCGTCAGATCGCCGCCAGCAGCGCCTCGCCGCCCGAGATCTCGCAGGTGCCGGGGCTTTCTTCCAAGTGCAGCACCTGCACCACGCCATCCTCGGCGTAAAGCGCATAACGCTTCGAGCGACCGATCAGCCCTACCGCCGGCAGCGAGAAATCAAGGCCGAGCGCCCGGGTGAACGCCCCCTCGGCATCGCCGAGGAAGCTGATCCCCGCCGCCGTGCCGCTGGTCGCCTCGCCCCAGGCCTTCATCACGAAGGGATCGTTGACCGAGATGCAGACGATCTCGTCCACCCCCTTTGCCCCGAAGCCGCCCCTCGTGCGCATGAAGCTCGGCACATGGGCGGTGGTGCAGGTGCCGGTAAAGGCACCCGGCAGGCCGAAGATCACCAACTTGCGGCCCCGCGCCAGATCGGCGACGGAAACCTGCTCCGGCCCCTTCGCGCCCATGCGCAGCAATTGCGCCTCCGGCAAGCTTTGCCCCACAGAAATCGGCATGGTCGACCCTCCTGTTGCCTTCCCGATCCCCTCGGTTATAGGGTCCGGCACAAGGCAGGGCCAGTGCTTTGGGGCGTGTCTGCGGCGGCACAACGGAGGATCCGATGGCGCATTTCGTGGTGATCGGGGCCGGACAGGCCGGGGCAGCGCTGGCGGTGCGGCTGCGTGCGCAGGGATTTGCCGGCGATATCACCCTGATCGGCGCCGAGACGCCCCCCCCCTACCAGCGCCCGCCGCTTTCCAAAGCCTATCTGCTCGGTGAGATGGAGGAGGAGCGGCTCTGGCTCCGCACGCCGGAATTCTATGCCGAGAATCGCGTCGCTCTGCGCCTCGGCCAGAGGGTGACCGCCATCGACCCCGAGGCCCGGACAGTGCGCCTTGGCACCGAGACCCTGCGCTATGACGAACTGGCGCTGACTACCGGCGCCATCCCGCGCCGCCTGCCTGCCGCGATCGGCGGCGATCTTGCCGGCATCCATACCATCCGCACCCTCGCCGATGTCGATACGATACGCGCCGAGTTCACGCCCGGACGGCGCGTCACCATCATTGGCGGCGGCTATATCGGGCTGGAGGCGGCGGCGGTGGCCGCAAAACTGGGGCTCGCCGTCACCGTGGTCGAGGCGGCGGCGCGCATTCTGCAACGGGTGGCGGCGGCCGAGACCTCAGACCATTTCCGCGCCCTTCACCAGACCCATGGAGTGCGGATCATCGAGGGCACCGGCCTTGCCCGGCTGGAAGGCGACAGCCGGGTCAGCGCCGCCCTGCTCGGTGACGGCAGCCGCGTTCCCTGTGATTTCGTCATTGCCGGCATCGGCGTCCTGCCGGCAACCGACCTGGCCGAAGCAGCGGGCTGCGCGCTGGAGAACGGCATCAGCACTGACGAGCTGGGCCGCACCTCCCTGCCCCATATCTGGGCGGCGGGCGACTGCGCCTCCTTTCCCTGGCGGGGCCGCCGCATCCGGCTGGAATCGGTCGGCAACGCTATAGATCAGGCGGAATGCGTGGCCGACAATATGCGCGGCGCGGCGCGGCGCTATGAGGCGAAGCCGTGGTTCTGGTCGGATCAATACGACTGCAAACTGCAGATCGCGGGGTTGAATACCGGCTATGACCGGATCGTGACCCGCCGCAGCGGCGCTTCGGTCAGCTTCTGGTATTACGCGGGGGACCGCCTGCTGGCGGTGGATGCGATGAACGATCCGCGTGCCTATATGACCGCCAAGCGACTGATTGAGTCCGGCCGCAGCCCCGCCCCCGAGGCAGTGGAAAACGCCGCAGATCTGAAGGCGCTTCTGGCGTGAGGATCATTGGCGGCACCGCACGAGGGCTGAAGCTGGCCGAGATCGGCGCCGGCGATCCGGCGGCGCATCTGCGCCCGACCAGCGACCGGGTGCGCGAGGCGATCTTCAACCTGCTGATCAACGGCAAGGCCGCGCAATCGGGCGATCCGGTGCGCGGCGCACGGGTGCTCGACCTCTTTGCCGGCACCGGCGCGCTGGGGTTGGAGGCGCTGTCGCGGGGCGCCGCCCGGGTGGCCTTCGTCGATGATGGCGCCACCGCAAGGGCGCTCCTGCGCCGCAATATCGAACTGATGCGGGCCATGGGCGCCACCGATGTCTGGCGCCGCGACGCAACCCGTCTGGGGCCGAACCGAGGCCCGGGCTACGACCTGATCTTCCTCGACCCGCCCTATGGCCTCGGCCTTGGCGAGAAGGCGCTGGCCTCATGCATTGCGGAAGGCTGGCTCGCCCCGGGCGCGCTGGTGGTCTGGGAGGAAAGCACTGCCCCCGCGCTGCCCGGCGGCATCACCCTGATCGACCAACGGCCTTACGGCGACACGTTCATTACCCTGGCCCGCGCGCCGTGAGGGTGTCCCTCGATCGGGGTACAGAGCAATGAGCGACGTCACTCCGTCCTCATCGCCCATCTTGTGGGGGATCCGGCAGCGCATGATCTGATCCTCTTGCCCCTGAAGAAGACGCAGCTCCAACGGCGAAAGGCACCCGGTATCCAGCGCCTCGACCGGCGCACACGTCGGGGCGCACCTCCCGGTTCACTGGTCGAACAGGCCGGCCTGTGCCGCAGGGCGCGGCGGATCGAGGCCGATATGGCGCCAGGCTTTCGCGGCCAGCATCCGGCCGCGCGGGGTGCGCTGGATCAGGCCCTGTTGCAGCAGGTAGGGCTCGATAACCTCCTCGATGGCGTCGCGGCTTTCCGAAAGAGCGGCAGCGATGGTTTCCACCCCGACCGGGCCGCCGCCGTAATTCTCGGCCAGCAGCAGCATGTAGCGCCGGTCGGCGCCATCGAGGCCGAGCGTGTCGACCCCCATCCGGGTCAGCGCCCGGTCGGCAATGGCGCGGGTCAGGCGCCCATCGCCCTCGACCGTCACGAAATCCACCACCCGGCGCAGAAGCCGCCCGGCGATGCGCGGGGTACCGCGGGCACGGCGCGCGATCTCGCGCGTGCCCTCGGGCAGCGGATCGACGCCAAGCAGGCGGGCGCCCCGGGTGACGATAAGGTCAAGTTCGTCCTCGGTATAGAATTGCAGCCGGGTCGGGATGCCGAAACGGTCGCGCAGCGGCGTGGTCAGCAGGCCAAGCCGCGTGGTGGCGCCAACCAGCGTGAAGGGTTGCAGGTCGATCCGCACGGTGCGCGCCGCCGGCCCCTCGCCGATCACCAGATCGAGCGCGAAATCCTCCATCGCCGGATAGAGCACCTCCTCGACCACCGGAGAGAGCCGGTGGATCTCGTCGATGAAGAGCACGTCGCGCGCCTCGAGATTGGTCAGGATCGCCGCGAGGTCACCGGGCTTCGCCAGAACCGGGCCGGAGGTCATGCGGAAGCCCACGCCAAGTTCGCGTGCCATGATCTGCGCCAGCGTGGTCTTGCCAAGGCCGGGGGGCCCGTGGAACAGCGTATGATCCATCGCCTCGCCGCGCATCCGGGCGCTTTCGATGAAGATGCGCAGATTGGCGCGCGCCTCGGCCTGGCCCACGAAATCCGCCAGCACCTGCGGACGAAGCGCGCGGTCGGTATCTTCCGGCAGACGGTCGGGGCGAAGTGTGGGATCCGATTGTGTCATGGCGGAACGATTGCCGAACACGGGCGGTTTGGCAAGGGCCATCCGCCGGCGGTCTGACGGGAGCGCCCATGGGTTGCGGCAGGTCGGAGCGCCCGCCGTCTACGACCATCATCGCATCGGACAGTCCGGCCGCAGACAGTCAGGGCACAAGGCAGGGGAGGCAGCCTTGCGTGCAACCCGGCAAGGACGAGTTCGCAGGATGTCTGCACAAATGTCCGCACCTTGTTGACGCGCACCGGCATGTTCGCTGGAATCACAAGTGTCCGCATCTTGAGAGGACTCGCCATGGTTTCCGAAAACACGACCCGGATTTCATTCCGGCTGAAGACAGACATCCACGATCTGATCCAGAAGCTTTCTGCCGATGAGGGTATTGATCCATCCGCGTTCATGCAGCGCACTCTTGAACGGGCAGTCTATGCTCACCTTTCACCAAAGCGGCAAAAGGAACTGGATAATACCGAAGCACTCTACGCGGTTGCCCGGCAGAAAGCGCGCGAGGTTTTCAGTTCTGGTCGGTTCGATGAACACTTCACGCTAACGGTATTTGGGGAGTTGATGGCTGATCCGAAGTCTCGTGCGCTCTACGAAGAGATCATCGACTCGGATGCCTACACCGATGGCGCTCCCGGCAAGACACCGCTGAACCTTAATCTCGGGAAATACATCAAGAATGCAATCGGCGCCGAGCCATTGCTTGACGATGCCGGCAAGGTGCTGAGGGCTTTCGGCGTCAAGGATCAGCCCATCAGGAGCTACACGCTCCTGAAACCGGGAAAGCCCGTCTCGTCTTTGGAGTAATACCGGAGGCAGAGATGAGCGCGCCCCTGCCCGACGCCTCTTCATCACCCCTTCGGCATCAGAAGCTTCAGCGCCCGGCGGATCAGGTCGGCGGTATCGGCGTCGGGCGCCTCTCCGGCCGCCGTCGCCACGGCCTGCGCAGCGTCGGACTGGCCGTAGCCGAGGTTGAGCAGCGCCGAGAGCGCATCGGCGCTACGGGCCGCGCGCGTCACCTCCGGCCTGACCGAAGCGGTGCCGCGGTGCAGTGCGGCGGAGCGGGGTACGGCGGGCTCCGTCACGTCGTCCAGCGGCGCATCGTCCCGCAACGTGGCCCCCCTTGCCATAAGGAGGGGGGCCTTGGCCTTCAGCTCCATTACCACGCGCTGTGCAATCTTCGGGCCGATGCCGGGCGCGGCCTGGATCGCCTTTGCATCGCCAAGCGCGATCGCCCGCCCCGTCCCCTCCGCCCCCAGCGTACCGAGAATGGCCAGCGCAGCCTTGGCCCCCACCCCCTGCACGGTAATGAGCAGACGATGCCACTCCTTCTCCAGCATGGTCGGGAAACCGAAGAGTTGCAGAAGATCCTCGCGCACCACCAGTTCGGTATAAAGCGCGCAAGCCTCGCCAACCACAGGCAGCGCGGCCAGCGTCCGGTCGGAGACATGGACGATATAGCCCACGCCCCGCACGTCGATCAGCACGTGATCCGCCCCGCGCCAGTCGATCCGCCCCGCGATGCGCCCGATCATCCGGCGGCCCTCCGGAGTGCGGCCTCCAGCCGGCTGCCCGACTGGCGATGATGCGCATGGCAGATGGCGATGGCGAGCGCATCGGCCGCGTCAGGCCCGGCAAGCTGCACGCCGGGCAGGTGCAGCCGTACCATATGGTCGACCTGCACCTTGGCAGCATGGCCCACCCCCACCACCGTCTTCTTCACCGCGTTGGGCGCATATTCCCCGACCGTCAGCCCGAACTGCGCCGGCACCAGCAGCGCGATACCCCGCGCCTGACCGAGCTTCAGCGTCGCCACCGCATCCTTGTTGACGAAAGTATGCTCCACCGCCGCCGTATCGGGGCCGAAGCGGCGCAGCACCTCGGTCAGTTGCTCATGCAGGCTGCACAGACGGCGGGCAAGATCCCCCTCCCCCTCGGTCGGGGCGGAGTGGCAGATGCCGTTCGCCACATGGGCAAGCCGCGCGCCCTGCACGTCGATCACCCCCCATCCGAGGTTGCGCAACCCCGGATCAATGCCCAGAACCCGCATCGCCCGCCCTTTGTTCCTGCCCTTTCCCGGATAGCACGAAAAGGGAACAGGTGTCATCCGAAATTGCCTCCGGTGCCTTCGCGCCCAATTCATGCTGCAATTGCAGCATGAGCGACCCTTCATGGGCGAAAGGCGACATCGCATCACGATCCCGGCACGAGACCATGAAAATATTACTAAATTTCTGATCGTGAGCCATGCGGTTTCTGCATAAGCGCCATGCTCCTACATCGCTTGCTTCGCACATGCAGCAAGAATATGTATCACCTCGAAGGCAGGAACGCTTTCACGAAAGAGCAGTTTTGAAAAAGGAACACCGCCATGGCCGCTTATGAGACGACCCGCACGGCGCCCTTTGGCGCTATCTCCACCTACCGCTTCATCCAGTTTGTGAGTGGCATTTTCGCCGCCATCGCCACTTGGGACAACGCCCGCATGACGCGCAATGCTCTGGCCAGGCTGTCGGATCGCGAGCTTGACGATATCGGGCTCTGCCGCGGCGACATCGACATGATCAGCTCGAGGGGCTGAGCCGCGTCTGTCGCCCGATCATGGGTCTCTGAGCCCGCAAAATGCCAAAGGCCGCGCCTCCCGGACGCGGCCTTCTGGTTTTCGGGACAGTCGATATGCGGCGGATCAGGCTTCCGGGCAGGGGCTATCGAGTATGGAAGCCCGTAACCCATTCGCCGTGTGAAGCCCCCCCCGGAACCGGCCAGACTTCGCCCTTTGCGCAAAGAAAAACCCCCGGCCGGGGCGCGGGGGTTCCTTGTCAGGCGGGAAACCCCGCCCAGCTTCCGGGCAATGTCTTAAAGACCGCCTTCACGCTGCGCCTTCTTGCGCGCGAGTTTACGCGCACGGCGGACCGCTTCGGCTTGCTCGCGGGCTTTCTTGACCGACGGCTTCTCGAAATGCTGCTTGAGCTTCATTTCGCGGAACACGCCTTCGCGCTGGAGCTTCTTCTTCAGGGCGCGGAGCGCCTGTTCGACATTGTTGTCACGAACGCTGACCTGCATGTGGTTGTCACCACCTTCCTAAGCTAGAGTTGCACTGATGTGCAGGCACGCGCCCCATAGCAAAGCGGTGATGGCTTGTCTACCTTCCATCGGGAAAGGCGCGTGTGATGACAGACGATTCCGAAGTTTATGCCATACAGGCGGCGGTTCTCGATGCGGCGCTGGCACATGTGCCCTTCGATGGCTGGTCGGAGGCGGTGTTGCGCACGGCGCTGGCCGATTCGGGGGTGGAGCCGGCACTTGGCCCGGCACTGTTTCCGCGCGGCGCGCTCGACCTCGCGCTTGCCTTCCACCGGCGGGGCGACGCCCTGATGGCCGAACGGCTAGCCGTCATGGTGCCCGCCGCGCGGTTCCGCAACCGGGTGACGGCGGCGGTGATGGCGCGGCTCGAAGTGGTGGAGGACAAGGAACTGGTGCGCCGCGGCGCTGCCTTCTTCGCCCTGCCGCAGAACATGACCGAGGGCGCGCAGGCGCTCTGGGAGACGGCGGATGCCGTCCTGCGCGCATTGGGCGACGGCTCACGCGATATCAACTGGTATAGCAAGCGCGCCACCATCGCGGCAGTCTATTCGGCGACGCTGCTTTACTGGCTGGGCGATCAGAGCGGGGCGCATCAGGCGACCCGCGACTTCCTCGACCGCCGCATAACCGAGGTGATGGGTTTCGAGAAGTTGAAAGCCTCGGTCAGGGCCAATCCGCTGGGCCGGGCGCTTTCCGGCCTTCTGGGCGGCATCAGGGCGCCGCGCGTGCCCTGCGATCTTCCCGGCTCACTGAGGACAACCGAAACGCCCGGCGTGTTCCAGGCCACCGAAACGAACGACTCCGAAATGTTGAAGGACAGGGTATGATGCTTCCCCCGCCCCATATGATGAAAGCCATCGAGATCTCCGAGCCCGGCGGGCCAGAGGTGCTCAGACCCGTGGAACTGGCAGTGCCGGTGCCGAAACACGGCCAGATCCTGATCCGCATCGCTTATGCCGGGGTGAACCGCCCCGACGCGCTGCAACGTGCCGGGCTCTATGCCCCGCCGCCCACCGCCTCGCCCCTGCCGGGGCTGGAGGCGTCGGGCTGGGTCGCATCGGTCGGGCCGGGGGTGACGAAATGGCAGCCGGGCGACAAGGTGACGGCCCTGCTGCCCGGCGGCGGCTATGCCGAATATGCTGTGACACCCGAGGATCACGCCCTGCCCCTGCCCGAGGGGGTCGGGCTGAGGGAGGCGGCCGGCCTGCCGGAAACCTGCTTCACCGTCTGGTCGAACGTCATGCTGCGGGGTGGGTTGCGTGCCGGCGAGCGGTTCCTGGTTCATGGCGGTTCCTCCGGGATCGGCACCACCGCGATCCAGATGGCGCGGGCGCTGGGCGCGCGGGTCTTCGCCACTGCCGGCTCGGCCGAAAAATGCGCTGCCTGCGAGGCGCTGGGGGCGGAGCGCGCCATCAACTACCGCGACGAGGACTTCGTCGCGGTGATGCAGGCCGAGCGCGGCGCGCATGTCATCCTCGACATGGTGGGGGGCGACTACCTGCCGCGCAACGTGAAGGCGCTGGCGGATGAGGGACGGCTGGTGCAGATCGCCTTCCTCGCGGGTTCGAAGGTGGAACTGAACTTTGCCGAGGTAATGGCGCGGCGGTTGACCATCACCGGCTCGACCCTGCGGCCGCAGAGCGATCTCGCCAAGGCCCGCTATGCGCGCCATCTGGCCAAGCATGTCTGGCCGATGGTGGAGCGCGGCACGCTGCGCCCGGTGATCGACAGCGAGTTCGCACTGGCCGAGGCGGCGAAGGCCCATGCACGGATCGAAAGCTCCGGCCACATCGGCAAGATCGTGCTGAAAGTGGCCTGAGGCGCCTGCAGCCCTGGCAGGCGAGCTGCGAGGAGTGCGGGTCAGGGGGCGCTCGCGCCCCCTCTTGAGCCTTTGGCTCAATTCACCCCCTGAGGATATTTTTGAACAGATGAATGAACAGGGAAGCGCACCTG
>JAIRJX010000111.1 GCA_031260425.1 Gemmobacter sp.
CGCAGCACCTCATCGTCCAGCAGCGCGCGCCGGCAAAGCCAGCCGTTGTGCCCGATGTGATTTCGGGTCGGCAGGAAGTCCCGGAAGTTCTCCTCGCGGCAGGCGAAGAGGTCGATGCGCTCCTCGATCAGCTTCCCCGCGGACCCCACCTTAAACTGGGGCGGCGAGGCATAGTGGCCGGGCTCGTCCTGCACCAGCAGCAGGCCGGAATAGGCGAAGCCGCATTCGGGCCGTCGATCCAGCGCCCGCATCAGCGATTCGACATGGTTCGGATGGACCGCATCGTCGTCGTCGAGGAAACCGAAAAGGTCCCCCCGCACGGCGCGCAGCCCCGCCCACCAGGCGGCCGAACGACTTCCGTTGTTGGGCACCAGGATATGGTTCAACCAGCGGAAGCGCGCCCGGACCTTGTCCAGCAATTCCTCCAGCCCCTCGACCGGATGAAACTGCACGATCGTCAGAGCGATCGCCGGATAGGTCTGCGCGGCCAGGCTGCCGAGCGCCCGTGCCAACACTTCCGCCGGACGCGACCCGATCCGCACCACATATTCCACGACCGGCGTCGCCTCAGGCTTGGCGCGATGAGCGGAAACCATGCCGCGTAGCCCACGGACCCGCTCGACGAAGGCAGGCAGGGGACGCAGCATCGCCTCCAGCGTCAGGTTGTGGCGGAACAATGCGTTCGCCCGCTTCGCAAGCTTGGCCGCGCCTTCCGGGTCCTGCCTCGCCCAGCGCAGGTGCGCCAGAATCTGCTCGGCCATCTGTGCTGGCGCCAAGTCGGGATCGACATAGAGGACGCTGTCGCGGAACCATTGCCGTGGAAAGGCGAAGTCGTCGCAGATGATCAGGACGCCCGCCGCTGCCGCCTCGAAAAGCCGCATGGACGGGGTGTTCGCCGCGCGGTGTGCCGCCTTGTGGAGGCAAAGCGCGACCCCCGCCTCGCGCAGCGCCTGAATGACGGAGGTTCCATCGAACGGCAGCGTGCCCGCATAGTCGGAATGCCCTTCCCATACTTGCGGTGGGCCATGCAAACGCAAGGGCGCCCGCTTCTCAAGGGCGCGGAACACTGCGCCATGGCGCGACCCATCCCAATGCACCCCGGCATACATGATGGCGAGACGGTCGGGGAGCGGCCCGGCCGGCCCGTGGTCCGGCGTGGAGGGCAGCATGATGTGATCAGCGATGGCGGGTGGCTTGCCGCTGCCGGTCAGAAAGTCATCCACCCACCGCGCCACGGCCTCAGAGCCGCAGAGATGGCCGTCATGGCTCAGGATGGTCTGCCGGCGCACCGGGTCCTCGGCATAGAAAGCCGGTGGGCTCCACATGAGGCCGAGCGTCGGATACGGCGTGATCTTGGCCGAGAACTCGTGGGTCAGGAGCACGCAGTCGGGATGCACGCGGCGGATGTCATCCGAGGTCACGACCTCGACCGGCTCATGGCCCAGCCGCTCACAGGCGACGACGGCACGGCGGATCCACTCCGCCTCAGCGCATTCCGGATGATTTGGAAAGCTATGCTGGATCGCGATGCGCATGGCGTGTCCGATCAGCCTGCCGCCGCCGCGTTATCCGCGGCACGGACAAAGACGCCGTTTATCTGCAGCAGCACGCCATTGGCCGGGTCCTCGAACTCCGGTCCCAGCGCAACGCAGCGAAAGCCCCGCGCGGCCAGCATCTGGCACAGCGAATAGACATCCGGTGCGCCCTCATACAGCGGCGTGAGGGACATTTCGCAGAGAATGACCTCGACCTGTCCGGCGTGCCGATCGAGGCCCCTCAACACTTCGGCCTCGAAGCCCTGGGTGTCCATCTTCAGGCCGAAGCTCGTCATCGGATCGCGGAAACCCGTCTCGATGACTTCGTCGAGGGTGACGACCGGGCAGGCCTCGGTATCGACATAGGCCGATTCCGGTGCCGCACTCCGGTGTCGCTCCAGCATAGGCAGCAATGAGGAGCTGTAGGAATTTCCGGCGACATGGATCACGGCCTCGCCCTTTGCGGCGCCGATGGCGCAGCGGGGGGCGACCGACCACAGCGGGTCCGCCCCAGCCTTGGCGGTGAGGACGGCATGGGCTTCGCGCAGCGGCTCGAAACTCACGATCCGGCCAGAATGACCCGCTGCGCGCAAACCTTCGGCGAACTGTCCGGCATTGGCTCCCACGTCGAGGATCACGTCCACGGCGGCGCGCCGGCATTCCACGAGGAAGTGGCGTGTCGCGTATCCGATGAAAGCCTCGTAACTGTTGGTCCGGGAAATCGAATGATCGGTCACCTCAAGAGGATGATCGGTCATCTCAAGATGACGATCACCGTCGTTCTCGCTCGCGATGGCGTCATGTTCGCGCGGCGCGGGGGGTGGCACCCCTTCCCAAGGAAGCAGGTGGGCCAAGCCGAGCCCCTGGCCCAACCGCCGCCAGCGGGACCGACCGAGAGCTGCCCGGTACTGGGTCAGGCGCGAGAACTCCTCTTGCGCCCGCCGGACCCGCTCCGGCGTCTCAGCGAGATTCGGGGCAAGCAACTCTGGATCGGCCATCCAGGCGGTTTTCTCCC
>JAIRJX010000210.1 GCA_031260425.1 Gemmobacter sp.
GCCGGATACGACCGCCGCCTGCGCATCAGGAGGGCCCGACCGAAGGCATTCTCGAAGACCGGCGTCCACGTCAAAGGCATCGAGAGCTTCTGGAGCTTCACCAAACGCAGGCTCGCAAAGTTCAACGGTGTTTCCGTGAACTTCGAGCGCCATCTTAAGGAAGGTGAAGGACGATCGGCGAAGGAACCCGATACTCTCGCCCAGGAACTCAAATCATTGCTGGGCGAGAGCCTTCTGAACAGATGAAGCCAGGGACGCCTCCTGTTCATCATCTGTTCAGAAATATCCTCGGGGGGTGAATTGGCCGCAGGCCAAGAGGGGGCGCGAGCGCCCCCTTTCTTTCGGTTCACGCTCCGCATCGGTCGGAGGCGGCGAAGGGCGGCTCCGGCCGGGAGAGGGGGTCTGCACGGGTTCGGGCTGCGCTGCCAGATGCGCGCGTCCCTCGCGACACAGGCATGGCCGCTGGCGAGCGTCCGAATGCGACCCTGCCTGGTTCGATGGCTGCCTGCCGATAGGGCGGGCTCTCAGCGCCTGGCCTCTTCCAGATCCACCAGCCGCAGCCATGGCTTCGCGCTGGGCGTGGGCTTCACCGCAAAGGCAGGTGGGTCGGCGAGGTCGTAAAGACGCGCGGCGGGCGCGCGCAGATCGGGCGGGAAGACCGGTTCGGCCCGTGCATGGCTGATGGCAAGGCGGCGCGGCTGGCGGCCTATCTTGCCGGCGATGGCGAGACAGCCGAGCGCAAGTGCGCCGCGCTCGCCGTCCGGGGCCAGCGGCAGCACGATCATCCGCCCCGTCAGTTCGGGCCGGCCGAGGCCGGTTTCTGCCCGAAGAAGCAGCTCTGCCCGGGCAGGGCGCTGGAACACCTGCTCCAGCAGCCCCGACAGCCGATTGCGCCCGACTGGGTCGAACAGCGCCGAAAGCGGCATTCCCCGCGCATCCATGCCCAGAAGATTGGTGAAGTTCATTCCGGCGATGCGCAGCCGCGCGAGACCCGGCCCCACCCGCTCGATCAGAAAGGCGCCCGACAGTGCACCGGCCATGCCGCGCGGGTCGATCACGGCGCGGGAGGGCAGGGCACCTTCCTGCCGCAGCCCCTCCCAATAGCCGCGTACCTCCTGAAGCATGGCCTGCAAGGTGGTGTCGGGCTCGGGGTGGGGAAAGAGGGTCGGGCTCATCATGTCCTCGGGGCTGCGCGCAATGGGATTCGGGTTGCGCCAGATTTGATTACCTGAATGTTAAGATACATCGCCCGTGGCCTTCCGGGCGCGAAATCTGAACGAATGGTAAACGGGCGAGGGGGGAAGAATGAGGATGTCGATGACCGGCTTCGCTACGCGCAAGGGGCAGGCGGCCGGGGCGGGCTGGGTCTGGGATCTGCGCGGGGTGAACGGCAAGGGGCTGGATCTGCGGCTTCGGGTGCCCGACTGGATCGACGGGCTGGAACCGGCACTCCGGGCGGAACTGGGCAAGGCGCTCGGGCGCGGCAATATCTCGCTCTCCCTCCGGTTCAGCCGGGAGGCAGTGGAGGAGGCCGAGGCATTGCGGCTCCACCAGCCGACGCTCCGTGCGGTACTGGCGGCGATGGCCGGGGTGCAGGCGGCGGCGCGGGAAATCGGTGTGGCACTCGCGGCCCCCAGCACGGCCGAGATCCTGTCGCAGCGCGGCGTGGTGGAGACTGGCGTGGCTGATGAGGATACCGCGCCCCTGCGCGCCGCCATTCTTGCCGATCTGCCACTGTTGCTGGCGGATTTCGCTGCCTCTCGCGCTGCAGAGGGCAGGGTGCTGGCGCAGGTGATCGCCGGGCAGATCGACCGTATCGCCGCGCTGCGCGAGGCCGCGTGGGAACAGGTTGCCCTGCGCGCCACCTCGCAGGCCGCAACGCTGAAGGCGCAGATGGCGAAGGTGCTGGAGGCCGACCCCGATCCCGCCCGCCTTGCACAGGAACTCGCGCTGATCGCGGTCAGGACCGATGTGACCGAGGAACTTGACCGCCTCGACGCCCATGTCGCCGCCGCCCGCACACTCATGACCGAGCCCGGCCCGATCGGGCGCAAGTTCGACTTCCTGATGCAGGAATTCATGCGCGAGGCCAATACGCTGTGCTCCAAGGCGCAGGATATCGCCCTCACCCGCGTCGGGCTTGACCTGAAGACCGTGATCGACCAGATGCGGGAACAGGTTCAGAACGTGGAATGACCATGACGCGCAAGGGTTTGCTGCTCATCCTCTCCTCGCCCTCCGGCGCCGGGAAATCGACTCTGGCGCGCAGGCTGATGGAGTGGGATCCGAGCCTGCGCTTCTCGGTCTCGGCCACTACCCGCCCGCCGCGCCCGGGCGAGGAAAACGGGCGGGAATACTATTTCCGGTCCCGCGCGGAATTCGAGGCCATGATTGCCTCGGGCGGGATGCTGGAACATGCCGAGGTGTTCGGCAACCTCTATGGCTCGCCCCGGGCACCGGTGGAGCGGGCGATGGAGGAGGGGCGCGACACCCTCTTCGATATCGACTGGCAGGGTGGCCAGCAGATCCGCAATTCGGCGCTGGGCCGCGATGTGGTGTCGGTCTTCGTGCTGCCACCCTCCATCGCCGAACTCGACCGCCGCCTGCGCGGCCGCGGGCAGGACAGTGAGGCGGTGATCGCCGGTCGCATGGCGAAAAGCCGCGACGAGATCAGCCACTGGGCGGAATATGATTACGTCATCGTCAATCACGACCTGGAGACGGCTTTCGCCGAATTGCTGACCATCCTTCAGGCCGAGAGGATGCGCCGCGACCGCCAGCCCGGCCTCGCCGATTTCGTGCGCGGCCTGAACCGGGAGTTCGATGCACGATGATCTATGCCCTTGATGGTGCGGCCCCCGAGATCGCCACGGACGCCTGGGTCGCCCCCGATGCCAACCTGATCGGCAAGGTGGTGCTGGAGGCTGCCGCCTCGGTCTGGTTCGGCTGCACCCTGCGCGGCGATAACGAGGAGATCCGGGTGGGTCGCGGCTCGAATGTGCAGGAAAACTGTGTTCTGCATACCGATATGGGCTTTCCGCTGCTGATCGGGCCGGATTGCACCATCGGCCACAAGGCGATGCTGCATGGCTGCACGATCGGCGCGGGCAGCCTGATCGGCATGGGGGCGACGGTGCTGAACGGGGCACGGATCGGCAAGGGGTGCCTGATCGGTGCCGGGGCGCTGGTGACCGAGGGGAAGGAGATCCCGGACGGCGCGCTGGTCATGGGCGCGCCGGGCAAGGTGGTGCGGCTTCTCGATGAGGCGGCGCGGGAGCGGTTGCTGAAATCCGCCGCCGGCTACCGCGCCAATGCGGCACGGTTTCGTGCAGGGCTGCGACCGGTCGTCGGCTGAGGGCGCGCGCGCCCTCGCCCTTCGGGCTCACCCC
>JAIRJX010000116.1 GCA_031260425.1 Gemmobacter sp.
TGTTCTTGCACAGCCAGTCATCCAGCATCGCCCGGTGCAAAGCCTCGCGGCTTTCGAAATGCCAGTAGAAACTGGAGCGCGCGACATCCAGTTGCCGGGCCATGATCTGCACTTTCACCCGGTCGATGCCATCCTCGACCAGTGTCGTCAGGGCCAGATCCAACCAATCCTGCCGGGTCCGCCGTTCCGAGCGTTCATCTGTCACGATGGCATCGCACGATACCGGGATCTGATCCTGCACTGGCTACACTCCGTTTTCCAACGTCACATATTCGTGACATGCCCTCGCCGCGCAACGCGCTATGCAGACCGGCCACCGGACGGTATCGGGCACGCCGGCGCGGCAACCGTCCCTGTCCGATAACCGTTCGGCACTTTCGGGGCGATGCGCCGCACGGTTCCGGGATCACGGCTGGTGAAGGGGCGGGCCATCACCGGTCAGTGCATGGCCCTGCGGATACGGCGGATCATCAGCCAGACGGCGGCGACAACCGGCGGCACGAGCGCCGCGGTCAGCCAGGATTTCGACCAGTGCCGCGACTCGGCCAGCGGCAGCAGCAGGGAAGTGGCGAGACTGACAGCATAATAGCTGATGGCGACGACCGAAAGGCCCTCGACCGTGTGCTGAAGCCGCAATGCAAGATCGGCGCGGCGGTCCATGCTTTCGAGCAGCCGCTGGTTCTGAGCACTGCGTTCCACATCGACACGGGTACGCAGCAGTTCCGCCGCGCGGGCCGCGCGGTCGGCCATGGTGGCAAGCCGCGCCTCGGCGGATTTGACGGTGCGAATCGCCGGGTCATAACGGCGCATCATGAATTCGCCGAAGGTCTGCCGCCCCTCCAGCCGCTCCTCGCGCAGCACCTTGATGCGCTGGTTCACGATGGCCTCGTAGGCGGCGGTCGCGCCGAAGCGAAAAGCAAAGCGGGTGGCGAGGCTTTCAAGCTCCGCCGCGATGCGCAAGAGGTCATGCAGCGCCGCCTCTGCCGGGCGGTCCTGCGCATCGAGCCTGCCCACCAGCGCCGAGAGTGCCGGGTCGAGCGCGTTCAGCCGCACCGAGAGTTCGCGCGCGCGGATCAGGCCCAGCATCGACATGGCGCGGTAGGTCTCGATCTCGCACAGGCGCTGAACGATGCGGCCGATCCGCCGCTGCCCGGTGCCGGGGCGGACGAAGACAGCGAAGCGCATATTACCCGCCACATCAAGCCGGAAATCGCCCGCGATCACCGCCGCCCCGTCCACCACCCGGGAAACGGCGAGGCTTTCCGGCACGAACCACTCCTCCAGCAGCGACAGCAAGATGGCCTGATCCTGCGGCATCGGCTCCACCCGGATCAGCAGCGCTGCGAGGCGCTTGCCGGGCGCGGCCGCCAGCCAATCGGCAGGAAAAATCTGGGCCTCGACCGCATCGAAAGGCCGTGCGGAGAGGCCGGGGCTGAAAGCCGAGTAGGTTACGAATTCGGTATGGCTTTCCCATTTCAACTCCGCCCGGCCAAGCTGGCCGGAGAAATGGGTGGCACCCGGCTGCGGATGGGCGGAGCCGTGGCGATCGAGCAGCGCCACGAGATGCGCGGTATCCGCCGCACGGTCGCGGTTCGCGGCATCGACCGGCTCCTTGATTGCCAGAAAGGCTACGGTCGCAGGGTCGGCGAGCGTCGGAAAGGGCCGCGCGTGAAGCTCGTTCACCAGTGCGTAGCGGAGCATATGGTCGGGCAGATCGGTCATGGCATCACGGTTCTGATTGCGCCCAATGAACAAAGGCCGGCCCCTGCGGAAAGCCGCATTTGCGGGATGCTAATATATGCTGTGCCTGCTGTTGCAAAAATGCAGACGGGAAGCGGCGGGCTGCTGTGCGACCCCCCGCCGGGGCGGGCCGGCATTCATCCGAGGCTCATGTGGTCTCCCGGTCCCCGGCACATGGCGCAACGCAGGGCAGTGCCCGACCGTGGGTGGGCGCCCCCAACGATTGTGGTCTGCACTTTATGGTTCAAAATCCGTCTGACCCCGATCTCCACACAACCGTCCCCCAAAACGCCCGGCCGGCCGATCCCGACACCACCCTTCCCGCCCCCTACACGGACATATCGGCAGGCGTGGCCCCCATGAACCCGATCAGACCATCCGTTCCAGCATTTCCGCCACGCGATGACATGCCGCCCGGCTGTCATCCGGCAGCGCCGTCATCCCGGGGCGCTCAGCCGAGCAGCGCTGGTCGGCCTGCGGACAGCGCGGATGGAAGGTGCAACCGCTGGGCGGTTTCAGCGGGCTGGGAACCTCGCCGGTCGAAGGTTCGCGATCGCGGCGCGGCGCGGCCACATCGGGAATGGTGTCCAGTAGCAGTTGCGTATAGGGATGACGCGGATTGGCGAACAGGACCTCGGTCGGAGCCTGCTCCACGATACGTCCCAGATACATCACCGCGATCTGGTCGGACATGTGGCGGACGACACTCATGTCATGGCTGATGAAAAGATAGGTCAGGCCCATCTCATCCTGCAGGCGGCGCATGAGATTGAGGATCTGCGCCTGAACCGACACATCCAGCGCCGAAGTCGGCTCATCGCAGACAAGAAATTCCGGCTCGGCAGCCAGTGCGCGGGCGATGGAGATGCGTTGCCGCTGCCCGCCAGAGAACTCATGGGGGAATTTCCGGCCATCGCTGGCGGCAAGACCGACGGTCTGGAGCAATTCGACCACACGCGCGGCCACCTCGGCCTCGGTAGAGCGCAGCTTCAGTTCGCGCAGCGGTTCGGCGATGATGTCGAAGACCCGCCAGCGCGGGTTGAGGCTGGCATAGGGATCCTGAAAGATCATCTGCACCGACAGCGGCTTCCCGCCTTCGCCGGGGGCAAAGCTGATGCTGCCCTCGGACGGCGCATAGAGCCCGGTCACCATCCGGGCCACCGTGGATTTTCCGCAGCCGGATTCGCCCACCAAACTGAGACAGCCGCCCTTGGGAACCTCGAAACTGACGTCATCGACCGCGCGGACGAAGAGGCGCGACTTGCGCTCGATCACCCGGTTGAGCCAGGGTGCCGAGACATCGAAACGCTGGGTGATGGCACTGACGGTCAGGGCTGACGAGGCCACCGGGGCGATATGGGCGGAAGCGGTCATGCGGCTTTCTCCTCGGGAGTGGAATCGAGCCAGCAGGCGGCGTGGCCCATGCCCGCCGGGCGCAGGTCGGGGCGGTCACGCAGGCAGCGGTCATGGACCAGCGGGCAGCGTGGATTGAAGGCGCAACCCGGCGGAATGGCATCCAACCGCGGCATCGCGCCGTCGATCTGCGCCAGCCGCGGCACCCGCGCGCCCAGCGTGGGGATCGATCCCATCAGGCCACGGGTATAGGGGTGCGAGGGGCGAGCAATGACATCGGCCACCGGGCCGATCTCCACCACACGGCCCGCATACATCACCGCCACGCGATCCGCCGTCTCGGCAATGACCCCCATGTCATGCGTCACCAGCATCACCGCCGTGCCATGATCCTTGCAGAGCTTGCGCAGAAGCGCGGTGATCTGCGCCTGGATCGAGACGTCAAGCGCGGTGGTCGGCTCATCCGCGATCACCAGTCCGGGCCGTGCGGCCAAGGCCAGCGCGATCACCACGCGCTGCCGCATTCCGCCGGAAAACTGGTGCGGGAAATGCTTCACCCGCTCGTCGGGGGCCGGAATGCCCACCTCTGCCAGAAGCTCCACCGCGCGCGTCCGGGCGGCGGATTTGGACATGCCGCCATGCAGGCGGATGGTCTCGACCAGTTGCCGTCCGACCGAGAACAGGGGATTGAGCGAGGTGAGCGGGTCCTGAAAGATCGCTCCGATCTCCCGGCCCCGGATCTTTTCCATCTCCCGCTCCGGCAACTGGTCGATCCGGCGGCCATTCAGCCAGACCTCGCCGCCCGCGATATGGCCCGGCGGCTCCAGCAGGCGCTGCACGGCAAGCCCGGTCATCGACTTGCCGGCCCCGGATTCTCCGACCACCCCCAGTATCTCGCCCGGACCGATCGAGAGGCTGACGGCATCCAGCGCCGTCACCGTGCCGTGCCGGCCCGGAAATTCAACCCGCAGATTGCGGACATCAAGCGTTGGCAGATCGGTCATGCAAGGGCCTCCTCGCGGATGGGATAGCTGGGAGGGAAGAGTTCAGAGACCGGCGGATGCTGCCAGCTTCGTTCGGGATAACGGGCGACAAGCCCGTCGAACTGCGCCTGTGCGCGGGCCTGTGCGGCGGCAAGGTCGATCCCCGCCACGCGGCCCTCACACATCGACAGGCGGCCGGCCACGAAGGTTGCCTGCGTCACCCGCCCCGAGCCACCCGCGACAAGCGTGGTGATCGGGTCGATGGCCGGGGTCATCACGGCATCATCCAGCCGGAATACGGCGATATCCGCGCAGGCGCCGGGAGCAAGGCGACCCAGATCCTCGCGGCCAAGCGCGCGGGCACCGCCCAGCGTAGCCGCATCCCAGAAATCGGCGCTGGACTGGTGCGGCGCATTCGGATCGGCGATACGCGCGGTCAGAAGCCCGGTCATCAGGTTCATCAGCATGTCGGCAGGCGCGGTATCGGTGCCCATGCAAAGGTTGATCCCCGCCGCCTTCAGCCGCCCGAAACTGCGCAGCGCCGAGCCGAACCGGGCCGAAACCAGCGGGCAATGCACGACGCTGACGCCGTGCGCCGCATAATGCGCCAGATCGGTTTCGGTCGCATTGGTGGCATGGGGCGCGATCAGCCGGTCGCTGAGCAGCCCCGCACGCGCCAGCCAGTCGGGCGCGGTGGTGCCGTGCAGGCGCTGCATGGTCTGCACCTCCATCTCGCCCTGTGCCATATGCAGGCGCACCTTGCAGCCAAGATCGGCGGCCATGTCCATGGTGCGGCGCAGCAGCGGCAGGGTGCAGGTCTCCACCCGATCGGGCGCCAGCATCCCGCGGACCAGCCCGCCATGACGGCCATCCTGAGCGGTGATGAAGGCGATGGCGGCCTCCAGCCCGGCCAGGCCGCGCGGCTCGTCGAAGACCGGCTCCATCTGGCCCGGCCCCTCCAGCACCATGCCCCCCGAGCGGTAGGCGGGCGAAAGATAGACCCGCAGGCCCAACTCACCCGCAGCCTCCGCAGCGGCGGTGAATTCGGCCATCGTCTCGCCCCACTCGCGATAGAAGAGCGAGGCGATGGGCGCCGCCGTGGTGATGCCGTTCAAAAGCAGTTGCGCAAAGGCGAAACGCTTCTGGAAGACCAGCTCTTCGGGCGAATACATCTCATAGGGGCCACGCTCGATATAGCTGCGCGGCCAGACCCGGCCCTTGGCCCAGCCGGGCTGATGGTCGATGGCAAGGATCGTGGTGTCGAGATCGGAAAGCGCGTCAAGGTCAATCAGCCCCGGCGAGATCAGCGCCTGGCCCAGATCGACGCGCCGTGCCACCTCGCCCGGAAAACGCGGGCCGACATGGAGGATGCGGCCGCCTTCCATCACCACCTCGCCGCCGGGGATCAGGCAATGCCGCCCCTCCGCATGGCCCAGCACCCATTGCGCCGTAAGCGCGGTGCGGCCGGGCAGGGTGGCCCCCAGCGGCAGAGCAGCCAGGGCAGACGCACTTCCCGCCGTCATGGCATCACCACGCCGGGAAGCGTGAGCCTGCCCGCCCGCGCCACCACCAGCCCCCGCTTCACCACCAGCGGGCGCGGCGTTTCCTCGACCACGGCATGGGCCAGCGTCTCTCCGGCAACCAATGTCAGATCGCCGGGGCCGCCGGGTTGCAGGCCCGGCGCCTCCAGCCCCATGGCCTCGGCCCCGCCACGCGAAGCGACATCAAGCAGCAATTCCAGCTCGTCATCGCGGCGCATCCGGTTCTTCATGCCGACGATACGGGCACGGTGCAGCATGTCGGGTTGGCCCCATGGCCCCCAGGTGTCGCGGATGCCGTCACAGCCCATGCCGACCTTGATCCCCATGGCGCGCATGTCCTGCAGGCTGGGCACCTCGGCCGAGGGATGGCCGGTGGTGAAGATGCGGATATCGGCCTTCGCCACTGCCTCCATCAGCGGCCCAACCCGCAGCGGATCAGACATCCCAAGGCAGAAGCAATGCGACACACCCACCTTCCCCTGCATCCCGTGTGCAAGGGTGCGGGCGATGATCTCCTCCAGCGTGAAGGCACCCAGTTCGCCATGTTCATGCAGGTGGATATCAATGGGCTTGCCGTGCTTCCCGGCCAGCCGGAACAGCGCATCGAGCGAGCCTTTCGGATCGCGGTCCATCGAGCTGGGATCAAGCCCGCCCACCACATCGGCGCCCATGGCCAGCGCCTCGTCCATCAGCTCATAAGTGCCGGGACGGTTCATCAGGCCCGATTGCGGGAAGGCGACGATCTGGATATCGACACCATCCGCCAGCGCCGCGCGGGTGGCCATCTTGCCTTCCAGCAGGGTCAGCCCGTGATCGGTGTCGATATCGACATGGCTACGGATATGACCCGTGCCGTTCTCGATCAACCGGATGGCGTGGCGCATCGACTGGCGGTGGACATCAAGGCCCAGCGGAATGCGGCCGTTGCGCTCATTGTCGATCAGGGCCTGCAGATCGCCCCCCTTGCGGCCCGTATACCATGGCATACCCCAGACGGTCTTGTCGAGATGGGTATGGGCCTCGACCAGCGTCGGGATGGCGATGGCGCCCGCGCCATCCTCGACCGGGGCTTCCCCGGCGGCCAGATCCTTGCCGATGGCGGCGATACGGCCCGCCCGGATCAGGATATCCTGCGTCTCGGCCCCCATCGGGCGGATATTGCGGATCAGAAGGTCAGACATGGATCACCTCAGTTTCGGATTCAGGGCATCGCGCAACCAATCCCCGAGAATGTTGACGGCAACGACCAGCAGGCAGAGTTGCAGCACCGGAAAGACGGTGATCCACCACATGCCGGAGAAGAGGAACTGGTTGCCCAGCCGGATCAGGGTGCCGAGGCTCGGCTGGCTGGCCGGCATCCCGATCCCCAGGAAGGAAAGCGTGGCCTCGGTCAGGATCGCCATGCCGAAGTTGAGCGTGGCGGCCACGAGGATCGGGGTCAGCGTATTGGGCAGGATGTGGCGGAACATGATGCGCCGGGCGGGCACTTTCAGCAATTGGGCCGCCTGCACGTATTCCTTGCCGCGCTCTACCGCCGTCTGCGCCCGCACGGTGCGGGCATATTGCACCCAGCCCGACAGCACGATGGCAAAGACGAGCACCCCGCCCGCGCCCACCTCGCGCAAGGAGGGCGGCAGCAGTTCCCGCACGATGGCGCTGACCAGGATGGCGATCAGGATGGTGGGGATCGACAGCAGGATATCGCCGAAGCGCATCAGCAGGTTCTCGATCAGCCCGCCATAGTAGCCCGCCACCAGCCCGGTGCCGATACCGACCGCTAGTGCGAAGAAGACCGAGGCAAGGCCGATCAGAACGGAAATGCGCGTGCCGTAAAGGATGGCCGACAGGATGTCGCGCCCCTGCGTATCGGTGCCGAGGATATAGGGCCATTGCCCACCCTCGGCCCAGATCGGCGGGTATTCGGCGTTCAGAAGATCAAGCTGCGCCGGATCGAACGGGTTCTGCACCACATAAAGCGGTGCTGTGAAGGCGCTGACGATGAGCACCAGAAGCAGGCCCGCCGCCGCCATGGCGCCGCGATTGCGGGTGAACGACCACCACAGGTCGCTCTGGCGCAAGCGGGCGAGACGCGAGACCTGGCGAGGAAGAATGGTCATCAGCTCAGCCCCTTGCCATGCGCAGACGGGGATCGATCAGCGCATAGGTGATGTCGACCAGCGTGTTCAGCGCAACAAAGATGAAGGAAACCACACAGAGATAGGCCGCCATCACCGGAATATCGACGAAGGTTACCGCCTGGATGAACAGCATCCCCATGCCGGGCCACTGGAACACTGTCTCGGTGATCAGCGCAAAGGCGATGAGCGAGCCGATATTCATGGCGGTCATCGTGACCATCGGCATCAGGCAATTGCGCAGCGCGTGGACATAATGGACACGCCAGCGCGGCACGCCGCGCGCCCGGGCGAATTTGATGAAATCGGAGCGCAGCACCTCCATCATCTCGGCCCGGACCAACCGCATCACCAATGTGATCTGATAGAGCGACAGCGCGATCGAAGGCAGGATGAGCGCGGCCCGGCCCGAACGCGTCAGCAGGCCCGTGGTCCACCAGCCGATGCTGACGACCTCCCCCCGCCCGAAGGCCGGCGCGATGTTGAGCATCACGGAAAATACCAGGATCAGCAGGATACCGATGACGAAACTGGGCAGCGAGACACCGATGATGGAAAGAAACTGCAAGCCCTCGCTGATCCAGCTCCCGCGATGGATGGCGGTATAGACGCCAAGCGGCACACCGACGACCAGCGAGATGACCGTGGCCAGAAATACCAGCTCGATGGTGGCGGGGAAGCGTTCGGCAATGAGGCTCATCACCTTTTGCTGATTGCGGTAGGAAACTCCGAAATCCCCCTGCACCGCATTGCCGACGAAGCGCAGGAACTGCAGCGGAACCGGGTCATTCAGGCCGAGGTCTTCGCGCAACGCGTCCCTCTCGGCCTGAGTGGTCTGTTCATTGACCATCAATTGCACCGGATCGCCGACGAAGCGGAAGATCAGGAAGGCCATCAGCGCCACCGCCAGCATGACCAGCGCCGCATTGGCCAGACGTTTAATGAGAAATACGATCAAGGCGAAGGCCCCTTCAGAGCGATTGCACGGGCTGGCCCGGCCCCCGAACCCCGGGGCCGGGCCGCTTGGGTCATTCCGCCATGCGGGTCATCCAGTGCCGGCCCTTGTTATCCGAAAGCTGGATCACACTCTCCACCTTGTCCGAGGTGGCCCAAGCCATCGGCTGCTGGTGGAAGGGGAGCATGATCAGCTCGTCCTTCACGATCTTCAGGGCCTCGGTCTGCATGGCGAGGCGCTTTTCCCGGTCGAGTTCGGTCGAGGCGGCGTCAACCAGCTTGTCCAATTCCGGATAGCTCCAGCCGCCCCAGTCAAACACACCGGCGTTGTCGGTCCGCGAGTGGAAAACCTGAAGCAGAATCGAATAGCTGTCCAGCATCGGCTCATTAGCCCAGCCGAAGCTGAACATGTCGGCCTCGCCATTGGTCTGCTTGATCTGCTGCACGGCGTTCGGACCGATCGACAGCACCGGCTTCAGTCCGGCGCGGGTCAGCATCGAGACGATCGCGTTACAGATCTCTTCCTCGTTCAGCCACATATCATTTGCGCAGACGATCTCGAACTCATAGCCCTCGGCGCCGAGCTCCTTGATCAGCGTGGCGGCCTTTTCGGGATCGAAGGCATTGGGCGTATCAAGTGCGACGTCATAGCCGGGAATCGCCGGCGCGATCACGGTGCCGGTGTTGCGCGACTTGCCCCGCATGACCTTCTTCTGGATCAGGTCAAGGTCGATGGCCGCTGCCACCGCCTCGCGCATTTTCTTGTCCTTGAAGAGGTTGGGCTGCCCGTTATGCAGCTTGTCGGCGAAGGTAAAGCCGAACATGATGGTGCGCAGTTCGGATCCCTCCATCACCTTCACCCCCGGAGCGGCTTCGAGGCGCGGCAGATCCTGGATCGGAGCCTTTTCGGTGAAGTCGATCTCGCCCGACAGAAGTGCCGCGACCCGGGTTGCATCCGATGCGATCGGCGTGAACTCGATACGCTTCAGGTTGTGTTTCGGTGTATCCCACCAGCCTTCGTTCACCACCAGCACGGTCTTGCTGTCGGGAACGCGGCTTTCGACGCTGAACGGGCCGGTGCCGTTGGCGTTGAACGTCGGATAGCCTTCAACATTCTTCGCCACATCGGTTGGCACCTCGGCATGGTGCTCGGTCAGCCAGCCGGCATCGAAGATATGGATATTGGTCAGGTCATTCAGCAGCAGGGGATAGCTGCCGTTCACGGTGATATCGACCGTATGGTCATCGACCTTGGCCGAGGAGACATAGGCGGGAAGGTTGCCGCGCAGCGGCGAATCCGGGTGGCTGACACGGGTGAGCGAGGCCACGACGTCATCGGCCGTAAAATCGGCACCATCATGAAACTTCACACCCTCACGCAGCTTGAAGCGCCAGACATTGCCGGGCAGCACTTCCCATCCGGTCGCCAGCGCCGGCTCGATCTCCAGCTTTTCGTTATAGCGCACCAGCCCTTCATAGACATGGTTCAGGAAGGCAAGGGTGAAGGTCGACCCGTAGGAATAGGGATCGAGCGAGTTGATATCGCGTCCCGCCCCCCAACGGAGCGTCTGAGCCGATGAAGCGCCCGCGAAGCAGGCTAGAGCGACGCAGGATAGAAGCGTGGCTTTGAGTCTGGTCATGGTCTGTCCCTGTCAGAGGCCGGGGGGCGCCCGTCTGATGCGGGCCGGTCCGGCGGTTACAAAGGTCGGCCGGACGATTCCGGCAAGGCGACATCTGAGAGACTGCCGCTCGATAACTTTTATGTCAATAATTTTGTCGACAATTTTGTCTGACATATCCCGAAAGGCGGAAGCATGGCGTCGCCACCCTCTTTTCCGGAGGATGTCGTTGCAACCGGATAGCCCGTCACAGCGGCCGATCGGCGCGGTCCGAGGCCCGCTTCAGACCAGCGCGTCGCGCAGATCGCGCAGCACCGGCACGTCTTCGGTCAGGTCAAGTTCGTTCTCGACATGACGCAGATGCTGCTCCATCGCCTCAAGGGCGCCGGCGAGGTCGCGTGCACGAATCCTGTCGATCAGCGCGGCATGTTCGTCAGGGCCGCAATTGTGGTGCGAATGGCGGCGATACATGGTGGTGATGAGGGTCGAGCGGGAAATCAGGTCGCGCAACATGCTGGTCAGGAAGGTCGACCCGGCCAGTTCGGCCAGCAACATGTGAAACCCGCCCGATAGCCGGATGGTTGCCGTGGTGTCGCCGCGTGCATCGGCCTCCCGCTCCAGCGCAAGATGCGCCTCCAGCCGGGGCAACGCATCCTCCGAAATATTGGAGCTCAGGCGTTCGACCACCCGCGCCTCGACCTGACGGCGGAAGTGGAACACGTCGCGCGCCTCATCGACGCCCGGTTCCGATACGAAGGCGCCGCGATTGGGCAGGATCGTCACGAGCCCGTCGCTTTCCAGCATCGCCAAAGCCTGCCGGACCCGGGCGCGGCTGACATCGAACACCTCCGCCAGTTGCTCCTCTTTCAGCCGTGTGCCGGGGCGCAGCCTGCGCTCGGCGATGGACAGCCAGATCCGTTCGCAAATTTCTGCTGCTGGTCCAGGCACGGCTTCCTTGCCCTGATACATCGGAACTCCTTTTCTGTTCGCCATTCTTGCCGCGCCCTCCCGAAAGTCAATCGGCAGGATGTTCTTATTGACAACAAAAATGTCGACAATCATGTTAGAGATGATAGCGGGTTCTCTGCCCGTCATCCAGAGGGATAGAACGCAGATGGCGAAGAACATGGAGTTTGATTTCACCCGCCTCGGGCAAGAGGACCGCTACCGACTGCTGACCAATTTCGTCGGCCCCCGGCCCATAGCGCTGGTCTCCACGCAGTCGGAAAACGGACGGGACAATGCCGCGCCGATGAGCTTTTTCAACGTCGTCTCGCACGAACCGCCGCTCGTGGTGCTCGGTATCCAGACCCGGCCCGACGGACAGGAAAAGGACACCGTCCGCAATATCCGGCGCGACGGCGAATTCGTGGTGAACATGGTCGACATGGCGCTGTCGCAGGCCATGCTGGTTTGCGGGCTGGCCGTGGACGAGGATGTGGACGAGATGGCGCTGGCAGGACTGACCCCTGCGCCCTGCGTCCATCTCCGCGCCCGGCGCATCGCCGAGAGCCCCTGTGCCATGGAATGCCGGGTCGAGCGGCTCATCGAATACCCGCGGCGTCTCCTGATCATCGGCGAGGTCGTGCAGATGCATGTGCGACGCGATTGTCTGGATGCCGCCGGGCGACGTGTGAATCCGGAAACCTATCAGCCGATCGCCCGGCTTCATGGCGACAACTACATCACATCGGACCAGCAGTTCGTGCTGCCGCCGCCGCCGATGCCCACCCAATCCCTTCTTGCCGCTGCGGTGAAATGATGCGCATTCTTGTAATCAATCCCAACTCCACCGCCTCGATGACGGCACAGATCGGCGAAAGCGCCCGCCGGGCCGCCTTTCCCGGCACAGTCGTCGAAGCGAGAAACCCCAGGGGCACCCCGGCCAGTATCGAGGGCCATGCCGACGGCGCACTTGCGGTCCCCGCCATGCTTGACCTGATCCGGGTGGGCGAGGCGCAGGGTTTTGACGCCTATGTCATCGCCTGTTTCGACGATCCCGGATTGGCAGCCGCGCGCGAGGTCGCCCGGGGGCCGGTCATCGGTATCTGCCAGGCCGGCATTCAGGTGGCGGACACGGTTTCCAGCCGTTTCTCGATCGTGACGACACTGCCGCGCTCGGTTCCCATCATAGAAGATCTCGTGGCCAGTTATGGCGCGGTAGCGCGATGCCGAAACGTGCGCGCGGTGAACATGCCGGTTCTGGCGCTGGAACAGGAGCCGGAGCGGTGCGAGCTGCGCCTGCTGCACGAGATCAAGGCGGCCCGCGATCACGATGGCGCCGAAGCAGTGCTGCTGGGTTGCTCCGGCATGTCGGAATTGTGCGAGCGATTGCAGGCCCAGACCGGGATACCGGTCATCGACGGCGTTCGCGCGGCGGTGAAACTGGCCGAAGCGCTCGTCGGCGGGCAATACCTGACCTCGAAAATCGGCGCCTATGGCTTTCCCCGCGACAAGTATCTGACCGCAGTATGATCCCGCAGGACGGGTGCATCGCGACCATGTATGCAATCCAGCCGTCCCGGGCCCCGGCATCCGCCGCCGCAACCGGAGCCCGAACGGAAGGGCTCCTCTCGGGGAGCCCCCGAAACCCTTGGCCCCCGGCACGGCAAACGAATCGCCGCGCCGAAGCGATCACGTCCGCTCTGCCTCGATCAGCCCGCGCATTGTTGCCGCAAGTGCCGCGTGCTTTTCCGGTCGGAGCACACTCAGCGGACGGCGCGGATTTCCGGCGCCATGGCCCGTCATCTCCGCCGCTGCATAGACCGACTGGACATAGTCGCCCTGCCAGATCAGGTTCATCACCGCTTGCAGGGGCTGCCAGAGCTGCCGCACCTTGTCCCAGTCGCCCTTCCCGGCAGCTTCCACCATGGCAGCGCAGGTTTTCGGCGCGAAGTTCGCGCCACCCCGGATCAGATCCGAGGCTCCGCCATAAAGCGCAAACGGTGTAAGGGGATCGGCGCCGTTCATCATGGGAATGCCCGTGCCGATCAGATCGGCTTGCGCGGCCAGATCGCCGCTGCTGTCCTTCATGGTCGCGAAATTCGGGATCTCGGCCAGCTTGCGGAACAGATCGGGCGTGATGGCAACGCCCACAGCCTGCGGAACATTATAGCCGATGATCGGCAGACCATCCTCCGAGACGCTGCTGTAAAAGGCGATGATATCCTCGTCGGAGGTCGGACCTTCAAAGAAAGGCGGAAGAACCATGACGCCATTTGCGCCGCAATCCGCTGCGTGGCGGGTGCGGGCAACGACGCCATCGACGACAAGCAACGAGGTCTGCACGATCACCCTCGCCCGCCCGCGGATGATGCGGGCGCCGTGTTTGACCAGTTCGTCGGATTCCTCGCGCGTCAGGTAGACATGCATACCGGTGCCCGAGCTCAGCACGAGGGTTGCGGCATTGCCGTGCCATTCGTGCACGCTCGACTCTACGACGAAGCGCACCTTCAGGTGGTTGAGCGTCCGGCGCAGCGCCGAATCCGCCGAGGTGCGCTGCAATTCCCTGCCCACCATCGGATCGAGCATGACCAGGGTGACCTCGTGCCCATCCTCAGCCAGTTTCCAGGCCGTCCCGCAGCCGCACCAACCGCCGTTTTCGTCCAGAAGCAGTACGCGCCTGCCCAGCCGGGCACCACACGACATCACCTCCTCGACCGAGAAGACATTACCTTTCTCCCAGCCCGGCATGGTGTCCCGTCCCGGCAGGGCCTTCTGGAAGCCGGTCCCGGCAGGCAGCGACCCGGTCGCGAGGATCGGCAATCTGGCCGCGCACGATCGAAACCAGATCGGCCGCCCCCTCGCCAAGGATGGTCTCGGCATTTTCCGGGGTGCGGATGTGGCTTTCGGCGGTGACCAGCGCCGTCTTGACCACCTTCTTGAGCTCCGCCGCCAGATCCGTCCCGGGCTTTTCGGGAAAGACGAAGGTCTGCATCTGCTTTTCGAAGTTTAAATAGCTGCCGGCGCCGCAGGTCACATAGTCGATGATGCCCAACCCATCATGCAGGGCGACGATCTCGCGAAGATCGGCGCGGCTCAGCGTATGGCGATAGTCGGTCTCGTCGCTGACGGCCAGTCCGACGATGAAATCCGGGTCGCAAACCTCGCGGATGCGGGTCAGGATCTCGCGCGAAACCCGGGTGCGGTTCTCCAGCGAACCGCCCCAACGATCTTCGCGCCGGTTCGACCAGGGTGTCCAGAACTGATCGACGAAGCCGTGATAGGCCGCCCAGACCTCCACCCCATCGAAGCCTGCCTTCCGGCATCGCCGCGCCGCCTGCACAAAGCCGTCGATCGTCTCGAGAATCTCGGCCTCCGACATCGCGTGCGAGCCGTCGCTGTCATGATAGCTGGGCATGCCGGACGGGGACCAGTGCGGGTGGAAGGACAGGTCCGAATCCCCATGGCTTCCAATATGATAGAGCTGCTGGAGCGCTAGGGCGCCATGGCGATGGATGGCCTCGGTAACCGGCTTGAAATGCGCAATGACACTATCATCGGAATGGCGGAAGTCTCCGCGCGTCAGGATGGTCGCGGCATGGACAGGCATCGGCTCAATGACGATCATTGCCGCGCCGCCGCGTGCGCGTTCCTCGTAATATCCGATATGGCGCGGCCCCGGCAGCCCGTTTTCGGACATGTTCGCGGTATGGGCTACCAAAGGCCACCCGGTTACGGAGGGCCCGGCCCCCGAGCATTGTCCGGGAAGATAGTTTCAGATAGCTCACGGACATGCGGTTCTTCTCGTTTCTGAACAGGAGAGCTGGCTTGGCCCGATATGAGGCATCGCGCCGGGCCGGGCGCCGCGCAGGATCAACGCACTTCGGCCAAACTGTGGGAGGGCGATCCAGAAGGATTGTGTGTTTGTTTCAAATCGTATTGGATTTGAAACATCTTCCGTGGCCGTCTTGCCGATATGCCATCCGCGGCCCGGGGGCGCCGCCTCTTCGACGGCACAAACTATCCGGGACTGCGGCGGCATATTGACGGGTTCTCTACCGGCCAGCATCAAGCTGCTGCAAGTCGGAGCGATGGAATCACGCGGCAAGGAGAGGGACCATGAAGGGATACTGGCTGATCATGGGCAGCGCCTTGATCGACGAGGCGGCGCAGGCGGAATACGGGCGGCTTTGGGCGCCGATCGCGGCCAGATATGGCGCGCGGCTCATACGGGGCGACCAGGCGCCGGAATTGGTGGAAAGACTGGGCAGCACCCGTGTCGTGCTGGTGGAATTCGCCGATATGGCGACGGCGAAGGCGTGCTATCACGATCCCGACTACGCAGCGGCCATGGTCTGGGCGAACAAGGCCGCGCAGCGCGAGCTTCTCTTCGTCGAGGGCGTGATCACGGAACGCACCTGACGCCTGAACCTTGCGGGCACGGGCCGAAATCGTCCGTTGAAAGGCAGAACCATGGGCAAACTCGGGATCATCGGTGCGACGGGGTGGCTGGGCCATGCCTTGGGCGAAAATCTTCTGACCCAGGGGCTCTGGCCGGCGCAGGACCTGGTTTTGCTCAACCGTTCGGGGCCTTCGAAAAAATACGCGGCCCATCCCGGCGTGGCCTGGGCGCGGGATGCCACCGAGGTCTGTGATCAATGCGAAACCATCGTCCTGTCGGTCCGGCCCGAGGATTTCCCCGTCCCGGGCTTTGCGCCGCAGGACCATCTGGTGATCTCCTTCATGGCGGCCTGGACGCTGGAGCGGTTGCAGACGCTGGCGCCAAAAGCCCGGATCGTGCGCACCATGCCCAGTGGCGGCGCGACAACCCGACAATCCTATACGCCCTGGGTCGCCGGGGCGGGTGTCCTCGACCCCGACATTGCCCTGACTGCCCGTCTCCTCTCGGCCATCGGCACCGAGGACCAGGTGGAGAACGAGGCGCAGCTCGACTATCTCTCGGCCCTTTCGGGATCGGGGGCCGCCTATCCGGCGCTGATGGCGCAGGCGATGCTGGATCACGCCCGCAGAAACGGGCTTTCCGACCATGTGGCGATGCGCGCCGTCGAGGCGGTGATCTGCGGATCGGCTGGGATCCTCACCAGGAAAATGGCCGAGGTCGGCGCCGTGATCGAGGCCTATATGTCCTATCGCGGCATCACCGCAGCGGGCCTCTCGGCCGCCCGGACCTGTGGCTTCCCCGAGGCTATTTCGGCGGCGCTGGACGCGGCATCCGCCAAGGCGCGCAGCATGGGTCGGGACTGAGCCAGCCGCGCATAACGGCGGATCGGTCATCGTCCCTCCGGTTCCGCCAGGCTCCCCGACTTTGGTAAACCGCAACTTCGGAAAAGCAGAACACCGCCCCGAAGGACGGCGCTTTTGCAGATATCCCAGTAAGTTACTGGTGCCGGTGAAGGGACTCGAACCCCCGACCCCATCATTACGAATGACGTGCTCTACCAGCTGAGCTACACCGGCACTTCTCGTGGTCCTGTTAGAGACCGGGCACCGTGGCGTCAAGGCGTCCGTTGCAGGAAAGCCATGGCGCTGCGTCACCGTGGCGTGCTGATATCACCCCGCCTGCGCGCTGTGTAGCCCTAATTTGCACTGCGGACGATGGCGGCGAGGTCGACGGGCTCCGCCTCCTTTTCCCCAGCTGCGGGCTCCGGCTCCGCGACGCGAGGCGGGTTGACGAGGAGGGGCAACAGCTCCGCACCGCCGGGCGAGGGCGTGGCGATCTGCGGCGGCGCGCGCCAACTCAGCGTGTCGAAACCGCCGCAATTGTCGCAGACCGGGGTCCAGGCCGCGTGGATCGCCTGGCATTTGTCGCAGCACCATTGCGGGCCGCGCGGCGCGACCAAGGCCTTGGCCAGCCAGCCGCGCACCTCGGCCTCGTCGGCACCCTCGCCACGCGCCACGGCAGCCATCAGGGCCAGCGCCCGGCCGGTGGGATGGCTATCGGGCAGATCACCCAGCACGCGGCGCGCAGTGGGGAAATCCTCGGCGGCGATGTTCAGCTCGGCCAGCAGCATCCGGGTTTCCGGGTCACGCGGGTGCAGGTCAGTCAGGCTGCGGAAACGTTTCAGCCGGGCTTGCGGCGTTTCCTCGGGCACGATCCCGGCGAAGGCCGCTGCAAGGTCTGGATGCGGTTGCATCTCCCACGCCTTGCGCAATACACGGGTGGCGCCCTTGGCGTCGCCAGACAGGGCCATGGTCCGGGCGGCGAGCGCCGCGGCGGGGATCAGATCCGGCGACTGCTTGTTGGCCTGAATCGCGGCCTCGCGCGCGCCGGTGATGGCGCCGCTCTCGAAGATACCGCGCGCTTCCTGCAAGGCCAGCACCGCGTCACGGCGGCGGAACACGTCCCTGGAAAGACTGCCCGCCCGCATCTTGGCGTTCAGCGTCTCGCGGGCGCCCTTCCAGTCCTGCGCCCCGGATTGCAGTTGCAGCAGGATGTCCAGGATCTCGCCATGGCGGGGCTTCAGCGCAAAAGCCTTCTCGGCCAGCTTCAGCGCGGTTTCGCGGTCGCCCTCCGCCATCTTCTGCGCGAGCAGGCCCCGGATCGCCACGAAACGCGTGGCGTCATGATCGAGCAGCCGCTTGTAGGCGGCGGTGGCCCGCGCGCCATCGCCTGCAGCCTCTGCCGCCTGCGCGGTCAGCAGATCGGTAAGTTCGGGCTTGCCCAGCAGCCTTTCCGCCTTCTGCACCCGCGACAGCGCGATACGGCTCTCGCCCGAGGCAAGCGCGGTCAACCCCTCGGCCAGCGCCTGATAGCCCTTGCGCTCGCGGTTGCGGTCGAAATGGCGCGAAAGCGCGGTCTCGTCGCCATTGAGGAAACGCAGCAAGGCAACGGTGAGGCCGATAAGCCGCAGGAGCAGCCACAGGCCGAAAAGCAGCGCGACGAGCCCGATCACCACCTGAAGCGGGCCAAGGGTGAATTCGTATCCCGCCGCGTCGATCCGCATCCCGCCGCTTACATCGAGCAGCCACACCGCCCCCCAGGTAAGACCGGCGACGAGGGCAAAGAACAGCAGAACCTTGATGAGCGTCCAGAGCATCGTATCCCCCTCACTGTTCCGCAAGCAGGGCGGCAAGCGCCGCATCAGCGGCCAGCCATGCATCAGCCTCGGCAAGCCAGCCCGCCAGCGCCGCCCGGCCCGGCTCCGGCAGATCATCGGCAAGGGCGCGCGTGGTGGCGATGTCGCCGCCGTCCAGCGCATCCTCCATCCGCGACAGCACCGCATCGGGATCGGTGCCGTCCTGCGGGGTCAGCGCTCTGGCATTGGTCTGGCTTTTCAGGAAAGTCAGCGCGCGTTCGGTGAAAGTATCCCCCATATCGGCATAGCGGGTGGCGGCAAGGGCGGCGCGGGCAGCCTCGGGGAATTCTGCCTGCAATCCGCTGAGGCTGAGCGGATGATCGGCCAGCGCGGCAACGGGCGGCGGCAGGTCGATCCCGGCGGCCTTCGCGGCGGCGATACTTTTGGATAGGTCAACGCCACTGCGGAAGGCGGTCTTCAGGTCGAGGAGCAGCGCGTGCTTCTCGGCCCCGTCGCGCAGGGCAGCGGCTTCGGCCTCAGCGGCGCCCATCCGTTCCTTCACCTGTGCGTCAATCTCGGCGGTGATCTGCGCCGCACTGTCCCGCTCGGCAGAAAGCCGGGCGGAGAGTTCGGCCACCTGGGCCTGAAGCTGCCCAAGGCCCGCCGCATCACCACCTGTCGGGGCGGCCTCCAGTGCGGCGATGCGTGCCTCCAGCGGGACCAGATCGATCGGCGGGGTCACGCGGGCATCGAGCGCGACTTCCAGCCCGGCGACCCGATCCGACAAGGCGGTGGCCTCGGCCTTCAGCGCGGCAAGCTCGGCAGCCAGCGCCTCGGTCTGCGGCGCGGTGGATCGCAACAGCGGCCAGTCCTTACGCACGCCATAAGTGGCAAGGCCGAAACCCAGCACTGCTGCGGCCACACCACCCAGCAGCAGGCCAAGAAATCGCCCCGCCCCGCCCCCCGGACGAGATGTGCCCTGCGAGGCGGATCGGATGATCCCGCTGGCCAGTTCCGGCTTTTCCGGCCCCGGCTTTTCCGGCGCGGACTGAAAAACCGGATCCTCCGGGCGCGGAGCGGGCAAGGCGTCGGGTTCGGAGGCGCGGGTGTCCGGTTCTGCCATGATCATGCCCTTTCGTCACCGCCTTTTCCGGCAGGGTAGCCCCTTGGCCCTTCCGGCTCAAGCCGGGGGTTGTCGCGGATGCGGTCGCAAAGCGCAGCCATCATCGCCGGGCCGTCAGGCCGCCGGGCAACCGTCACCGGGCCGAACTCCCGGAGCGGCAGGGCGGCGGCCTCGGAGATCGCGATGAAATCCAGGCGGGCCGCAGGACCCGGCGGGGCGGCCAGATACCCCGCCAGCACCCGCGCGGTTTGTGGCGAGAATACCGGCAGATGCACCACGCCGGACCCCGACAGCGCCGCTACCGCCTCCGCCGTCAGGGGCTGCGGCGCCTGACGGTAGGTGACGACGCCCAGCGTCTCGATCCCCGCCGCCGTCAGCCGGGGGGCGGGGGTGCCGCTCGGCTCCGCACCATGCAGATGCAGGAGCGGGCCTTCCGGCCGCCGGGCAAGGATCAGCGTCAGCAGCGCCTCGGCATCGCCATCGGCGGAAACCGGCCGGAAGCCCATGCCGGCCGCCGCTGCCGCCGTGCGCTGGCCGACGCAAAAGGCAAAGTCGGGCAGGCGCGCGCGCAACCCGGGCAAGCGCCGCAGCGCCTCCAGCGTGGTTTCCGAGGTGAGGATGACGGCGGTGAACACCCGCTCCGGCACGGTGAAGGCCACGAAATCCGGCGCGATCAGCGGGCTGAGGACGATTCGCGCCCCGGCAATCCGCTCCCGCAGTGCGGCGGCGAAACGCGCGGCCTGCGCCGCCGGGCGGGTGATGAGGATGACTGGCGGGGTGCCGGGCGGGGTGCGGGATTGCCTGACCATGGCAGCGGTGTTACCTCGGGCGGAACAGCGTTTCAACGGCAGACCGCCGGACCCGGAGCCCATGCCCGACAGCCTTACCTTTCTTGGCATCGAAAGCAGTTGCGACGATACCGCCGCCGCCGTGGTGCGGCATCGGCCGGGGTTGCGGCCGGAGATTCTTTCCTCGGTGGTGGAGGGGCAGGTGGCGCTGCACGCGGCCTTCGGCGGCGTGGTGCCCGAGATCGCCGCCCGCGCCCATGCCGAGCGGCTGGATCTCTGTGTCGAGCAGGCGCTGGCCAAGGCCGGGGTAACGCTTTCCACGCTCGATGGCATTGCGGTAACGGCAGGGCCGGGGCTGATCGGCGGCGTGCTGTCGGGGGTGATGTGCGCCAAGGGGCTGGCCGCCGCCACCGGGTTGCCGCTGGTGGGTGTGAACCATCTGGCGGGCCATGCACTGACCCCGCGCCTGACGGATATGGTGAGCTATCCCTATCTGATGCTGCTGGTTTCCGGCGGACATTGCCAGTTTCTGCTGGTCGAGGGGGCGGAGGCCTTCACCCGGCTGGGCGGATCCATCGACGACGCGCCGGGCGAGGCTTTCGACAAGGTGGCGAAGATCCTCGGCCTGCCGCAACCGGGTGGGCCCGCCATCCAGGCCGAAGCAGCCACGGGCGATGCCGCCCGCTTCCCACTACCGCGCCCGCTGCTGGACCGGCCGGGCTGCGACATGTCTTTCTCGGGGCTGAAAACCGCCGTACTGCGGCAGCGCGATGCACTGGTAGCAGCCGAGGGCGGGCTGCGCCGGGCCGCGAGGGCCGATCTCTGCGCCGCTTTCCAGCGCACTGTCGCCGACATTCTGGCCGAGAAATCTCGCCGCGCGCTGGCGGCGAGCGGCGCGCGCCTCTTCGCCGTCGCCGGCGGGGTCGCGGCCAATGCCGAGATCCGGGCGCGGCTTCAGGCTCTGTGCGCGCAGTTGAAGACTGATTTCCTCGCCCCTCCGCTCGCGCTCTGCACCGACAACGCGGCGATGATCGCCTGGGCAGGGATGGAGCGGTTCCGGCGGGGCGGGCGCGACGGGATGACGCTGGCCGCCCGGCCACGCTGGCCGCTCGATCAACACAGCCCTGCCCTGCTCGGCTCCGGCAAGAAAGGGGCGAAGGCATGACGATCGCGGTTCTGGGCGCGGGCGCTTTCGGCGGCGCGTTGGCCGTGGCCCTCGGGCGCGAGGGCGAGGTGACGCTCTGGGGGCGCAGCCTGACCGGACGGGGCCTGTCGAAACTGCCCGGGGTAATGCTGCCTGATACGGTGACGGCAACCGATAACCTCGCACAGGCGACGGCGGCCGAGGTGCTGCTCCTTGCGCTGCCGATGCAGGCCATCGGCGGTTTCGTCGAAAGCCATGTCAGCCTCCTGCGCGGCAAGGTGCTGGTCGCCTGCTGCAAGGGGATTGATCTGAAGCGCCACCACGGCCCCGCCGAATTGCTGGCACCGCTGCACCCCCATCCGGCGGTGCTGACCGGGCCAAGCTTCGCCGCCGACATCGCACGCGGCCAGCCTACCGCGCTGACGCTGGCCTGTGCCGACGACGCGCTGGGCCACGAGTTGCAGCAGGCGCTGTCCACTGCCAGCCTGCGGCTTTACCGCACAACGGATGTGATCGGAGCGGAACTGGGCGGCGCGCTGAAGAACATCATCGCCATCGCCGCCGGCGTGGTCATCGGCGCCGGACTTGGCGACTCCGCCCGTGCTGCGTTGATGACACGCGGCTATGCCGAGATGCTGCGATTCGCTACCGCTCATGGCGCCCGGCCGGAGACGCTGGCCGGGCTTTCCGGCCTTGGCGACCTGGTGCTCACCTGCACCTCTGATCTGTCGCGCAACTTCCGCTTCGGCAAGGCGCTGACCACCGGAGCGCCGCCCGAACCAGGAGCCACGGTCGAAGGCATCGCCACTGCCGAAGCAGTGACCCGCATTGCCGAGAGCGAGGGATTCGAGATGCCGATCACCGCCATGATCGCCGCGTTGTGCACCGGCCGCGTCACCCTTGCCGAGGCGATGCAGAGCCTCCTCACCCGCCCCCTGAAACAGGAGTAAGCCATGCGCGCCGCCCTCATCTGCAAGGACAAGCCCGGATCGTTGCAGATACGCCTCGACACCCGCGCCGCCCATCTGGCACATATCAGGCAATCCGGCATCGTCGAGATGGCTGGCCCGTTCCTGACCGAAACGGGCGAGATGTGCGGCTCTCTGGTGATCCTCGAGGTGGAAACGATGGATCAGGCGCGGGATTGGGCGGCGCGGGATCCCTACGCGCTGGCCGGGCTGTTCGAAAGCGTGCAGGTCACCGAATGGAAGAAGGTGGTCGGATGAATTACTGGCTGTTCAAATCGGAACCCGACGCCTGGAGTTGGGACCAGCAGGTTGCCAGAGGCGACGCGGGCGAGGAATGGGGCGGCGTGCGCAACTACCAGGCGCGCAACAACATGCGGGCGATGAAAATCGGCGACCGGGGCTTCTTCTACCACTCCAACCAGGGGAAAGAGATCGTCGGCATCGTCGAGGTCTGCGCTGAAAGCACGCCCGACAGTACCAGCGACGATCCGCGCTGGGATTGTGTGCATATCCGCGCACTCCGCCCGGTGCCACGACCGGTAAGCCTGGAGACCTGCAAGACCCAACCGGGGCTCGGGAAGATGGCGCTGGTTACCACCTCGCGCCTGTCGGTGCAGCCGGTAACGGCGGAGGAATGGCGCATCGTCTGCAAACTGGGCGACGTGGGGCCCTGATCCTCGCGGGGCAGAGATATTACCCCCAACGCCCATCTTCACGCTCGCCAAAATACCTTATCCGGATCGCCGATCATGCGCCATCGGCTGAGGCCCAATTGGCGACGGGCCGCGAAATACCCGGCACTTGGCCCGAGAGTACCACAACAAAAATGGAGGGCCCCGACCCCAACGGGACCCTCCATCCACCCCACGTGCTCCCTCAGCACCACACGTGATCTGTCAAGGTCCCGGGCGTCCTGCCCATATGTTGAACCTAGCAGAACCGGGCATCCGGGGCAAAGCCGAAGCGCTGACGATATGATTCAATTTGTCCCGCAACCCGGGCAATCCGCCTCGCATCTTTCCGGAGCGAAGAGACGGACTCGGGCGCCAACAGACAAAACGCCCGCGCTGGCGGGCGTTTTCAGGATTGCGGAAGCCCGCCTGTACGAAGGGCAGCCCCGCACTCAGGCGTAGACGGCTTCCTTGCCGAAATGCTTGACCAGCATGTAATAGACGACGGCACGATACTTGTTGCGCTCCGACTTGCCGTAAGTGTCGGTCACCGCGTTGATGGCCTCCATCAGCTTCGGACCGTCGTCAAGCCCCAACTTCTTGATCAGGAAATTGCGCTTCACCGTTTCCAGCTCATCGCTGGACGAGGCAGCGACGGTTTCACTGTCGGCATTGTAGATGGCCGGGCCACACCCGATCGTAACCTTGGTGAGAAGCGCCATATCCGGTTCCATCTTGCACTTGTTGCGCAGATCCGCGGCATATTTCGCGATCAGGTCGTCTCTCTTGCTCATCCCAGACTCCTTTGTTGCCCCATGACGGGGACATGCTGCCCACCCCGGCCGGAAGCTTAGGCCAAGGTGGGAAGAGCACAAAGGGAATAATCGCCGCGCCCCTCCGCTACGTTACGACGCGGGGCGGTTCAGCCGCATCATCCACTGATTGGCGAAAAGCTTCAGCGTGGCCTGACCGTCAAGCTCGGCCATCGCCGCCTCCACCGCACGCCGCACCGGTGCACCAAGCTCCTCGGCCATCCAGTTGAAGTCGTCGCCGGCGATGATACCGTCATGCTTCACCTTCTTCAACGAAAGTGCTATGTCGTTGTTGATAAAGGGCGCATTGTGGTTGCCATCAAGGTAAACCCAGTCGAGTGAGCCATCCGGCAAGGCCGCCAGCGCCTCGTCCGAGGTCGCACGATGCACCTTGACCCGCGCATCACCCGCAAAGGCGGCGCAAACGTCCTGATATTTCTGCTCCATCAGGTTTTCGTTCTTCTTCTTCCCGAAGCCGGTATTGCCGAATTCCGGCTGATAGAGCCACGGATCGATCAAATGAAGCTCGACCGGCTCGCAGATTTCCAGAATGCGCTTGCTGAACACGCCTTCCCAGACCCCGACCTCGGCGACGCGCCCGCCTTTCGGCA
>JAIRJX010000275.1 GCA_031260425.1 Gemmobacter sp.
ACACCAGTCCGATCATCGAACGGGCCATGCGCCCGGCCCCGGACATCACGCGCGCGGTGATCAACGTCTTCGAGTGCTGGATCGACGAGACGCTGTTCAACCCGCCGCTGGATATCGCCGTCCGGCTCTGGGCGCGCCGCTCGGCCGAAGTCAGGGCGGTCGTGGTGCAGGCGGACGCCCTGCGTGTCGACGCGCTGCGCCGCATGTTCCTGCGCTTCGGCTATCCGGAGAAGGAGGCGCTCATCCGGGCGCGGGTCATCTATTACACCCAGATCGGCCAATATACGCTCGAGGATTTCGAAGCACCCGAGGTGCGTTTCTCATATGCGTCGACCTATGTGCATGTCTTTACCGGCATCATCCCGGATCCGACGCAATGCCGCGAACTTGCCGACAGTGTGGACAGTAAATACTTCCGCGCTCCCCGTCGTAGCCGCAGCTGAGCCGGACAGCTCGTCGCCTTTCGCGCGCCTGTCATGTTCCAGCGGATGTGGGGGGCGGTTCACCTGCCCGCCGTGGCGTCGGCGCCCCCTCGGTCCGGCCGTGGCAAAGCGGCGTCAGCGCCTTGATGGGATGCCGCCCGGCAAGGTCCGACCATCACTGCGCCCTTGTGATCGGGCTTTGCTTCTTGCCCAAATACTCATCGTGCCACGCCGGCAACTGGTCCAGTGCCCCGGAACATGGAAAGGGGGCGCGAACGCCCCCTGCCGTTCTTGCCTGATGCAGCGTTCTCAGTGCACCCGCGCCTCGGTCGGTTTGCTGCGGCCAGAGGCGATCACCCGGTCGCCGAGGATCAACCCCTCCGGCCCGGCCGTCACCGTAACCTCGCTGCCGTCCAGCACATCACCGGCCAGGATCATCTCGGCCAGCGGATCCTGCAAGTAGCGCTGGATCACCCGTTTCAGCGGCCTGGCGCCGAAAACCGGATCATAGCCCTCGTTCGCCAGCCAGGCTTTCGCCCCGGCATCGAGGCTCAGGCTGATCTTGCGATGCGCCAGCCGTTTCTCCAGCCGCCGGAGCTGGACCTCGACGATGCCACCCATATCCGCCCGGTTCAGCCGATCGAAGATGACCTGCTCGTCCAGACGGTTGAGGAATTCCGGGCGGAAATGCGCCCGCACCGCTTCCATCACCTCGCGCTTCGCCTCGCCGGCGTCCGAACCTTCCGGCAATTCGCTGAGCGCCCGCGCGCCGAGGTTCGAGGTCAGGATGATCAGGGTCTGCTTGAAATCCACTCTGCGGCCCTGACCGTCGGTCAGGATACCGTCGTCCAGCACCTGCAACAGCACGTTGAACACATCCGGATGGGCCTTTTCCACCTCGTCGAACAGCACGACCTGATAGGGTCGCCGCCGCACCGCCTCGGTCAGCACGCCGCCCTCGTCATAACCAACATAGCCCGGAGGCGCGCCGATCAGCCGGGAGACCGAATGTTTCTCCATGAACTCGCTCATGTCGATGCGCACCATCGCGGTTTCGTCGTCGAACAGGTATTCGGCAAGCGACTTGGTCAGTTCGGTTTTGCCGACGCCGGTCGGGCCGAGGAAGAGGAACGAGCCCAGCGGCCGGTTCTCGTCATTCAGCCCCGCGCGGGCGCGGCGCACCGCTTTCGACACGGCCTCCACCGCCTGCCGCTGGCCGATGACGCGTTTGCCAAGCTCGTCTTCCATGCGCAGCAGCTTTTCCTTCTCGCCCTCCAGCATCTTGCTGGTGGGGATGCCGGTCCAGCGCTCGACGACCTCGGCGATCTGCTCGGGGCGCACCGCCTCGGCGACCAGTGCTTCGCCTTGCCGGGCCTCGGCATCGGAGAGTTGCTTTTCCAGCCCCGGGATGCGGCCGTATTGCAGTTCGCCCGCCTTGGCGAAATCGCCCTCGCGCTTGGCCTGCTCAAGCTCCGCCCGCGCGCGGTCGAGCTGTTCCTTCAACTCGCGCGCCTGTTCCAGCGTGTCGCGTTCGGCTTGCCATTTGGCGGTCATCGTGGCCGACTGGTCCTGCAGATCGGCCAGCTCCTTTTCCAGCTTTTCCAGCCGGTCCTTGCTGGCCGCGTCATCTTCCTTTTTCAGCGCCTCCGCCTCGATCTGAAGCTGCAGGATCTGGCGGTCCAGCGCGTCCAGCTCCTCGGGCTTGCTGTCGACCTCCATCCGCAAACGGCTGGCGGCCTCATCCACCAGGTCGATCGCCTTGTCGGGCAGGAAGCGGTCGGTGATGTAGCGGTGGCTGAGCGTTGCGGCCGCCACAAGGGCCGAGTCACTGATCCGCACGCCGTGGTGCAGTTCATACTTCTCCTTGATGCCGCGCAGGATGGAGATGGTGTCCTCCACCGTCGGCTCCTCGACCATGACCGGCTGGAACCGGCGGGCAAGGGCCGCGTCCTTTTCCACATATTTGCGGTATTCGTCGAGCGTGGTCGCGCCGATGCAATGCAGTTCTCCCCGCGCCAGCGCGGGTTTGATGAGGTTTGCCGCATCCATCGCGCCGTCTGATTTACCTGCGCCGACCAGCGTGTGCATCTCGTCGATGAAGAGAATGATTTCGCCCGCCGCCGCCTCGATCTCCTTCAGGATGGCCTTCAGCCGCTCCTCGAATTCGCCGCGATATTTTGCGCCCGCGATCAGCGCGCCCATGTCAAGCGCCATGAGCTTCTTGTTGCGCAGAGATTCCGGCACGTCGCCATCGACGATGCGCAGTGCGAGGCCCTCGGCAATTGCGGTCTTGCCGACGCCGGGCTCCCCGATCAGCACCGGGTTGTTCTTGGTGCGGCGGGACAGAACCTGCATGGCGCGGCGGATTTCCTCGTCGCGGCCGATGATCGGGTCGATCCTGCCCTCCGCCGCCGCTTCCGTCAGGTCGCGGGCGTATTTCTTCAATGCCTCCATCGTGTCTTCCGACGAGGCGCTGTCGGCCGTGCGGCCCTTGCGGATGTCGTTGATCGCGGCATTGAGCCCCTGCGCCGTGACGGCACCCGCCGTCAGCGCATCCTTGGCACGGGTATTCACCAGTGCAAGCGCCGTCAGCAGCCGCTCCACCGGCACGAATGCGTCGCCTGCCTTCTTCGCCACCTGCTCGGCCTCGTCCAGCACCCGCGCCAGCGAGGGGTCGATATAGGCCTGTCCGTCACCACCCGTCACCTTCGGCTGCCTGCCGATGGTGGCGTTGACCGCCTCGTTCACCCGCTCCGGGCTGCCGCCCGCCCGGCGGATCAGGTTGGAGGCGAGCCCCTGTTCATCATCCATCAGCGCCTTCAGCAGATGCTCGGGCAGCACCCGCTGGTGGCTTTCACGCATCGCAATGGTTTGGGCAGCCTGCAGAAAACCCCGCGACCGCTCCGTGAATTTCTCCAAATTCATCGGCATCTCCTTTTCCAAGCGCCGCTTGCGGGAACCCCCGAAAGGCATTTC
>JAIRJX010000283.1 GCA_031260425.1 Gemmobacter sp.
CGACGTGGTGAAAGTGGCGATGAAGCCCTATTTCGTCCCCGAGACCACGCCACTTGACGAGCAGATGCGCGAATTCCTCAAGCGGCGCACTCATTTCGCGCTGGTGGTCGATGAATATGGTGCGCTCCGGGGCCTCATCACGCTGGAGGATATCATCGAGGAGATCATCGGCGACATAAGCGATGAATTCGACGTGGTGAAGAAGGAAGACGCGCCGAGCCGCGATGCGACCGGCGCCTATCTGGTGGACGGCGCGATGACCATCCGCGATCTGAACCGGGCGATGGACTGGGCGCTGCCCGACGACGAAGCCAATACCATCGCCGGGCTGGTGATCCACGAGGCGCAGATGATCCCGCTGGAAGGTCAGGTGTTCAGCTTCCATGGCTTCCGCTTCGAGGTGCTGGAGCGCCGCGAGAACCGGCTGGCCCGGCTGCGCATCCGCCGACTCTGAGGGCCGGCGTGGCGACGCTCGGGCGATAGATCGGCAAGGGAGGCGCCCCGGTCTCCGCTTGTCTGAGCAGAGCGGACAAGCACCGTGTGAACCCTCGACACCAGCGCGGGGATCGGAGCGCTATAAAGCGGCGACCACAACCGTCTCAGAGCCCACTTGCCTTTGTTGCGCAAGATGCCGAAAGCGAGGGAAACGGCGCCTCCAGGCTTCGTGTGAGCCTTGTGCCGGACGAGGGAAGGGCTCGCGCGGCGCTTGAGTGGAAACGATCTGCGATGCACCGTGCGGAAAGCCTTGATCCGACAACCCTTTCATCCCGCACGAGGTCACGAGCAGGAGCAGGGGACCCAGGAGAGCCGCACCTGCCCCAAGCCCCCTTCCGCGCTACGGTCAGAACAGGTCGATATAGGCGAGCAGGCCCTTGGTGGTGGTCAGCCCTTCGAGCAGCACGCCATTGTCACCGGCAAGGTCGAGCAGCACACCTTCCGCGGTCACCGTCGCCACTTGCGACAGAACTTTGCTGGTCAGGCCGGTGGCCGTGGCGGAAAGCTTCGTCTCTTCCAGCAGCGTCCGGTCCAGCACCAGTCGGTCACCCTGGCCCCGGCTGAAGCCCTGGATATGGTCCAAACCGCAATTGCGGTCGAAGACGAAACTGTCCGCTCCGACGCCGCCGATCAGCAGGTCGGCCCCTGCCCCGCCATTCAGCACATCCTTGCCCGCCCCGCCACGCAGCACATCGGCCCCGGTGCCGCCAAAGAGCGTATCATTGCCCGCCCCGCCTTCGAGCAGGTCGTTTTCGCTGCCGCCGTCCAGTTGATCGTCGCCGACACCGCCCAGCAGCGTATCCTGCCCGGCATTGCCCTGCAGCAGGTCGTTGCCGTTGCCGCCATCCAGCAGGTCGGCCCCCGTCCCGCCCAGCAATTTGTCGTTGCCGTTGCCTGCCAGCAGCGTGTCGTTGCCCGCCCCGCCTTCGAGCGTATCGTGATTGTCGCCACCCTCCAGCCGGTCATCGTCCGTTCTGCCGATCAGCCGGTCCTTGCCGCCGCCGCCCAGCAGCGTGTCGTTGCCAGCCCCACCGACCAGCTGGTCATCACCGCCGAGCCCGATCAGCAGGTCCGCGCCGCCCTTGCCGTCCAGCACATTCCGCACGTTGTTGCCGGTCAATTGATTGGCGGCGCCACTGCCGGTCAGATTGACCTTCCCCACGCCCAGAATCGCTGCGTCGGCGATCCCCTTGACCAGCGTCACATTGCCTGAGACCAGCAGCTTGTCGCCGTTCACCACGTCGACCTTCACATTGCCCGCGGCCAGGTTGACCTTGATCTCGGTCCGGGAGCCGATCAGCACGTTTACCGTCTCGCCGAATTGGGCCGACAGGCCATAACCGCCGGCCTCGGCGGTCCGCGTGATGGAGCCGCCCACGATCTGCATCGCAAGGCCGCTCCGCCCCTCGCCCATGGAGTAGAATCCGTCGCCGTCGCTGTCGGTATAGGCGACGCCGGTAACATAGGCGATGCTGGCCGCCAACCCGAAATTCTGGGTGAGGAAGTCGCCGGATCCGCTGGAGGTCTCCGCCACGCCGATTTCCCGATACACGTCGGACATCATGTTCGAGCGGTGCGTCGGGCTGTTCCACAAGGTGCTGAAATGCAGGTCGATGGCCGCCTTGCTCGCAGTTACGATCCCGGCGGCCATGGCGAGATTCTCGCCGGTTTTCCAGCCCAGGCTGTCAAGCTCGTAGCCTGCGGCCAGGATCCGCTGATGATCGGTGCTGCCGCCCTCACCGGTATGGCTGAAGGTGTTGGTCGAAGCCATCCAGTTGCCGTGCCCCGTCGCCGATCTGTCCAGCGCCTCATGTGGGGCGAGCGCCTGCTTCCCCCCGGTCGAGATCACGTCATAGCCATTCAGGGGCAAGCCGGTATTCAGAGCCACCTTCTGCCGCGTCGCTTCGCCCAGCGGATCGAGCCGGGCGCGATTGAGCAATTCGATGGCATATTGTTCGGCGTCGGTGATCGGCATGTCTGCTCCGGCGGAATATGACAGGTGACGACTGACTGGAAAGACACATCCGACTGGACAATCGTGCCTGCCGGATGGCGCAAGTCAGGCAGGAATGCGGCATTTGCCGCGAGTCGCTTCAAATGACAACCCGAAATATATCTCAGCGCCTTCCGAACAATGTACCGAGTACTCCGCGCACGATGGCCTGCCCCGACCTTGTGCCAAGCTGGCGCGCAAAGCTTTTCGCAAAGGCCTCCGTCACGCTGTCGCTCCGGCGGGCGGCGGGTTTCGGCGCGGAACCCGACCTGGTTTCCCGGGCCGGGTCGGGGTCCGGGCGGACGCCGTCATAGCGGCGCGCGCGGTGGAACCCGCTCCCCTCGGCGGGATCCTCCGCCGCATTGCGCGCCGCTGCCTCGGCACGGGCGTGCAGCTTCTCATAGGCCGATTCCCGGTCGATCACCGTATCATACTTGCCCCGTAGCGGCGAAGCGGCGATCAGTGCCCGGCGCGCCTCGGTGCTGATCGGGCCCAGTTGCGACGAGGGCGGGCGGATCAGCGTGCGCTCCACGATGCCCGGCACGCCCTTTGCCTCCAGAAACGAGGTCACCGCCTCGCCGGTGCCGACATCGCGGATCGCATCCTCGGTCCGGAAGCGCGGATTGGGCCGGTAGGTCTCGGCCGCGCGGGCGAGGTCGCGCTGGTCGCGGGCGGTAAAGGCGCGCAACGCATGCTGCACCCGGTTGCCAAGCTGACCAAGGATGGTATCGGGCACATCCGCCGGATTCTGGGTGATGAAATAGACCCCCACCCCCTTGGATCGGATCAGCCGCGCCACCTGCTCCACCTTCTCGACCAGCGCCTTGGGCGCATCGTTGAACAGCAGATGCGCCTCGTCGAAAAAGAAGACCAGGCGGGGCTTTTCCGGGTCGCCCACCTCCGGCAGTTCCTCGAACAGTTCCGACAGCAGCCAAAGCAGAAAGGTCGCATAAAGCCGGGGCGCGTTCATCAGCCGGTCGGCGGCAAGGATGTTCACCCGCCCCCGCCCGTCGCCGTCACAGAGCATCAGATCCGACAGCATCAGTGCGGGTTCACCGAACAGTCGGGCTGCGCCCTGCGTCTCCAGCACCAGCAGGCGGCGCTGGATCGCACCGACCGATGTGGTGGAGACCAGCCCGTATCGCGCCGAAATCGCCTGCGCGTTTTCGGCGATGAAGGCCAGCATGGCTTGCAGATCCTTCAGATCAAGCAGCGCCAGCCCCTCTTCATCCGCCAACCTGAACGCCACGTTCAGCACCCCCTCCTGCGGCTCGGTCAGCTCCAGCAGGCGCGCAAGCAGAAGCGGCCCCATCTCCGAGACGGTAGCCCGTATCGGATGGCCCTGTTCGCCATGGAGATCCCAGTAGGTCACCGGGAAGGCGGCGTAGTCGAGCGAAAGACCGATGGTCCCGGCCCGCTCGAGGAAAGCGTCATGCAAGGGGCCTCCGGCCTGCCCCGCAGCCCCGATGCCCGACAGGTCTCCCTTGATGTCCGACAGGAAGACCGGGACGCCCGCGGCCGAAAACCCCTCGGCCAGAATCTGAAGCGTCACCGTCTTGCCGGTGCCGGTGGCCCCGGCGATCAGCCCGTGCCGGTTACCGTATTTCAACAGGAGGCTCTGCGGCGCAGCATATCCCTCGCCGCCGCCACCCACGAAAATCGTCCGATCGCCCATACCCCGCCCTTTCACCGTGACCGTTTCCTCCGAAGATACAGGCTGCGCCCGGTTCCGCCAGACCTGTTCCGCCGGACCTGCTTCGCCAGATCCGTTTCGACAGACCGGATCACGCGACATGCTCTGCTGCCTGCATCCTGGGCGCGAACAGCCGGAACATTGTTCTTTCCTTCCGTTCCCGGCGCTTCGTGTGAAATTTTTGTATTGACCGGTAGAACGGCAGAACGTAGCGTCTCGGCAATGAAGTCGGCCCCGTCCGACAGGGAGCAAAAGATGGAACGAAAGGGCCGGTCCTTCCGGCCCTTTCGTATTTTCCGGTATCCGCTCTTCATGCCGGGCAAATCTCCGCGATCATGACCCGAAATCGGCGTTTGCGGCCTGACAGGCGCCGGCAGCCATGCTAAGGGGCGGGACCAATCAATTGAGGACCTGTTGCTATGCCGATGTTTGATGTGACCAAAGCTCTGGCTCTGACCCTGACCCTTGGCTTCGCGGGGGGCGCCATGGCACAGGAAACCACCCCGGCTCCGGCGGAAGGCCAGACGACCGGGGATCAGGCGGCGGAAAGCCAGCCCGCCGCCCCTGCCGAACAGGCGCCAGCGGCGGAAGCCAAGGTGGACGGTCCGGGCAGCATCTATGTGAAAGCCACGCATGGCGACTGGGAAGAGCGCTGCATGCGCGGGGCGGAGGGCCAGCCGGACCTGTGTCAGATCTACCAGCTCCTGAAGGATGGCGAGAGCAATTCGGTGGCCGAGATCGGCTTGTTCCCGTTGCCTCCCGGTGAAAAGGCGGTGGCCGGCGCCACCATCACCGCACCGCTGGAGACCCTGCTGACCGATGGGCTGACGCTGCAGGTCGATGGCGGCAAGGGCAAGGTCTACCCGTTCAGCTGGTGCGACCGCGGCGGCTGCGTAGCGCGGCTGGGTTTCACCGCTGACGAGATCTCGGCCTTCAAGAAGGGCAACAAGGCGACGCTGACCATCGTGCCGGTGGCTGCACCCGACCAGAAGGTGACCGTGGCCATCTCGCTGGCGGGCTTCACCGCCGGTTTCGACGCGCTGCCCCCGCCGGCCGGACAGTAACCCCGCCCGCGCGCCGCGCGCGCCAGGGAACCATAGACAACGCGTGGTATCAGGACACCATGATCCGCACGCCCCGGCGGGGGCTGCAAGCAGTGTGGCCCCGGCTGACCGCCTCACCCACCGCTGTCACATCCTGGAAACCGGCAACCACGCCTTCCGATCCAGGGCAAGCTCAGCAGCTGCGGCACGGAAAAAGAAGGAAACAAGCCCAACCCGGACCCCGGCATGAACCAAAATCCATAACATGAGGCGGCTATCTTCCGAGGAAAAAGCCTCAGTTCCGAGTGAAAAAACAGTCGGCGCATCAAGCGCCTTTACGACGCCATCGAAACCGGCATCGCCGAACTGGACGATCCGTCGCTCAAGGAGCGCATCGCCGGTCTCAAGGTCATCCGCGCGTGGACGCCGACCAGGCGCAAGCGCTGCTGGACAGCCCCGGCCCTGGGCGCAATCAGCCCGGCCATGATCCATGGCTTCGCCCACCGGGCGCGCGCGCATCCGAGGCACGGAAGGCGGCTATCGGCGGGATCACCTGCGTGCTGGCGCAGCACGTCGAGGTCGCCGATGACGCCATCCGCATCATGGGGCCCAAACGGAGCTGCTGAGGACGCGTGTTGCTGCCCATAGTCGACAATCGGCGGCGATTGGCGTGCCCAGGGGCCAGTGCTCAGCCCCTCCCGCATAACCCTCGAAAACAACGTGAAAATCCGGCCACAGCCGGATCGGAAGAACGCTTTCGCGAGGGCAAGCGGCGGGCCATGCGGGAACCCGATGAGAACGATTTCTACTCTATTGTACTCCATAGTACGATGGACGAAGGCTACAATAGTAAGAGCAGCCTCTTACCTGATCGTATCGTTCTCATCGCCGAATGAACGATCTTCCACCTGTTGCCTGTCCAATGGTGGACAGCAACCTGCACTCCGTCGTGAAGCTTTTTACGCCTGACGCCGGTACGGCCTGAATTTTCACCGAAGTCCGATTCCGACGAAACCCACGATGCTTCAGGAACGGTTGCCCTATTCACGCCACGATACCCAGAACCAATCAGGAATGGCTGAAGGATATAATCGCGACCAACAAAACCCGCGACCTCTACCCTGATTCAAGATTGACGAGCGATGGATGAACGGTGCTTCGTATTTGGGAGTATGTATCCATAGACGATGCAGTCTCGCTGATCCGCTCCCGATTGCAGCAGGTCAGTGTACGTGCGCCTGTACATGCCCAACGAGCGAACGAGCGATAACCTCCCCGAGCCGAACGGGTACTGCATTGCCGAGCAGCCGCCCCATTTTGTTGAACTTGATCGGAGCGCCAGGCGGGGCGAATGCGTATGCCTCAGGGAACGTTTGAAGCATTGCTGCTTCTCGGAGAGAAATGGCGCGATCCTGCTCTGGATGCCCGAACCTTCCGTTGCCGTACCCAAAACATTGCGTGGTGATGGTCGGCGCGGGTTGATCCCATTCCATTCGTCCATAGACGCTCGGATAGGTGGCGCCGGTATCTTTGCGATGGCACGATGCCCGCAACTCCACGGGCCAATCTCGCCACGTTCCTCCAGGGCGCGACACTCGAATCCTCGACAGGTTCAAAGGACTCAAAGAGGAGGCAGTGTGTAATTCGTCTTGGGGATCGTGCTCGCCAGCCTTGATCGGGGGAAGCGAACCGATGGTTTCGCGCACGGTTACCTTCCGAACTTGATCCTGCAAAAGCTCTAGGCCGTCACTGCCAAGCCTCGATGCAAGCAGCACTAGGCGCTTTCGAGTCTGCGGAATACCGATCGACGAGCATTCTACGACTTGCCACCACTTCTTATAGCCAGAAAGGCTCTTGAGGAATTGCTGGAAGACCCGGTGATCCGCCAGTTTGCGGGACATTCTCCATGGTCACGAGATCAGGCTTGATCTTTTTGACTAAGCGGCCGAACGAGGACACCAGTGGCCATTGTGACTCATACTCGCTGTTCCGTCCGCTGCGGCTGTAGGTGGAAAACGGCTGGCACGGGGCGCAACCCGCGAGCAATGTGAAGTCGGCCCCCTCATAGAAGGGAGTAATATCCTCGGCTTTCAGCTTTCCGACATCGCGCTCAAGGAACGAGGCCGAATTGTTCGCCTCGAAGGGAAACTTGCAGCTCGAATCGATATCGATTCCTGCGGCCACCTGGATGCCGCCACGAACGAGGCCATGCGTGAGGCCGCCCACACCGCAGAAGAGATCGACCCCTACGATTCGAGGCATGTTTTTTGGATTGCGGCTCATGCAGGTCGCCTCTCCGGGAGGAGATATTCGAAGCTATCAATACATCTCGTGAAGCAATCCACGACTTCTCTCAGGTAATTAACGGTTCTATCCTTCAATTCGACGAGCCGTCCGACAGTGACATCTTCAGCACACTGCGCGAACGAGATGGAGCCGTGCGCTAGACTGTTCCTCAGTTTCTTCACCAGGGCGAGCGGCCCCAGGTCGTCCCGGAAGGGCTGTTTGATAGCGCTGTAGACTGGCTTACTCACGACCAATTCGAAGCCCAACCGTCTACTGAAAGCCTCTATCTCGCAGTCGTCCCAATTGCCACCGCCCCCTTTTTCGATGTCGAAGGCACTGATCGGCAACGAGGCCACCAAATGCTCGCAAAGGCGTAATGCGCTCTCCAACCGCTTCTCCGGCGCTAATTCGATGTGTGTGCGAGCCGTCATACGCACCCACTCGCGCCTCATTGAGACGCTTAGATCGCCAGGCTTCCATTGAGCATTCTCTTTGGCGGCTTCTGAAACTGCTTCGATGCAGCAGGACATCGTTGCTTCGACAAGGTTGTACAACTGCAAATACACGCTCGAATAAAGGATTCGCTGCTGTTGGGTGGAAATGGGATGTTTTGCACCTTCGAGCCGCGGCGGTCCTTGTCGGGACTGGGCTTCCATGGTCGAAAGGAACTCCAGATATGCCTCGACTTCCGCCAGTCGCTCTTGAAATCCAATGGCTAGGTTGCTGCTCATTCATTCACCCGGCAATCGATTGTGCACGAAGCCAGTACGCTCCCGCAGTCGCGCTATGGCATTGGCACCATCCGAACCAGTGACTCTCGTGAAGTCGTCGCTAGTCAGCCATGGTGTCACGTCCTCAATGTCGTCGTTGGCAAGGCTGGGGCGTTTGTCCAGTGCGAGGCGTGATCCCACGGCAATGGCTTCGAACCTGGCCCTGGGTGTAGCTTTTCCTTGTGGAACCCTGCGGAACCCATACGGGAACACCCGTTCGATGAAGTTCATGGCCTCCTGGAACCGCGCACGGTACCGATCGGCCAACGCCGGATCATTGACAACTTCGACATTCATCTTCTTGACGTAGTTGAAGATGAATTCGGACGGACGATCCTTGTACCCCTCCAATCCACCGCTGTAAGCGAAAAAGCGGGCCACGAGTTCTTCATGCTCACGCTCGTTCAAATCCTTCTTGGATACAGGTGCAAGAGCGACGAACTTCGGAAGCACCGAGAGTTCGATGATGAGGTCCATGAAGGGACCAGCAAGAGCACCACGGCGGACTTCGGCCATATTGGCGATCTTGCTACCGGTGTTGATTCGCTCGAACATGTCGAAGCGAGCCTGCTCATCGGCATGTTCATTAAGCACGATGCCACGTATAGAGCGATTGTTGATCTTCCGCTGACGGGATTCGGGAAGGTCGAGAAACTTAAAGCCAGACAATGCCGTCAGGCTTTGCAACTCACCGAACCGAAGATCGCCGAGTACGAATTCCTCAATCGACCGCAGCCGCTGCGAGCCATCAACAATTTCCAACTTCCCATTCGGCATCTCCCAGAAGAAGAGAAATGGAATAGGAAGACCCAAGATCAAAGATCAAAGATCAAAGATCAAAGATTCGATGAATCGGGATTTTCGCTCGTGCTCCCACGTATATTTGCGCTGATACGGAGGAACGACGAACTCACCCTTACTCATCTTGCTAGCCAGGAGCTCGACGGAATACTCCGTCAGATAGAATTCTATCCTCTGGGAAAGTTCGACGATTTGAGACTCGGCTTGTGCAACATCGTTCTCAGATTTGATGAGTACAAATTCTTTTTGCTTTTTCATGTCTTGTCGTCCGATTCCTGCCCAAATCGCCGGCTCGATGCCTTCGTAAGCGAGCTCGTGTCATGCGCCATCCCTAATTCGACCAGTCGCCTTACGGCTTCTGGTCTCGTGGGTAGGTCGTCCTGCTCCTTGCGCCAACTGTTGATGGCTTCGAGCAGAGTCGGCTGAAAACGAGTTCCGACGAGTGTGCCTGTGGTCGTGGCACGCCGTCCTAGTCTTGCATTCATAGGTGATTCGTCCACGGCACATGATTTCATGTTAACGTGATAGCATGAATAGATACCTATCATGAGGGGGATCTCGCACCGTTTTTATACGGCTCGGCGCTCATAACGAGTACCATGTGGCACGCGCCTTGCCGTGCTGGCGCACGCGCCCCGCCACGACCAGTTCGCGCAGACGCACTTTCAATGTGTTCCGGTTCGCGCCAGTGATCGAGGTGAGTTCTGCGATGGTCAAGCGCTCTTTCGCCCGCAAAGCCTTGAGAATCTGAAGCGACAGCTCCGGCATATCCGCTTCGTCGCCCTGAGCAGTTCGTTCATGCTCCAGTCGTGCTGCGAGATTGTCCTTCTGGCGCTTGAGGGAGCGCAGGAAGAACCCTACCCAAGGCTCCCAATCCGGCGTCTCGCTCTTGAGGGTCGTCTGCGTGCGCCGCAGCGCCTTGTAATAGAGGTCCTTGTTTTCCTCGATCACGCGCTCCAGCGAAGCATAAGGCACATAGGCATAACCTGCTCGCAGCAGGAGCAGCGTGGTGAGCACGCGCGACAGCCGGCCGTTACCGTCCTGGAAAGGATGGATCGCCAGGAACGTCACGATGAAAACGGCGATGATAAGGAGGGGGTGATGCGCCTCCTCGTCCAACGCCTTGCGTGTCCAGGCGACAAGCACCTCCATCTCGCGCGGCGTATCGAAGGGCGAGGCGGTCGCAAACACCACGCCAATCTCTCGCCCGTCCGCATCAAACGCCGCGACGTTGTTGGAGAGCGTCTTATATGAGCTGCGGTGGCGCACATCCTGATCGCTGTGACGCAGCAGAGTCTGATGCAATTGGCGGATATGATTCTCGGTGAGGCGCATG
>JAIRJX010000287.1 GCA_031260425.1 Gemmobacter sp.
TCGAGATCGGAGCCGAACCAGTCCTGCGTGCCCCACAGAAGCACCCGACCACGCGCACCCGTTCCGGCCCCGAGGCGGATGCTGCGCCCGAGGTCGTTGCCCGGTGCCGCCTCGCCCAACCAGATCGTCACCTGATGCAGCTGGCCCGGCGCCATGTTGCCCAGCTCCAGCGCGGTCATCCCGGTCGTCGTGGTGGTGAGCTTGACCTTCTTGCCATCCACTTCGGCCAGAAGCGCGCCGGGCACCGTCAGCGCCACGTCCTGCGCGGTTGCGGTGGTGGAAATCCGGCCCGCTACCGTCCGACGGAAGGCGCCGAGATCGAGGATGGCGGAGAGCTCGGGAATCTCGCGCATCATCGCCTGCACCACGACGACATTCATCAACCGCGGCAGCACGAAATCCTTCACCTTCTTGATCACGTCGGATTTCAGTGTGAGGCGCAGGGCTGCGTCTTCGTTCAGGCGCCGGGTCAGTTGGGCGGCCATGAAGCCTGCCACGCGGTCCGGGTCGATGCCGAAGCCCGCGGGCACCGGAAAGTCCTGGACCAGGAGCCGCGCCTCGAGCGGGGGTGCAAGGGGCCCCCGTGCCCCGCCCGACAGGACCAGGAGGCCGACACCCGCCGCCAGGACGAGGCAGACCGACAACAGAAGATTCCACAGCCTCATGATACCTCCCTCGTGATGGATACATGCTAAAGGCAGCAGGCATTGGAAAAGCCGATGACCAGAATTGGCACTTGGCAATGGACAGGCTGCCCCGGCCGCGCGGAACTGTGCTGAACGCGGGAGGTGACATGGCGCTGGTTCGGAACATTCTGCCGTGGCTGGCAGCTTGGGCGATTGTGGCAGGGCTGGCCGGTCCGGTGGCGGCAAAGCCGGTGCGGGATCCGACGCTGCCGATGCAGGCGGCGCCCGGCTACGAGAAGGCGCGGCTGATCGGCCGCTGGTTCGAGGTCGCGCGCAGCCGCAGCATGCTGGAATCCGATTGTCACGCGGTGACGGCCGATGTGGAGACGCGCGACGACAGCCGGCTGACACTCAGGATCGTTTGCCACAAGGGCAGCGTGACGGGCCCGGTTCTGAACATCGACGGCATTCTGGTGGAAACCGATCCCGGCATCTTCGTCATACGGATGGTGCGTTTGCAGCAATTCGATGCCCTTCCACTTGTCGTGCTTTGGCAGGCGGAGGACGACAGTCTCGCGGTTCTGGGCACACCGGGGGGACAGATGGGCTGGGTCTGGTCCAGATCGGCCGAGGTCGATGCGGCGACACTGGCCCTGGGGCGCGAGAAGCTGGAGGCGGCGGGCTATGCTGCGCGCGCGATCGCACCGGTGAAGCAGGCACCGTGAGCCGATATGCGCATGAACCCCGTCAATGACGCGCGGCGGTCGAGGGACCGGACCGCTGGAGGGAGGTTTGGATGAAACGGCAGGTCGCCAGCACTGTCGCCGCGGATGAGGAACCGGGCCGCCAGGCCGGGCGCGGGCTTGATCAGACCGGCGCCGAGGTCTCGATTCGCCGGTTGCAGGCGTTCTGGGCGGTGGCCCATACCGGATCCATGACGCGGGCGGCGAAGCTTCTGGGCGTTACCCAGCCCAGCCTGTCGCAACAATTGGCGGCCTTCGAGACGGGTATCGGCGGCCGGCTGTTCGACCGTCGCACCGGAGGGTTGGAGCTGACCGAGCTGGGCGCGTCGATGATCTCGCGGGCCGAGCAGGTGTTGCGCAGCGTGCAGGAACTGGAGGATGTGCTGCCCGCCACCGGGGCCAGGCCGCGCCATGCGCTGCGCATCGCCGGTGCCGGGTCGGTGATGCGCAAGCTGTTGCCCGAGGCGATCCTGCGGCTGAACCTGCCGTTGGACGGTCTGGAACTCGACCTGCACGAGGGCGCACCGGGCGAAGTACTGGAGGCGCTTTATGCACGCCGGGCGACCATAGGGCTGGTGGCGGCAGGGTCGCTCCCTGATGCGGCGCTGGGGTTTCGTCAGGTGCAGGTGGCCTGCGATCCCTATGTGCTGGCGGTGCCCGACAGTCTGGATCTGGACGGTGTGGCCGATCCGGCCGATCTGCCGCCCGCTGCGGCCGCCACGTTGAACGCCACGCTGCAATTCGTCTTCGGCACCCATCACAGTCGCCGTATTCAGGACTGGTATGACCGGGCCTTGCCCGACAATCGGCTGCGGGCCCGGGTGCGCACCTTCGAGCCGATGACCGAGATGGTGCGGGCGGGTCTGGGGGTTTGCATCGCGCCTGCCCTGGTTTTCGCGGACAGTGCGGCGGGCATACGGGGCCTGCGGCTCTATCACACCGGGTTGGAGCCGCGACGTATCGTGGCGCTTTTCCCCTCGCAATATCAAAGTGTTGCTCCCTATGGCGCGATGATCGAGGCGCTGATTGCCGCAGGCGGTGCCCTTGCTTTGCCGCTGGTGCAGCCGATGCCGGATTTCGTGGCTCGCGCCATGGCTGATCGCGACGGGCCGGGCCGGCCGGCGGGGCAAGCTGTGGTGAGGGGCGGGCGATCCCGACTTTGATAGATAATGTATATTGGTTTTTCCAATGATCGGCGGCCTTAGCCTTCGGTGAAATCCGGACGGCCAAGTCCGGGATCAGTCCGGCGCCGCGCGACGCCAGAGAGAGGTGGAGCATGGATGGGCAGTTGCCAGCCGAACCGGTCCGGGCGACGCCCCGACCATCTGGCCCATCCGCCCTTCCGGGGACCGCCCGGCCGAGGGCGAGCGGGCGGCGTCGGCAGATGTCCGGCCGGATCTGGGCGGCGCAGCTCTGCCTGATCATCCTTCTCGTCTCGGGAATGCATGTGCTGAACGCCAGTTCCGGCAACCTGATCATGCCCTCTCCGCTGGCCATAGCCCGCCAGAGCCTGATCATGTGGAGCGACGGAACCATGCTGCGCGGGCTTGGCCAGTCACTCCTGGTCCTGACCTTGGGCTTCGGCCTGGCTGCGCTGACCGGCGTTCTGGGCGGGGTCGTCCTCGGTGGGTTTCCGGTGGTCGGGCGCATCCTCGACCCCTTCGTCAATGCGCTGAACGCGACGCCCGGCGCGGCCTTCATTCCCCTGATCATCGTCTGGTTCGGCCTTTATGCCGAGGCCAAGGTGGTGGTGGTGTGGAATGCCGCCGTCTTTCCCATCCTGATCGCTACGGCCTCAGGCATTTCGCATGCCAATGCTGAACTGACCGAGATGGCGCAGTCTTTCGGCGCGGGGCGGCGGCAGCTTTTCTGGCAGGTCATGGTGCCCGATTCCCTTCCTGCCATCCTTTCGGGCCTGCGTATCGGTGCCGCAGTGTCGATCGTAGGCACGGTGATTGCCGAATTGACCACGGCGCAATCCGGCCTGGGCGGGCTGATGATCGCGGCTGGAAACCGTTTTCAGATGGACCGCTATTTCGCGGTGGTCATCGTGATGATGGTCCTTGGCACAGTGGTCACGGCGGGCCTGCGCCGGATCGAGCGGCGCTTTGGCCGCTGGCGCCAGTCATTGGCCGGGGCACGCTGAGCATGGGAGCAGCGGTGGAAGGGGCGGTGAGCGCGCCGGGCCTTATCGAGTTGCAAGGGGTAGGCAAGTCGTTCAGGGACGGACGGCTGCGCATCTTGCACGACATCAGCTTTTCCGTTGCGCTGGGCGAATTCATCTGCCTCGTCGGGCCCAGCGGCTGCGGCAAGACCACGTTGCTACGCATGATCAGCGGGTTGATCACGCCGGACGAAGGCGCCGTCCTTGTGAAGGGGCAACCGCCGCGACCCAGCGCCGAGATGGCCATGGTGTTCCAGTCGGCCCGGCTGCTGCCATGGCGGACGGTGGCGGGCAACATCGAATTCGTGCTGACGCTGAAGGGGCTGCCGCGTTCCGATGCCGCCATGCGGGCGAGGGCGCTGCTGGGCACGGTGGGCCTGCGTGACTTTGCCGAGGCATATCCGCATGAACTGTCGGGCGGGATGCAACAACGTGTCGGGCTGGCGCGGGCGCTGGCGGTCGAGCCGGAAGTGCTCTTGATGGACGAGCCCTTTGCCGCGCTTGACGCCATGACCCGCGAGACGCTGCGCGGCGAGGTGCTGCGCCTGTGGGCGCGTCGGCGCATGGCGGTGGTCTTTGTCACCCATGACATCGACGAGGCGATCCTGCTGTCGCAGCGTATCGTCCTGCTCGGGCCGCGGCCGGGCCGGATCGACAGCATCGTCACGGTGGACCTGCCCGAACCGCGCTGGCAGCACGACCCGCGCGGCCTGGCCGAGTTCGCGCGCCTGCGCCGCGAGCTTTGGGACCGCATCAATGCCATGTCGCGCGAAGGCGCGGTGCTGGAAGAACTGGCCCGCGCCTTCCCTGATACCGAGGCGCTGCCCTCCGGGCGATAATCCGGCATTATGCCAGCCATAATCTGCGGCATGATGGCGCGGCGCAAGATTATTTCCTAGCCTTTGCCCTGTCTGGCCCTGGCGCCGGCAGGCGATTGCAAGGGAGTGGCGTGGATGACCGAGGCGCGCGAAGGCGTATTGGACCCGATCGGTCCCGGCCAGTGGTCGGTAGAGCGGGCCGCCCACCTTGCCGAGCGGGCGGGCTTTGGTGCAACCCCTGGCGCCATTGCCCGTCTGGCACGGCTGACGCCCGCCGAGGCGGTGGAGTTGATGATCGCGGGCGAGCCCGGCGGGCCGGACCTGCCGGCCTTCGAGGAATCGGGCTTCTGGGATCCGTCGCTGGTGGATTATCCCCCCTCGCGCCCGGCGGCGACCGAACGGGCCGAGGCGACGGGGGCGGCGCTGGGGGTGACGGTCAAGCCGAGCGGCAGCCGCCCGTTGCAGCCGGTGGCCGACCGCTTCTTCTACTGGCTGCGCGCCACCACGCTGGAAACCCGACGGCTGGCCTTCTGGTGGATGGACCGCATGGTGCGCAGCCCGCACCAGTTGGCCGAGAAGATGACGCTGTTCTGGCATGGCCATTTCGCCACCAGCGAGGAAAAGCTGCGCGACTATCGCAAGGCGGCGCTGCAGCTTTCCACCCTGCGTGCGGGCGCGCTGGGGTCGTTCCGCGATCTTTTGTCCGCCGTGTCGAAAGACCCGGCGATGCTGGTTTGCCTCGATGCCTCGGTCAATGTGAAGGGTGCGCCCAACGAGAATTTCGGCCGCGAGGTCATGGAGCTTTTCACCATGGGCGTCGGCAATTATACCGAGGATGACATCCGCGAAGCCGCGCGCGCCTTCACCGGCTGGCGCAATGACGACCTGCGCTTCGTCTTCGACCGCGCGAAACATGACGAGGGCGAGAAAAGCTTTCTGGGCCGCAAGGGCAACTTCACCGGCGATGACATCCTGGCGATCATCTTGGACCAGCCGCAGACCGCCACCTACATTGCCGCCAAGCTTTATCGCTTCTTCGTGCGCGAGACGGTCTCGCCCGCCTTTGCCGCCCGGCTGGGCGACCTCCTGCGTCAGGTCGATTACCAGATCGTTCCCTTCCTGCGGACGATCTTTCTGTCCGAGGATTTTTACAGCCCGGCTTCGGTCGCCACCCACATCAAGTCCCCGACCGAGCTGATCGTCTCCACCTATCGCAAGCTTGGCGTGACCTCGCTGCCCGGCGTGCCGGATCCCTATATGGTGGGTAAGACCCTCGGTCAGGTGCTGCTTTATCCGCCCACCGTGGCGGGCTGGGGCGAGGGCCGCGCCTGGATCACGCCCGGCCTGCTGTTCGAGCGCGGCAATTTCGCCAAAGAGGTGATGTTTCCCGACATGATCGGTTTCGTCGATCCCAATCACGATCCCGGCGACGAGGTGCGACGTGTGAACCGCAATATCAACGCGGGGATGGAGATCACGGCGGCCTCGATGGAGGAGGGCGCCGCCCCGAGTTCGATCGCCGGCATCCAGGAGACGTTCAACACCCGCTATGCCAGCCTGACCGGCTATCAGGAGGCGCTGCGCCGGCTTAAACCGGTGCTACGGGTGCCGGCGCAGTTTTCGCTTTCCCGCATGATGCGGGACGAGGGGGCGGAAAGCGCGGAGGCGGCCGTTGACGCGCTGACCCGGCGTTTTTTGCGCGTGCCACTGGAAGGTGCCGCGCGGGCCGCGCTGGTCGAGATGCTGGTGACTGAGCTCGGCACCGCCGATCTGGTGCGGGCCGAAAGCTACATGGAATACGGCCTAAGGCTGGTTGCGCATGGCATCATGTGCTCACCCCAGTATCAGTTGGCTTGAGAGGAGCGAGCGAGAGATGGCCAGAACACCGAAGCTGACCGGGGCCGAGCGCGAAGGGCTGGTGCGGGCAGGCTATGAGAGCATCGTGCTGGAGGGTGCGGGTGGCATGTCCACCTCGCCGGTCTGGTCGCAGGTCACCAGCGAGCGCAAGGGTGAGCGCATCCTGGTCATCGTGGAGCTGTCGGGCGGCAATGACGGGCTGAACACCGTCATTCCCTATGGCGACGATGCCTACTATCAGGCGCGGCCCAGGCTGGGTATCCGCCGCAACGACCTTCTGGCCATCGACGACAGCTTCGGTTTCCAGAAGACCATGTCGGGCTTCGAACGTCTCTACAAGGACGGGCAGATGGCGGTGGTGCATGGCGTGGGCTATGACCAGCCCTCGCTGAGCCACTTCGCCTCGATGGCCTTCTGGCAGACCGCCATGCCCAATTCGGGCGAGGCCAATGGCTGGCTGGGGCGGATGGCTGATGCCATCGACCCGTTGGGCCACGAGCGGAACTTTCTCGTCAACATCGACGATCACCAATCCCTGGCGGTGCGGGCGATGAATCATGTGCCGCTGGTCTTCGACGATCCGCAGAAATTCCGGCGTCGCGCTTTCGATGTCGAGGCGGGGGCCATGGCGGCGGTGGACCGCCGCGGCAATGCGGGCGGCAACGGGTCGCTGGATTTCCTGTTCGACATCGCCGCCTCGGCCAGCACCTCCGAGCGGCTGGTGCGCGATGCCTGGGCCAATTATCGCACGCCCGTCGATTATGGCCTGTCGAAATGGGGGCTCGAGCGGGTGGCGGCCCTGATTGCCGCCGATTTCCCGACGCGGGTCTATTATGTGCCCTATCGCAACAATGCCTTCGACACCCATGTCTACCAGGCCGACCTGCACGCGCGGCTGTGGGCCTATACCTCTGACCATATCGCGGCCTTCATGCGCGACATGGACCGGCTGGGTCGGGCCGATGACGTGGTACTGATGGCCTTCTCCGAATTCGGGCGGCGGGTGGCCGAGAACACCTCGCTTGGCACCGATCACGGCACGGCGGGCCCGGCCTTCATCATCGGCAAGGGGGTCACGGGCGGGCATTTCGGGACACCCCCCAGCCTGACCGACCTTGACGATGGCAACCTGAAATTCACTACCGATTACCGGCGCATCTATGCAACGCTGATCGGCGGCTGGATGGGCCATGACAAGGTCTCGGCCATCCTGAAGGACGATTTCAGCCCGCTGGCTCTGTTCGACCGCGCGGCCTGATCCCTCGCTCCCGACCCCGAATGCACGACAGGAATAAGGAACGCGACCTTGAAACTCCGGATGAATTTTCTGACCCCCCTTGCACTTGCCCTGACCATGCCGCTGGCGAGCATGGCCATCGCCGAGGATCTGCCCGAGTTGACCGTGGCGCTGGCCGTCGATGACGCCAATTTCAACCCGACGACCGGTTCGGTCTTCAGGCTGGCCGAGGAATTCGGCTTTTATGCCAAGCATGGCGTGAAGGTGACTTTCGTGACGCTGGATGGCACGCCGCAGGCGGTTGCGGCCTTGCAGTCGGGGGCGGCGGATGTGGCCGACATCAGCCTGGATGCCATGGTGCGGCTGAAGGCCGAGAATGGCGTCGACCTCAGGGGGGTCGTGGCGACCGCCACCGGCAGCCCGTTTCTGATCGTCGCCAAAGACGACATCAAGACACTGGCGGATCTGAAGGGGCGTGCCTATGCCATTGCCGATAACGGCAGTCTGGACCATATGCTGACGCTTGCGGTGTTGCGCGACAAGGCCCTTGCCGATGCCGCGCCCGACTGGGTGGCGATCGGCGCGCCGGTGGTGCGGGTGCAGGCGTTGGCTGCTGGCCAGGTGGATGCGACGACTGTGTCTTACGGCACCTATTCGACGATCGACGGGACACCGGGCATTCACATTCTGATGTCGGCCGCCGATTTCTCGGCCAGCGCGCCGGCGGTCTCGAAACTCACCGCCGCGCGTCCGGAAACACTGGTCAATAAGGCTGAGGCGGTGCAGCGTTTTACCACGGCACTGATTGACGCTGCGCGCGAACTTGAGGCCAATCCGGCGCGCTGGGTCGATGCGGGGGTGGCCGCGCGGCCCGACCTGACGCGCGAGAGCCTGGAGAGGACGGCCAAGTCGATCGCGACCCGCTGGTGCGTGAATGGCTGCATGGACCCCGCCAAACTGGACGGATCGGTGGCTTTCGTCTACGCCAATCCCGAGATGAAGGATATGCCGGTGCTGTCGACGGCCGAGCTGGTCGATCTGTCGTTCACCGAAAAGGCGCTGGCCGAACTGGGCACGGAAGGCGGCGCCAGCATGGATGCCCGCAACTGAAACGCATTTGGATGAAATGCGTAGCAAGGTAAAAGTTGAAGCCGTTTGCGTGAATCATGAGACCTGCAAACGGCTTTGGCCCGACCTGACATCCTGGCCAGTTTTCCCGCCAAATCCCCAGTTCTTTACGCTCACCTGACCCTGCCGTTCAGGCTTCCCGACCTGCCGCCCGCCGCGCGCGGGCCTGGCGAGCAAGCCGCTGAAGATCCCGCAGAAGCAGGAAAAGGCTCTCCTGCCGGGATGGATCATCCGCGCGGCACTGGATGGATGTCCCGGCCCGATACCGATATGGAACTGCGGGCCTTCCTCATCACCCGTGCCGGGCAGATGACCTTCCCGCTCCTGACGGACACCACGGCGAAAGCCCTCCCGAACGACGGCCGCGTCAGCCGAAGCGGCTGCGGCTGACGCCGCGCAATAGCACCCCACCAGCCCGTCCCTACGGCCCTTCTGGGAAGGGCGGGCCAGGGGCTGGCCCAGCTCTTCGTGACGGCGATTGCGACATTTCCAATTCGTGTAAAACGCGACAAACCGGCTTCGCGACAGCATGTTCAGGCCATAGGCCCCTCATATCTCGAACATGTGGGTGCGAGCCCGGGATGGACGCCGATTGCATTCGGAGCGGCGCGTGCCTTGCCAGAGGGCGTGGCGGCAGCTACCAAGAGGTATGACCATGCTCCCCACCCCACGCGGTGCGCTGACCCCGGATCGGCGGCTCGCCGATCTGACCTGGCTGCGTGTCGGGGGGGCCGCCGACTGGCTGTTTCAGCCTGCTGACGAGGCTGATCTGGCGGCGTTTCTCGCAGCTCTTGATCCGGCTGTCGCGGTGTTTCCGATGGGCGTCGGCTCCAACCTGATCGTGCGGGACGGCGGCTTGCGGGCGGTGGTGATCCGGCTGGGACGTGCCTTCAGCGATATCCGGGTCGAGGGCGAGCGGGTGATCGCCGGCGCGGCGGCGCTTGACGCGCATGTGGCGCGCAAGGCGGCGGAGGCGGGGCGTGATCTTGCCTTCCTGCGCACCATTCCGGGCTCCATCGGTGGTGCGGTGCGGATGAATGCGGGGTGCTACGGCCATTACGTTTCTGATTTTCTTGAGGAATTCCGGATTGTTACCCGGCAGGGCCGTATCGAGACACGGCCAGCGGCCGCGCTGAACCTGCGCTATCGCCAATCCGATCTGCCCGAGGGCGCGGTGGTGATCGAGGCCACGTTCCGTGCACCGCAGGGCGATCCTGTGGTGCTTGCCGCTCGGATGGAGGAACAGGTGGCGAAGCGCGATGCCAGCCAGCCGACGAAGGAACGCTCCGCCGGTTCCACCTTCCGAAATCCGGTCGGGCACAGCTCTACCGGTCGGGCCGACGATACCCATGAGCTGAAGGCGTGGAAGGTGATTGATGATGCCGGGATGCGCGGCGCGCGGCGTGGCGGCGCCCAGATGAGCGGGATGCATTCCAATTTCCTCATCAACACCGGCGGCGCCACCGCCGCCGATCTGGAGGAATTGGGCGAGGAAGTGCGAAAAAGTGTTTTCCAACATAGCGGTATCACGTTAGAGTGGGAAATCATGCGTGTCGGCGAACCGGCGGCGGAATAACGAAGAATAAACAAAGAATAACGGGGCAAAGACCCCGATGAGGCAGTGAAATGGCGAGCAGGTCTGGCAGGACAGGCTCCCTTGTGGCGGTTTTGAAGGGTGGGCTTTCCGCAGAGCGGGAGGTCTCACTGGTTTCAGGGCGTGAATGCGCCCAGGCGCTCAGGGAAGCCGGGTATGAGGCGGTCGAGGTCGATGCCGGCCGCGATCTGTCTGCGCGCCTTGCCGAGCTTGGCCCCGATGTGGTGTTCAACGCGCTCCATGGTCGCTGGGGCGAGGATGGCGCCGTGCAGGGGCTGCTGGAATG
>JAIRJX010000326.1 GCA_031260425.1 Gemmobacter sp.
AGGCAGCTCAAATCATCGCCTGGTCAATCCGGAGAAGACCCCATCAAGCCGCAGCAAGGCCCGCGCATGGACGCCTGATAATGCAACTGTAATGCCAGGCGGGAACTGGCAGGCACCGCCCGGATAGTCGTGCCGCCCAGCGACAGCCTCACGCATGAGACCGGCGCGGGCAGATGTGCCCTTCGGCGCCTGAAGGATCGGCCGGATGATCCGCCAGCGCACTTGCCGTTGCTCGATCTGCCAGCCCTCGACAGGGGCTTTGACGGGCGTTTCAACGGCGGTTCCGGGGGTTTCCAGCGGGTCGCAATGCTCAACCGCCAGCCCCCACACCGTCCCGCCATTCCCTCCGCGCCGGCCCGGAACCGCCACAACAGGAAGATGGTGGCCGCACCACGGCTTGCCTTGTGAGGCGTTCCGGAAGGCCTGTCTCCCAGCCTGAGGGGTAACATCAAAAGCCTGCGCAAATTCATCCGCTGAGATGAACAGATTTGTCGGACAGTTGCTGATAGTACCCCTACCCACGTCAATGATTTCAATGGATTAGGATTGGCGAACAGTGTCACCAATCCTGCCGCCGCCATCCACAACCAATGCATTGATCAAAAAGAAAAAACTGCATCCCGGAGCTTCCCCGATCACTTTGCCGGATTGCGGCAGAATTTGTTGCGTCTCAAGGGGAGCTTCCCTGAGGGAAGCGTCGGGGGGCGTCGATGGCGCAATCGCACTGATCGGACATGGGCGAGCATCACCGGGAAGCGGTGCCCGCAATCGTTGCTACACCCGTCTGCGGGCGCCGCACTGCCAGGCGCCGTGTTCCAGGTCCTGTTTCGGGTGGGAAGGGCCTGTGTGGAGTGGCATCATGCTTCGGCCGAACAGGCGGTGATCTCCCTATTGTGGCCGGGTTTGATCCGCCCTAGCCTCCATCGCAGGCAGGGAGGCTTTCATGGTGCACGACTATACATCCCGCGTGGTCTGGACGGGCAATCGCGGCGAGGGGACGGCGCACTATCGCGCTTATGACCGGACATGGGATGTCGCTGTGCCGGGCAAGCCGGTAGTTCATTGTTCGAACGACCCGCTTCTGGGAGGTGATCCGGCGAAGATGAACCCCGAGGATCTGCTGCTTTCGGCACTCGCCGCCTGCCATATGCTGTGGTTTCTGCACTATGCCAGCGATGCCGGTATCGTGGTCACCGGATACGAGGACGCGCCTGTCGGCAAGGGTGAGGTCGGGCGCGGCGGTGCCGGGCGCTTCACCGAGGCCACGCTGCGCCCGGTGATCCGGGTGAGAGCGGGCGCCGATCTCGCCATGGCCGAGGCGATCCATCACCGTATTCCCGAGGTCTGCTTCATCGCGCGTTCGGTGAACTTCCCGGTCCATCACGCGCCGCGTTTCATCGTGGAATAACGACATCACCTGTCGCCTGCGAGGAAGGGAGCGGCTGCGCTGCCCCATATGCTCGGGCAGGCGAGGGGGAGACGATGGACGAAAGCGACTATATCATCGTGGGCGCCGGGTCGGCAGGCTCGGTGCTGGCGAACCGGCTGAGCGCGGACGGGCGGCATCGGGTGACCGTGATCGAGGCGGGCGGAACCGACCGGCGCTTCTATGTGCAGATGCCGCTAGGCTATGGGAAGCTGGTCTATGATCCGGCGGTGAACTGGCTTTACCGCACCGAGCCCGATCCCGGCCTTGCCGGACAGGCGGATCACTGGCCGCGCGGGCGGCTTCTGGGTGGCTCGTCCTCGATCAATGCGATGGTCTGGTGCCGGGGTCATCGCGAGGATTACGAGGGATGGGGCCGTGCCGCGCCCGGCTGGGGTTGGGAACCCGTGCTGTCCGCCTATCGCGCGCTCGAAGATAACGAAGCGGGGGCCGATGATTTCCGCGGGCAGGGCGGGCCACTTTTCGTCTCGGCCAACCGTCGGGGTCTTCATCCGCTGGTGAACAACTACATCGCCGCCTGCAGGCAGGCCGGCCTGCCCGAGAGCCCGGATTTCAATGGGGCGGAGCAGGAGGGCGCGGGGGTCTACCAGATGACCATCAAAGGTGCGCGCCGCAACTCTGCCGCTCGCGCCTTCCTGCGTCCGGCGATGAAGCGGCCGAATTTGCGGGTGATCACCGGCACGCAGGTGACGCGGGTGATCTTCGAGAACCGCCGCGCTGTGGGGGTGGAGATAGACCGCGCGGGGCGACGCGAGCGACTGCGCTGCAGGGGCGAGGTGATTCTGTCGGGGGGGGCCGTGAACTCGCCGCAACTGTTGCAGCTTTCGGGGATCGGGCCGGGGGCGCTGCTTCAGGGCCTCGGTATCGGGGTGCGGTTTGACAACCCCAATGTCGGTGCGAACATGAGCGACCATCAGGGCATCAACTATACTTGGCGAATGACGGTGCCGACCTACAATGACGAGTTGCGTCCGTGGTGGGGCAAGCTGCGCGCCGGGATGCAATATCTGCTGGGTGGGCGCGGGCCGCTGGCAAAATCGATCAACCATGGCGGCGGTTTCTTCCGGACCTCGCCCGACGAGCCGCGCCCGAACATGCAGCTTTACATGCAGGCGTTCTCTACGCTGATCCCGCGGGAAGGTGAGCGGCCGATCCTGACGCCCGATCCGTTTTCAGGCCTGTCGCTGGGGCTTTCCAACTGCCGCCCGACCTCGCGCGGGCATATCCGGCTCAAGACCCGGGATCCGCTGGCGCATCCCGAGATCGTGGCGAATGCGTTCAGCACCGATCACGACGTGGCCGAGATGCTGCTGGCAGTGAAGTTCCTGCGCTGTCTGGCGTCGCAACCCGCCATGGCTGCGCTGATCGCCGAGGAGCTGCGGCCGGGGCCGCAGGTGACCTCCGACGCCGACCTGATCGCGGATTTCCGCGCCCGCAGCGGCACCGTTTATCACCCGTCCTGCACCTGCCGGATGGGGAGCGACCCGGCAGCCAGCGTGCTTGATCCCGATTGCCGGGTGCGGGGTGTCGAGGGGTTGCGGGTGATCGACGCTTCCGCCTTTCCCAACCTGATCGCCGGCAATACCAATGCGCCGGCGATCCTGATGGGCTGGCTCGGGGCGGAGCGGATACTCAGGGGCGTTTGAAGGTAGCCCAGGTGGGGCGCGCCATTTCGTAGGTGTCTCGGGTGCGGATATAGGTTGCGCCGAAGCCGCGCCCCACCAGGTCAAGGCCGGGCGTATCGACATGGCCGCGCGCGGCGTCCTTGACGAAGGCGTCAGCGATATGGATCGCCAGCACCCGCCCCACCACCAGTGCCTGGAAGGGGCCGGTGACCAGGGTGGAGTGGTTCACGCATTCGAAGCTGACCGGGCTTTCGGCGATCCTCGGCGGTTTCACGTATGCGCAGGGCGCGGGGGAGAGGCCGGCCAGTTCCAGCTCGTCCACCCCGGCGGGCGCATCGACGGCGGTGATGTTCATCTGCGGCGCCAACACCTCGGGGACGAGATTCACCACGAACTCGGCCCCGTCGAGGATGTTGCGTGCGGTGTCCTTGAAGCCGCGTTTCTCGTCACCGAGGATCCCCAGCGCCACCACGGGCGGGTTGTCCCCCATGACGTTGAAGAAGCTGTACGGCGCGGCATTCACGCGGCCCTCGCGGTTCAGTGTGGTCACCCAGCCGATGGGGCGCGGCACCACCGTTGCGGCCATCAGCTTGTAGACGGTTCCGGAGTCGATCCGGTCAAGGTCGAAGCGCATCATTCCACCCGGTTCACGGCGCGTTTCGCGCGGGTATCGACTTCCAGCCGGAACACGTCGGGGCGAGCGTAATGGCCGGTCACATCGAAATCGTATTTGGCACGTATCACCTCGGCGGGGTCAAGATCGGCGTAAAGGATCGTCTCGCCCGAGAAATCGGGGCCGGCCAGCACGTGGCCCAGCGGGCCAACGATAGCCGAGCCGCCGCGCATCATCACTGTTTCGGGGTCGTCGCCCAGGGCGCTTTCGTGATCTGCGCCGAAGGCCGCGCGGGTGATGTGCTGGCACGCAGTCAGCACGAAGCACCGCCCCTCCAGCGCGATATGCTGCATGGAGGGCAGCCAGGTGTCGCGGTCGTCGGCGGTGGGTGCACAATAAAGCGTCACGCCCTGATCGAACATGTGCATCCTGAGCGCGGGCATGTAGTTCTCCCAGCAGATCACGGCCCCTATGGTGCCGAAATCGGTCTTGAACACCGGCAGGGTGGAGCCGTCGCCGAAGCCCCAGATCAGCCGCTCGGCGGCGGTGGGCATGAGCTTTCGGTGCTTGCCGACCACGCCTTTCGTCCCGTCGAGATAGACGGCGGTGCAATAGAGCGTGGCGCCGTCGCGCTCGATCACGCCGACCACCACGAAGGCGCCGGTCTCGGCGCAGGCATCTGCCAGCAGGGCAAGCTCCGGCCCCTCCATGTCGATGGCGGCGGCGTGATAGCGCGCGAAGGCCGCGCGCCCTTCGGGTTTGCGCATCCCGATCGGGGTGCCGAAGCTCGCGCCTTTCGGATAGCCGCCAAGGAAGGCTTCGGGAAAGACGATGAGGCGGGCGCCCTTTGCGCCGGCCTCACGTATGGCGCACGCCGCCTTTTCGGCGGAGTTCAGCGCCGATTGCGGATCGGAGGCGAGCTGGGCGACGGCGACTTTCAGGGTCATGTGGTGCTCCTTGAGGGAGGGGCGGAGGGTTGCCTGCCGCCGATCGAATCTGACCCGGCGGCGCGTGATTGGCGACAATTGGGCCGGGGTGAAGATGAAAGGACAAGAGCCGGGGTGATGGCTGATGTCAATTGCGGAGGGATGGGGCCTGCTGCGGCCTCGCCTTGATCCCCGAAGGGCAAGGAGCAGGGATGGACCGTTATTCCCTCAATATACCCACATGCCCCCTTGGGAGGGATCGACATTCAGGATTCCCCCTAGTGACTTATTTAGCATGAAACGTCATCCACCGCTTTGCCCGGTCTCCGTGTGAACCCTTCCCTCGCCCGGAGCGAGGCGCGAAGCGCTGCCGGGCAGCGCCTGCCCCGGGGGCTTGGGGGACGCGGGCGCGGGGATATGAGTTAGGCGTGATTGCGCCATAAAATGCAGACCACAATCGTCTCCGGCACCCACCCACGGTCGGATGTTGCCCTCTTTCGGGTGCGGTATGGAGACGGAGGTCACGTTTTTCCTTGGCATTGCGTGCATTCCTTCCCGCACGGTGGCGCGACGCGTCTTGTTCCGGGCGGCGCGCGGGTTCATAGGGGCCGCTGGGGCAGAAGGGATAAACGATATTTCATGAAACACGTATTGCTGCCCGGAGGTTCCTGTCTGAACTCCGGTCCAACCTAAAGACCGCGCGCGTCGATCACCGGATGGTGCAGGGTGCCGATGCCCTCGACAGAGGCTACCACGGTATCGCCCGGCTTCAGCCATTCCTGCGGATCGCGCCCGGCGCCCACACCTTCCGGCGTGCCGGTAGCGATGATGTCGCCCGGCTCCAGCGTGATGCCGGCGGAGATATCGGCGATCAGTTCATCGACCTTGAACAGCATGTTGCGGGTGTTCGAGCGCTGCTTCTCCACCCCGTTCACGGTGAGCCAGAGGTCGAGCACCTGCGGGTCGGGGATCTCGTCGGCGGTGACGATGACCGGACCGAAGGGGGCGTAGCTGTCCATGCCCTTGGAGACGATCCATTGCCCGGCGCGGCGGTTGTCGCGGGCGGAGACGTCGATCACCACCGAATAGCCGAAGACATGGCCAAGCGCATCGGCGCGGGATACACGGGCCGCGCGGGTGCCGATGATGCAGGCCAGCTCCACCTCCCAATCGAGCTGCCTTGTGAGATCGGCATTGTGGCGGATCGGCTCGCCCGGCGCGATGATGGTGGTCGGCGGCTTCGAGAAGATCACCGGCTGTTTCGGCAAATCCTTCGCGGTGTCGAGCATCTTGGAACTTTCCGCGACGTGATCGAGATAGTTGAGCCCGATGCCGAAGATGTTCTTCTTCGGCCGTGGGATGGGCGCAAGCAGCGTCACGTTTGCGCGCGGCAGCTTCGCCTGCCAAGGGGCTGCGGGCAGCGCTTCGCGTAGGGCGGCGGTGGCGGCGGGGCCGGCTTCGATCAGGCCAAGCATGGTGTCGGGCAGGCCGAGGCGGCCCGCGTCGATCACGAAATCGCCGTCGATGACGCCCAACCGGGCGGCGGCCTCGACCGAGGCGCGATAGGTCACGAGTTTCATCTGTCTTCCTTTAGAGGATCGGCTGCCGGCCGCCATTTTCGCCGAACGTCTGCTCGCGGTAGAGACCGAGCGCGCGCATTACCGGAATATCGGACAGGCAGAACAGGCAGGCATCTTCGCTGGCCGAGGCATTGACATGTTCATGCCAGGCCCAGGAGGGCACGCAGAAGATGTCCCGCTCCTGCCAGTCATAGCGCTTGCCGTTTATGATGGAATGGCCCCTGCCCTTGGCGACATGGTAAAGATAGCTGCCGGTATGGCGATGCGCCGATGTATGTTCGCCCGGCCGCAGCATCTGCATCGAGGCACCCATGGTCTGCATCACCGGGCCGTTGGTCACCGGGTTCACGTATTCCATCATCACCCCGTCATAGGGCGAGCCGTCGGTGCATTTCGCGCGCTTCAGCAGCGCTTCATAGGTGGGGGCCCATTCGTATTTGAACATCGGGCTGTAGCCCTTGGTCCATTTTTCGCCATGGGGAGTGAGGCCCGCATTGCCCCAGGTCTTGGTCATGTCATCGACCTCATAGCCCACGGCCTGCGAGAGATCGGGATGGACCTCGTAGAAATTCGCCTCCATCGCATTGACGAAAGGGATGTCGAGTCCGTCCTGCCAGATGCAGAGGCTGCCTTCGGCGCCGACGCCGTGTTCGTGCCAGGTACCGTTCGGGGTCAGCACGAAATCATTGGCGCCCAGCGTCATCTTGTGGCCGTCGACCACCGTATAAGCACCCGAGCCCTCCATGATGAAGCGGATCGCGCTGGCGGAGTGGCGATGCGCGCTCGCTACCTCGCCCGGATGCATGACCTGAAGCCCGGCATAGATCCAGCCGACCGCCGCTGCCACATCCTCGCGCCCCGGATTGCGCAGGTAGATCACCCGGCGGCCCGCCTTCTCCGGCGTCACCAGCTCGACCGAACGCAGCACATGCTCGCGCAGGTCCCGGTAGCGCCAGACCACCGGCACCGATTGCGACTTCGGCTCCCACGGTTCGATCTTGTTGGCCACGGTCCAGAGCGGGCCTGCGCTGAAGCGATCCAGTTCGCGGTAATATTGCAGCAGTTCGGGCGTGTCTTCCACATTGGCGCGGCCGATCACGTCCTCGCGGTGGTTCTCGTGTTTCATGACATGAGTCCTCCTCTGGGATAACGGCATCATAGGGGGCAGGCTTGCGATGTAAACAAAGATTTTCGAAAATTATGGAATTGTCGGAAGGTGGCGGCTGAGGTAGAAGGAGGGCAGGAGGATGCCATGACGCTTTCTGAGGCCGCCTATGCCAGCCTGCGCCGCGACATCGTGCGCGGCAACCTGCCCCCCGGCCAGCCGCTGCGGCTGGAGGCGCTCAGGGCGCGCTACGATATGGGTTTCTCGCCGCTGCGTGAGGCGCTGAACCGCCTGCAAGCCGAGCGGCTGGTGCTGGCAGCACCCATGCGCGGCTTCGTTGTGGCGCCGCTGTCGCTGGACGAGATGTGGCAGGCGATCGAGGCGCGTATCCTGATCGAGAGCGAGGCGTTGCGGCTGGCCATCGCACGGGGCGGCGACACGTGGGAGGCCGGCATCGTCGCGGCGCTGCACGCGCTCCGGCTGGCGGCGGGACGGGGTGAGGCCGAGGCGCTGGAGGCGCGGCATCAGGAATTCCATCTGGCGCTGATTTCCGCCTGCGGCTCCAACTGGCTGCTCGACTTCGCGCGTCAGCTTTCGGCGGCGACCGAACGCTACCGCGCCCCGATCCTCGCGGGCGAGAGCGGACCGCGCGATGTGCAGGCCGAACATGCGGCGCTGGCCGAGGCCGCGATCATCCGCAAGGCGGATGTGGCGGCGGCAGCCCTTGCACGGCATTACCGGCTGACCGGGGAACTCATCGCGGCGCGGCTCGCGGCCTGATCCTGCGCCACGTCCTTGTGGATGATCACGTCGGCCTGCGGATAGGCAAGCAGGATGGTGCGGCGCAGTCCCGCGCCGATATCATGCGCCTCGCGCAGCGTCAGGTGGCCGTCCAGCTCGATATGCAGGTGGATGAAGATCCGGCTGCCGGAGGTGCGGGTCTTCAGATCGTGGAAGCCCAGCACGCCGGGCCAGTTGCGCGCCAGCGTCTCGATCCCCGCGATGACCTCGGGAGAGGCCTGCCGATCCATCAGCGCGTCCCAGGCCCCCTTGAAGATGCGCAGCGCCCCCACGGCCATCACCCCCGAGGCCGCCAGCGCCACGATGCTGTCGATCTGGCCGATGCCGAACCTGCGTGAGGCCCAGAGCGAGATCAGCGCCCCTGACGCCGGAATCAGATCGCCCATGTAATGCAGCCGGTCCGCCGCCACCACGCGGCTGCCGGTCCGGCGGGCCACATGCCCTTGCCAGAGCACCAGCGCCAGCGTCAGCACCATCGAGGCCGCCATGACCAGCATCCCCACCCCCTCGTCACGCAGCGGACTGACCTCGCCCGAGACCAGCCGCATCAGCGCTGCCCAACCGATTACTGCCCCCGAGGCGCCAACCAGAATCGCCTGACCCAGCGCCGTCAGATCCTCCACCGAGGAATGGCCGAAATTGTGATCGTTATCCGCAGGTTTTGATGCGTAGATCAGCGCGGCCATTGCGCCGAGGCTCATCATCAGGTCCATCGCGCTGTCGGCCAGCGACGCGGCGATGGAGAGCGCCCCGGTCTGTCCCAGCGCCCAGAGCTTCAGCAGGACCAGCACCCCGGCCACCATGACCGAGGCCAGCCCGGCCGACAGCTTCATTCCGGTCTGTCCGTTCTGCGTCATAGGGTCCTCCCGGCCTCGTGCCTGGCGTTGCGACCGAATCCGTCCGCAGTTCGGGAGTTA
>JAIRJX010000035.1 GCA_031260425.1 Gemmobacter sp.
TGATCGGTGCCGTTCTGGCGATCCTGGCCGGGGGGGGTGCGTTCTGGGTGGTGAGGGAGGGAATCGCCCTGCCCGGCGGTGGAGATTTTCAGCCGGCAGCTCCATTGCCGGACATCACCTTCGTACCGGTCGATCCGGTGGTGATCTCGCTCGGTGCGGCGGGCGCGAACCGGCTTTTGAAGATGACCACCCAGATCGAGGTTGCAAAAAACCATACATCGGAGGTCGTCATGCTCATGCCGCGCATCCTCGATGTCATCAATTCCTATCTGCGCACGGTCGACGTGGCGCAGTTGCAGGATCCGACGGCGCTGGTGCGCATCCGTGCGCAACTCCTGCGCCGGATTCAGGTGGTGACCGGTGAGGGACGGGTGCGCGACCTGCTGGTGACCGAGTTCGTGTTGAACTGAGGGGACGGGAATGGAAATGGTTGCGGATATCCTGCTGGTGGCCGGGGCCTTCGGCCTTGCGGCCTACTGCTATGTGCTGTCGTGTCGGCTACGGAAGTTTTCCAGGCTCGAATCGGGGATGGGCGGGGCAATCGCCGTGCTGTCGGCCCAAGTCGACGATATGACGAAGGTGTTGGAAAAGGCGCGTGCCGCCTCCGCCGGATCGGCGACGAAGCTGGAGGCGCTGACCGGCCGGGCGGAGCAGACGGCGGCCCGGCTGGAGGTGATTCTGGCCACCATGCACGATCTGCCGGAGGCGCGACCGGTGCCTGAGCCGGGCCAGGCCGGGAAACAGCTGCGTTTCGTGCGTCGTCGCCCGATTCGCGACAGGATGGAGGCAGCGGAATGAGCCTCGGGCGGAAATCGGGCCGGAGCGCCCTGGTCGCGCTTGCCCTGTTGCTGTTGTCGAGCGGCGCGCTGCGGATCGGGACGAATATCGGCCATGCTTTGGCCGGTGAACCGACTCCTGCCACCACCGCGGTGCTTTCCTGCCCGGAGCCCCCGCTCGCTCTCAGCGCGGCGCTGTCGGAGCGGGAGAGCAAGGCCGCCGCGCGCGAGGCTGCGATCGAGGAACGTCTCGCGGCGCTCGATCTGGCGGAGACCGTGATCTCGACCCGGCTGGCGGCGCTGGCGGAGGCAGAGGATTCATTGAAAAAGACCCTTTCGATAGCCGATGGCGCGGCGGAAGGGGATCTGGCGCAACTTACCGAGGTCTATCAGGCAATGAAGCCGAAGCAGACCGCCCAGATTTTCGGCGAGATGGATCCGCGCTTTGCGGCGGGCTTCCTCGGTCGTATGCAACCGGAGGCTGCCGCTGCCGTCCTTGCCGGCATGTCCTCCGATCGTGCCTATGCGATCAGCGTATTGCTTGCCGGCCGCAATGCCGATGTGCCCAGGCAGTGAGGATTTCTTAATCCCTGACGCCGATGATTGCAGAGGCTGACAGGCAGGAGAATTCAATGTTCGGCATCATCGGTATCGTCGTCGTCTTCGTCATGGTGTTCGGCGGCTACATGCTCGGCGGCGGCCAGCTCGGCATCATCACGAAGTCGCTGCCCTTCGAGTTGATCATAATCGGGGGCGCGGCGATCGGCGCCTTCCTGCTGTCGAATGATCTCTCCCTTGTGAAACACGCGATGAAGGATATCGGCAAGGTCTTCAGGGGACCGAAATGGAGGCCGGAGGATTACCGCGACCTGCTCTGCCTGCTGTTCGAGTTGATCCGCGTCGCCCGTGCCAGTCCCGTTGCTCTCGAGGAGCATATCGAGAGGCCCGCAGAGTCTGCGATCTTCGGCCGCTACCCGAAGATCCGCCATGATCGCGAGGCGGTCGATCTGATCTGCGATACGCTGCGTGCGGCATCGATGAACTACGACGATCCGCATCAGGTGGAGGAGGTGCTGGATAAACGGATGGAAACCGCCCAGCACCACGCGCTGCATTCCAGTCATGCATTGCAATCAGTGGCCGATGCATTGCCGGCGCTGGGTATCGTCGCAGCGGTGCTCGGGGTGATCAAGACCATGGGTTCGATCGACCAGCCGCCGGAGATTCTCGGCAAGATGATCGGAGGGGCACTGGTCGGCACCTTTCTGGGCGTGTTTCTGGCCTATGGCATAGTCGGCCCCTTCGCTACGAGGGTGAAGGCGGTGGTCGAGGAGGACGGCCATTTCTATCAGTTGATCCGTGAGGTGCTGGTGGCGAACCTGCACAACCATCCGGCTGGTATCTGTATCGAGGTGGGGCGGCAGAATACGCCCTACGCCGTCCGGCCCAGCTTTGCCGATGTGGAAACCGCTCTGCGCAGTCTGAAGCAGGAGGCAGCATGATCCGGATCCCGACCCTGCTGCTCGGCTCGGTCCTGTTGTTGGGATTGTGTTTGCCGTCGCTTGCCGGGGCGCAAACTGCCGTGGTCCGTTCTGGCGAACATGACAACTTTTCCAGATTGGTGGTCAATCTGCCGTCGCCTTCGCCATGGCAGTTCGGGCGCATTGCGGACGGCTATGAGTTGCGGATCGACAGGCCGGATCTTTCGTTTGATCTGGGGCAGGTGTTCACGCGTATTCCCCGGACCCGGCTGGCGGCCGTGGCGCCGGTTCCCGGCCGTTCGGCGCTTGCGATCAGCTTCGCCTGCGCCTGTCATGCCGTCGCCTTCGAGTTTCGGCCTGGCATTCTGGTGGTCGACCTCCGCTCCGGGCTGCCGGATGCCGATTCTGCCTTCGAGACCCCGCTTGATACGATGAGTGCGGCCGGTTCGGAGCCGGCGATCGGGCCGCAAATGCGGCGCTACGATTGGTTGGACCTGAAATCGGTCGCAGCGGAATCTCCTTCCTCTGCAGATCGGGATATTTCGGGGATGCGCATGGCCTTGGCCGAGGGGATCTCGGCTGCGGCCAGCGAGGGCGTGCTGGATATCGCCGGCCCGAAACCACCCGTCGATGTTTCGCCGGCGGCGACCGGAATCCCCTTGCAAATCCGACTTGCGCAAGGGGATATTGCGGCGATCCGACTCTGGGCCGACGGTTCCGAGGCACCGTTGCCCGAGCCGGGCTGTCTTGGCGACGAGGTGTTGGCGATCGGACAATGGGGCGACGAGGAGCCGGCGGCAGAACAGCTCGCCTTCGCGCATGGTAATCTTCTGGGAGAGTTCGACAGACCAAAGCCCGCACATGTCGTGCTGGGGGCCCGGCGCTATCTTCATCTCGGTTTCGGGAGAGAGGCGGCGCAATTGGTATCGGTTTTCGCCCCGGATGACGAAGAGGCGCCGTTGATCATGTCCATGGCTGCCGTGCTCGACGGGGAGGCGCCGGAACAGGACTTGTTTGCCGGCATGGAAAATTGTGATTCCGCGGCCGCACTCTGGGCGGTTCTGGCGCGACCGGCCTTGCGGTCGGGCGAGAAGATAAATGCCGGTGCTGTGGTCCGCAGCTTTTCGATGCTGCCGCAGCATCTGCGGCTGTATCTGGTGAAACCGCTGGCGGAGCGTCTGCTTCAGCAAGGTGATCTGGAGGCGTCGGCGCGAATCGAGTCTTCAGTGCAACGGATCGGAGCAACCTACGGAGCGGCGGGAGATCTGGTAGGAGCGAAATTGCATATCGCCTTCGACCAGCGCGAGGAGGCCGGTCGGCTGCTGGAACGGCTTTCGGCGGAGGCAGGGGAGTTGGAGCCGGAGGCGGTGATCGAACTGGTGCGCATGGCCGCGGAGGACGGCGAAGAGCCGCCGGCGGCACGGCTGCTCGATCTGGAGGCAATGGTGCAGGAATATCGCGGTACGCCGTTGGAGGTGGAGGCGCGCGATGCCCTGGCGCTTGGACTGGCAGCGTCCGGCGCTTTTGATCGTGCCTTGGCGCTGGCGCGGGAGACCGGGCGGGGCGAGAGCGAGATCTGGGCGCTTCTGGCAAGCAAGGGCACGGATTCAGCGGTGCTGGCTCATGCGGTCGCAGCCGCGCAGGCGCCACCGGAGGGGTTGAAACCCGGCTTGGCGGAGCACTTTGCACGCCGGCTTCTGGCGCTGGGTTTCCCTGATCAGGCGAGACTATGGCTGGCGCATGCGGGCGATATGGCGCCCGAGGACCGACGGCTTCTGGCGGCAGAAATCGCGTTGAGCGCGCGCGACGGGGATCGCGCCATGCGGGAGCTGGCCGGGCTGGATACCGCGCGGGCGGACCCGATCCGGGCGCGGGCGCTGCTCGGACTCGGGCAGGGTGGAGCGGCGGCGGGCGTGTTCCTGCGAAACGGGGATCGCGATGGTGCGGCACGGGCGTTGCGCTTGGGCCGCTCGTGGCGGCGATTGGCGGAGGAGGGCAGAGCACCTTGGGCGCGCCCAGCGGGGATGGCGATGGGCTTGCCGGATCGAGCGGGGCTCGCGGACAAACCCATTGCTGCGGGCCTGGCTCTGCTGGAGGAGAGCGCGCAGGCCCGGGCGGCGCTTTCGGATCTGCTCGTGGCGACGCGGCAGTGATCAGGCCTCGAAGCGGGTCGCGCCACGCCGCATCGTGTTGACCGGCTCGGGCGTCACCAGCGCCTGATGCGCGCGCTGGTCGCAGCGGGTGCGCGGACAGACCCGGCAATTGATGCCGACCGGGGTCATCACTGCGCCGGACAGCAGGAAGGGTTCGGCATATCCGATCTCGCCGACATGCTCGATGGCGCAACCCATGGCGACGGCCAGCCGGTTGTCCTGAGCGTGGCGCGCCCAAGTCGGGCGATCGACGGTGCGGGCGATGACGAAGAAGCGGCTGTTGTCCGGCATTTCGACGAATTGCGAGACGATGCGGCCCGGCGTGCGGAAGCTCATATGGACATCGAGCCGGGGGCAGGCACCACCATGTTCGGCGAGCGGGAAGCTGGTTGCGTTGAAGCGCTTTGCCACATTGCCGCCCTTGTCGATCCGCAGGAAGAAGAACGGCACGCCCAGCGCGCCCTCGCGTTGCAGGGTCGTGGCGCGGTGACAGGCTTGTTCGAAGCTGACGCTGAACCGGGTAGCGAGCAGATCGAAGTCGTATTTCGTCGCCCGCGCCTCGGCGAGGAAGGCTTCATAGGGCATCAGCACCGCCGCAGCGAAATAGTTCGCCAGCTCGATCCGCAGGCGCGCCGCGCCACGTGGATCGGTAAGGCCGGAACGCTGACTGAGCTGGTCGAGCAATTCGCGATGCTCCAGCAGGGCGCACATATGGACAAGCTGGAAGATGCGGTTGTTGTGATCAAGAGCTTCCGACAGGCGAATCTCCCGGCTCGCCTCATGGTAATCGCGCAGCGCATAAGGCATGTCCTCGACCCGCAGCAGCCGCACGCTGACACCGACGCGCGCGCGCAGCCTATGTTTCACCACAGTATAAATTTCGTCGCGTTCTACCGCAGACCCGCCCCAGAAGGCTTCAGCGGCCTCTTCTATCTCGCGGAAGTTGTTGCGATGGCGACGAAAGACATCGTGAACCGCAGCTTCGGGTGAGGCGAGGGGCGCCTGGCCCGACACTTCCGTCA
>JAIRJX010000054.1 GCA_031260425.1 Gemmobacter sp.
GCGGAGGTGGCAGAGAGGGGGGCTGCGCCGGGGCAGAGCCGATACACGGCGTTCCACATTCACGGCCCCGCCGGAATTCCGGAATGTCGATCCGACCCAGGCTACCGGGCGACAAACAATTTGATCGGTCAATCAAGTTGTGACAGTCTCCGACTCGGACGATGGGCGGGAGATGCCGATATGCACGACATGCAAAACGAGGACAGGACAGCCGTTGCCGCGCGCGACCACCTGCTGAGCCCTTCGGAAGAGATGGAAAAGCTGGGCCAGTCCGCGCGTCCGGTGTTGACCCATGGCGAGGGTATTCATGTCTATACCGCCGCCGGCCAGCGGCTGATCGACGGTCCGGCGGGCATGTGGTGCACCCAGATCGGCTATGGCTCATCCGAGATTGCCAAGGCGATTTCGGATCAGGCGCTGCGGCTTTCCTACAATTCGCCCTGGTACACCACCAACAGCCCGGCCGCCGAATTGGCCGAGCGGATTGCCGCGATGACGCCGGGCGATCTGAACCGGGTGTTCTTCACCACCGGCGGATCGACCGCCGTGGATACCGCCCTGCGTTTTACCGAATATTACAACAACGTGCTGGGGCGGCCCGCGAAGAAGAAGATCATTGCCCGCTATGACAGCTATCACGGCAGCACCGCATTGACCGCCTCCTGCACCGGGCGCACCGGCAACTGGCCGAATTTCGACATCGTGGGGGAGCGTGTCTCCTTCCTCTCCAGCCCCAACCCGCGTCTGGCGGATGGGCGCAGCGAGGGGGAATTCCTGGATTTCCTCGTGGGTGAATTCGAAGAGCGGATCGCCCACCTCGGTGCCGACACCATCGCTGCCTTCCTGGCCGAGCCCGTGCAGGCTTCGGGGGGGGTGATCATCCCACCGAAAGGCTATCACGCGCGCATCAAGTCGGTCTGCAAGAGGCACGACATCCTCTACATCTCGGACGAGGTGGTCACCGCCTTCGGCCGCTGCGGCGAGTGGTTCGCCTCGGAGAAGGTGTTCGGCGTGGTGCCCGACATGATCACCTTCGCCAAGGGCGTGACCTCAGGCTATGTGCCCCTTGGCGGCGTGGCGATTTCCGAGGCGGTTCTGGCCCGCGTCAGCGGCGCGAATGCGCAGGGCGGCTGGTTCAACAACGGTTATACTTATACCGGCCATCCGGTCGCCTGTGCCGCCGCGCTGGCCAATATCGCGGTGATCGAGCGTGACGGGCTACTGCCCCATACCCGCGTGATGATCCCGCATTTCGCCGCAGGTCTGATGGCGCTCGGCGGCCTGCCGCTGGTGGCGGATGTGCGCGCCGCCGGGATGCTCGGCGCGGTCGAGATCATGACCGGCCCACCCCATACCGAGGCGACCGCGCTGGACAAGAAGGTCGCGGCGCGGGTGGATGAAATCGCCTGGGAGCTGGGGCTGATCGTGCGCCCCATCGGCAATCTTTGCGTCATCTCTCCGCCGCTGACCGTCGGCGCTGCCGAGATCGACCGGATCTGCGGTATCCTGCGCGAGGCGATCCTTCGGACCGGAAAGGAACTGGCAGATGGCCTTGTCGGCTGAGGCGGAAAAACCTCTGCGCCTGCGCGGCACGCGCGAAGACCAGACCGCCGAGCGCCGTCGGGCGATCCTTGATGCGACGGTCTCGGTGATCGGCAAGCTGGGGCTGACCGGCCTGACCATGAAGACAGTGGCTGATGCGGCAGGCTGCAGCTACGGCGTTACCGCCTTTCACTTCCAGTCGAAGGACGGGCTGCTGCTGGCGGCGCTGGATCACATGCTGGAGGACTACGAGGCCCTGCCCCAGCCGCTGTCCCAGGGCGAGGAGACGGCGGGGGATGCTGGCGCAAGGCGGCTGCGAGCGATGATCGAAAGCGATTTCGACGGCAATGTTTCCAGTGCGCGGCAGGTGGCGGCCTGGGTTGCATTCTGGGCCGAGACGGCGCGCAACCCGGCCTATCGCCAGCGCTGCGCCGAGGTGAAGGCGCGCTATCGCCGATCCACCGCCGAGGATCTGGCGGCGCTGGCGGCGGCGCGGGGGATAACGATCGATGCCGATCAGGTTTCGGCTACGCTGAACGCGATTGTCGATGGCTACTGGATTGCAAATCTGGTGAACGGCCTGACCGGACCCGAGGGCAGGACGGCGGGGATCGGGGCCTGTCTGGCCTATCTGGACCGGTTGTTTCCGGGCGATTTTCCGGCGCCTGCGCCCTGACGGCATCCTTGGGAGGGAACGGATGACGACAGCACTTCGAACAGGACAAGGCCAGAGGTCGCATCGGCTGGACCCGTTGCTGCGGCCTCCATCCATCGCTTTCGTCGGTGCTTCTCCCACGCCTGACACGGCCGGGCGGACCATGCTTTTTGCCGCGGCGCTGGACGGCTACTCGGGCCGCATCCATGCTGTGAACCCGCGCTACGACCGCATCGGTGACTACGCCTGCTATCCGGACCTCGCCGCCCTGCCCCAGCCTGTCGAGCATGTGGTTCTCGGTCTCGGTAACGCGCAGCTTGAGGCCGGGCTGCTGCGTGCAGTGGAGCATGGCGCGAAGGCCGTTACCATCTTCGCCAGTTGTGATCTGACCGGAGAACCCGGCGATCCGCTGGCCGGGCGACTTGCCGCCATCGCACATGAGGCCGGGATCGCCATCTGCGGCGGCAACGGCATGGGATTTTGCAACCCCTCCATCGGGTTACGGGTGTCGGGCTATGCCTCCGCCCTGCCGATGCGGCCGGGAAGCGTGGCCTTCATCACCCAGTCCGGTTCGGCCTTCTCGGCGCTCGCCTATAATGACGCGCGGTTGAAATATGCGCTGGCGGTGTCTTCGGGGCGCGAACTGACCACCGAGGCCGCTGATTACATGGACTGGGCGCTGGATCAGCCGCAGACCCGCGCGGTCGGCCTCTTTCTGGAAGCAGCCCGCAGTCCCGAGCGGCTGGTGGCTGCGCTGGAAAAGGCTGATCGGCTGGCCGTGCCGGTGGTGGCGCTGAAAGTCGGCAAGAGCCGGATCGCGGCGGAATTCGCCATCAGCCATTCCGGCGCGATCGCGGGTGACAGCGCAGCTTGGGAGGCGCTGTTCGCACGATACGGCGTGATGGCGGTGGAGACGCTGGACCAACTGGCGGCCAGCCTGCTGCTGGCTTCGTCCTGTGCGCCGCTGCCGCCCGGCGACCTCGCCTCGATGCACGATTCGGGGGGCGAGCGCGAGATGGTGGCCGATCTGGCCGAAAAGCTCGATGTGCCCTTCGCGGATGTGAGCACCGAAACGCTGACCCGGCTTCAGGCGCATCTCGACCCCGGCCTGCCCCCGGCGAATCCACTGGATGTCTGGGGCACCGGCCGTGATTTCGGGGCGCAGGTCGAGGGCTGCATGGCCGCGTTTCTGAACGATCCGGCGGTGGCCATTGGCGTTCTGTTTCAAGACATCCGTGACGGCTCCTACATTGCCGAAGGGTTTACCCGGGCGGTGATCAGCGCCCGGCAGGGGCGGGCCAAACCAGCCGCGGTAGTCAGCAACTATGCCAGCGTCAGCCATCGCGCGATGGCGCTGGCGGTGACGGAAGCGGGTGTGCCGGTGATCGACGGCACGGTCGAAGGGCTGGTGGCCATCCGGCAGTTGATGCAGGCTCGTGACCGCAGGGCCGAGGGCCGCAGCTTTCCCGCTCCGGTTTCCGATGCCGTGCGGCGGGGCTGGCGTGCGCGGCTCGCCGATCCCGCGCCGCTCAGCGCGGCGGAGGCGGCGGAACTGCTGACGGATTACGCGATCCCGGCTGCGCGCACGATCGCAGCGGATGGTGTCGATGCGGCGGTCCGGGCGGCGCAGGACCTCGGCTGGCCGGTGGTGCTGAAAAGCGCGGTTCCCGGGTTGGCGCACAAGTCCGATGCAGGCGGGGTGCTCCTTGGCCTGAGGGATGAGGCCGCCTTGCGCGCGGGGTATGCGCGGCTGGCGGAGATCGGACCGCGGGTCACCGTTTCGCCCATGGTGAGCGGCCGGATCGAACTGGCCTTCGGCATGGTGCGTGATCCGCAGTTCGGCCCCATGCTGCTGCTGGCGGCGGGCGGCGTCTTCATCGAGGCTCTGGCCGACCGGGCCGTCGCCTTGCCTCCGGTCTCGCAGGAGGAGGCGGCGCGGCTGCTACGCTCCTTGCGCCTTCATGCGCTGACCGGAGCCTTGCGCGGATTGCCCGCAGTAGACACCGGCGCCGCCGCTCGCGCTTTCGCCGGCTTCTCGGCGCTGGTGCAGGATCTGGGCGATCTGATCGCCGAATTCGATATCAACCCGCTTCTCGTCTCGGACGCCGGCATCATGGCGGTGGACGCACTGATCGTCACCCGGGCGGAAGCCCAGCACAGAAACGGAGCCGATTGATGGATTTCTCCCTCACCCCGCGGCAGCAGGAGCTTGCCGCCCGTGCCCGCGCCTTCGTCGACGAGGTGCTTCTGCCGCTCGAGCAGGTCACCGATGACCATGGCGAATTGCCGATGGAACTGCGCGAAGGCATCCGCCAGAAGGTGCGTGACTGGGGTTTTGCCGGGATCAACCATTCGAAGGAAAACGGTGGCCTTGGCCTTTCCATGCTGGAGCAGACCGCCATCGAGGAACAACTGGGGCGGGTGACCAACGGCCTGTGGTCCTGCGTCTGGCGCCCGCCGGTCAGCCTGAAGTTCGGCACCGAGGCACAGCGGGAGCGCTGGCTGCGCCCCTCTTGCCGGGGCCACCGGCGCGGCGCCTTCGCCATCTCCGAGGAAGGCGCGGGTTCGGATCCGCGGCAGGTGAGGACCCGTGCGGTGAAACACGGCGGCGAATGGCTGCTGACCGGGGTGAAATGGTTCGTCACCTCCTACAACGCCTCGGATTTCGTGATCGTCCATGCCCATGTCGACGACGATCCCGACAGGCCGACGCTGTTCATCGTCGACAAGCCGGTGGTGAACATGGCGCATCTGCGCTCGCCCAAGTTCATGCACAACTTCGCCTTCGACCATGCGGAACTGGAGTTCAACGAGACCCCGGTGCCGGAAGAGGCCATGCTGGGCGGGATCGGCCAGGGTTTTGAGCTGACCAAGGACTGGTTCGTCGAGGCGCGGCTCCAGATCGCCTCGCACGCGGTGGGTGCCGCCTGCCGAGCGGCGGAGGTGGCCAATGACTATGCCGCCGGACGCCAGCAGTTCGGCCGGCCGATCCGCGATTTCCAGAGCATCGAGTTCATGCTGGCGGACATGGCGGTAGAGATCTTCGCGGCGAAATCCATGCTCTACCGGGTAGCATGGGAGATCGACCAGGGCCTGGACCGCAAGCTGGTCCATGCCCATGCCTCGGCGTTGAAGCTGCATTGTTCGGAAATGGCCGGACGGGTGATCGACAAGGCGCTGCAAATTCTCGGCGGTCGCGGCTACATGCGCGAAAATCCGGTGGAGCGGCTTTACCGCGATATCCGGGTGGACCGGATCTGGGAGGGCACCTCCGAGATCCAGCGCGTCATCATCGCGGGGCAGATCAAGAAGCGTGGCCTTGGTGTCTTTGCCGACATCGGCGGCGCGTCGTCATGAGCGGCCGGCGGCGGCTCGAAGTGCTGACGCTGCTGGCCCCCGCGTTGATCCTGACGCTGGTGGTCTTCGTTCTGCCGTTGATGCGGTTCATGGCGCTGGCCTTCACCGCCCCGGACGGGGCTTTCGCCACCTTCGCCACGCTGGCCGAAAGCCCGGTCTATCGGCGAGTCATGCTGAATTCCTTCGTTATCGCGGCCGTAGTGACGGCGATAACGGCGGCTCTGGCCTGGCCGCTGGCCTATATGCTGGCGCGGGTGCGCGGGGTCTGGTTCACGCTGATGATCTATGGCGTGCTGTTCCCGCTCTGGATTTCGATCCTTGTGCGCACCTATTCCTGGATGCTTCTTCTGGAACGCAACGGGCCGGTGAACCGCGCGATCCAGGCGGCGGGGCTTTCCGACACGCCGCTGCCGCTGCTGTTCAACCATACCGGCGTTCTGATCGGCATGGTGCATGTGCTGCTGCCCTATATGGTGCTGCCGCTTTATGGCGCGATGCGGGCGATCGACCCGCGCCTGATGCAGGCGAGCGACGGGCTGGGGGCGGGGTTGTGGCAGAGCTTCCGCCGCATCTGGCTGCCGCTGAGCCTGCCGGGCCTTGCCGGAGGGGCGACCTTCGTTTTCCTGCTGTCGCTGGGCTTTTACATCACGCCGGCGCTTCTGGGCGGCAAGACCTCGATCATGCTGCCGACGCTGATCGTCGCCTTCATCACCGAGCAATTCAACTGGCCGATGGCGGCGGCGGCCTCGATCACGCTTCTGGCGGCGGTGACGGCGCTGATGCTGGTGGCCACCCGGTTCCTGAAGCTCGACCGGGGGATGTTTGCGCGATGAACCGGCTGCCGCTCCTGTGGCGCATCGCCGCCAACATGGCCACCATGGCGGTGCTGGCTTTTCTGGTCGCGCCGATCCTTGCGGTGATCCCGGCCTCGTTCAACAAGGCAAGCTTCATCTATCTGCCGCCGAAGGAGTGGTCGGTGCTCTGGTATGGCCGGTTCTTCGACGACGCCGAATGGCTGCGGGCGCTGATGAACAGCCTGAAGCTGGCGGCGCTGGCCACGCTGGTTGCGGCGCCGGTGGGGACGCTGGCCGCCCTCGGACTCACGCGGGCGGGGCGCAGGCTGGCGCTGGTGTCCAGCGGGGTGTTCCTTGCGCCGATGGTGGTGCCGATCATCATTGTCGCGGTTTCCATCTATCGCTCGGCGCTGGATGTCGGCATGAACGGCTCGTTGCTGGCGCTGGTGCTGTCGCATGCAGTGCTGGCGCTGCCGTTCGTGGTGATCAATGTCGGCATATCGCTGCGCGGGGTGAACCCGGCCTGGCCGCTGGCCGCTGCCGGGCTCGGCGCTGGACCATGGCGGATCTTTCGCACCGTCACCATGCCGGTTATTCTGCCCGGTATCGCCGGGGGCGCGGTGTTTTCCTTCATGACCTCGTTCGACGAGGCGGTGCTGACCATCTTCCTGGCCGACCATTCGACCACGACCCTGCCGGTCAAGCTGTGGGAGACGGTGCGGCTGGAGTTCACCCCGGTGCTGGCGGTGGCGGCAGTGGTGATGATCGGGCTTTCGGTAGCGCTGTTCATACTGGGGCAGGCCCTGGCCCGAAGGAACGGAGAGAAGGCATGACAGAGACCACCGGCCTTGCCCTTGGCCTGCGCGCATTGACCAAGCGCTACGGTCCGGTGACGGCGTTGGAGCCGACCGATCTGGATATCGGCGCGGGCGAGTTCCTGACGCTGCTTGGCCCATCGGGTTCGGGGAAGACTACGCTCCTGAATCTGATCGCGGGCTATACCGAGCCGTCGGGCGGCACGATCCGCATCGGCGCGCGCGATGTCACCCGCACCCCGGCACGGCATCGCAACATCGGCATGGTGTTTCAGTCCTACGCGCTTTTTCCACATATGACGGTGGCGCAGAACCTGGCCTACGGGCTGGAGGCGCGCCGGGTGCCGAAGGCCGAGATCGCCCGCCGGGTGGAGGCCGCCCTGGCGCTGATGCAGCTCGAGGGCTACGGCAATCGCGGGGTGCAGCAGATGTCGGGCGGCCAGCAGCAGCGCGTCGCCGTGGCGCGGGCGCTGGTGATCGAGCCGGACGTTCTGCTGATGGACGAGCCGCTGGGCGCGCTGGACCGGCAGTTGCGACGGCAGGTGCAGGTGGAGTTGCGGCGGCTGCACCTGAAGCATGGCCGCACCACGATCTATGTGACGCATGACCAGGAAGAGGCGCTGGTGCTCTCTGACCGGATCGCGGTGATGGGCAAGGGGCGTATCCAGCAGCTTGGCTCTGCTGCGGAGCTTTATGCCCGGCCCGCCAACAGCTTCATCGCGGGGTTCATCGGCGAGTCGAACCTGCCCGAGGCGCGGGTGACTTCGGTTGCGGGTGGCATGGCCTTGGCCGATATTCCGGCGCTTGGCCTGAGCATCGAGGCTCCTGTGGTGCCCGGTGTCGCACCCGGCGCACCCGCGCGGCTGATGATCCGGCCCGAGCATCTGCGACTGCTTCCCGATGCGGGCGAGGGGCAAGATGCCGGCGAAGGGATCGGCGCCCGCATCATCGAGGTGATCTATCTGGGAGAGCTGACGCAGTTCGGGCTGGAGACCTCGCGCGGGGCCTTCCTCGTCGCACGCGGGATGGAGGGGCGCGGGCTGCGGCAGGGTGACACCGTGCGACTGGGCTGGTCGCCCCGGGATGTGCTGATCGTGCCCGATACCGGGCCGTGATCACGAGGACAGACGGCCCCCACGAAATACGGCCCGGATAAGGGCTGGAAGCGAAGACGAAACGGCAACCTACAACACGGAGGAAGACCATGCAGAGACGTTCGTTCATGATCGGCGCCGGCGCGCTTGCTGCGGCCTCTGGGCTGATCCGCCCTGCCCATGCGCAGGGGCGGCCCTTCACCTTTACCTCATGGGGCGGCGCGCTGTCGGATGCCGAGCGCAATGCCTTCATCGACCCTTTCGCTGCGATGAAGGGGATCGAGGCGATCAACACCTCGCCCACCGAGACCGCCAAGACCATCGCCATGGTCGAAGCGGGGAAGGTGGAATGGGATCTGGTCACCGAGGGCGGCACCGCCGTCTTCCAGGGCGAGCAGATGGGCTTCCTTGAGGTGCTGGATCTGTCGAAGATCCCCAATGCCTCTGTGCTGCCCGAGGCGATGCGCGGACCCTGCGGGCTGTGCACGTCAACCGGGGCCACGATCATTGCCTGGTCGGAAAGCGCCTTCCCGGATGGCGGTCCGCAGAGCTGGGCCGAGTTCTGGGATGTCGGCCGCTTCCCCGGCCCGCGCGGGCTTTATACCGAGTTCACCTACAATTACGAGGCGGCGCTGCTGGCGGCGGGGTTGAAGGCGGCGGAGATCTACCCCGTCACACCGGAAAAGATCGAGATCGCTTTCGGCAAGATCCGCGAGCTCAAGCCGCATGTCTCGGTCTGGTGGGGATCGGGCGCGCAGCCGCCGCAACTGCTGTCGACCGGCGAACTGGCGGCCTCCTCGGCCTGGAGCGGGCGGATGCTGGCGGCCAAGGCCGAGGGCGCGCCGGTCGGCTTCACCTTCCGTGACGGTGTGGCCTGGGGCAACTGGTGGGTGATCCCCAAGGGCTCGCCCTATGTCGATCTGGCGCATGAGGCCATCAACTTCGCGCTGGACGTCGAGAACCAGAAGAAGCTCCTGCCGCTGCGGACCTATGGCCCGGTGGTCAGCGCCGCGACCGAGGGGTTGCCGCCGGAGGCGTTGGAGATTTTGGTGATGGCGCCGCAGAATCTCGAACATATGGTCCTGCTGAACGAAAGGGAGGGCTGGGCCTATAGCGAAGCCACCTTCGATAGCTGGCAGCAGCTGATGATGGAGTGAGTGATACGGGCCGGGGCCCCTGCGCCCCGGCCCGTTCTTCCAGCGGCAGGAGGCCCCGATGCCCGCGATCGACCTGATACTCGTCAATGCCGATATCGTTACCATGGACCCGCTTTTCCCGCGCGCTGCGGCACTGGCATCGGGGGATGGCAGGATTGTAACCCTTGGCAGCAACGGCGAGATGCGCGCGCTGGCGGGGGCCGGGAACGCGGGTGATCGACTGCGGCGGGCGGCAATGCGCCGCTGCTGTTCGCGCCGGAGCAGGTGCCCGAGCTGTTCACCGCCTTTGATGCAGCACGGTTCCAGATCCATACCCATGTCATCGGCGATGGCGCGGTGCGGGCGGCGCTGGACGGGGTGGAGGCTGCACGGAAGGCCAACGGCGCCTGGCCCGCATTGCATCAGCTTGCCCATGTGCAATGTGTCGACCCGGCCGATCTCGCGCGTTTTGCCGAACTGGGCGTCATGGCGAATATCCAGCCGCTCTGGGCTCGCCATGCGCCTTCGGTAACGGAAGTGACCCTGCCGAAGGTGGGCAAGGAGCGGGAGCGACTGGTCTATGCCTTCCGCAGCCTGATCCGGGCGGGGGCGGATTTTGCCCTTTCCAGCGATTGGGGCGTCAGCACGCTCAATCCGTTCCACATCATGGAAACCGCGATGACCCGGCAGCCCGTCGGTGGCGGCGGGGTAGAGCCCTTTCTGCCGGATGAGGTGCTGACGCGGTACGAATGCGTGCTGGGCTACACGCTTCATGCCGCCCGTGCAGCATGGCGCGGGCAGCAGACAGGGCAGCTCACCCCGGGCTTCCGGGCGGACCTGATCGTGGTGGACCGCGATCTGCTGGTCTCCGATCCGGTGGCTTTCGGCGAAACGAAAGTGCTGCTGACGCTGCTCGACGGGGCGGAGGTCTGGCGTGATCCGGGCTTCGACGGATAGGCCTTGAACCCGCGGGAAACGCCGGGTCTCCGTCTGGAAAGAACGCGTCTTCCAGGCACAGGGTGCGTTGGTGGCAGGAGAAGCCGCCTGACGCAGTGATGCGTGCCTCTCGCCGGCCTGCGCTTTCGGCGTAGCTGCGAACGGGTCGAGGCATCCCAGGTTCAGGCGGAGTTGACCTGTCCCTCGGGGGAAAGCGCGGCCCGGGGCGTGGTATCGCCACCCAGCCAGGGCGGCAGTTCGAAGGTGGAATCGGCAAAGGGCTCCGGCGCGATCAGGGCGGGGGGATCCTCGGGGTCGTGCAGCTGGTAGAACAGGTGCGGCAGGCCCATCGAGGGATCGTTGGTGGCGTCGGGATAGGGCAGCCGCCGGTGGTGACCGAGCTTGACATCGAGACCTGCGAGCACCGCGAATACGGGCTTTCCACCTATGACCATTTTGAGGACGGCGCCGGGGTCTGTTTCAGTTCCTACCTGCGGCCCGTCATCAACATGCGGCCGAAATACCGGATGTCGAGCATGAACATCACCTGGCAGTTTCCGGCCGATCTGTCGATCTCGGCCTGGATCCGGCATCAGGGCTATGATTGCGATTTCATCACCGACGAGGATCTCGACCGGGAGGGGCTCGACGCGATCAGGTCCTACAACTGCGTGATCACCGGCACCCACCCGGAACATGTTTCCGAACGGATGCTCGACGCGCAGGAGGATTTCGTCGCCGGCGGCGGGCGGCTGATCTGCATGGGTGGCAACGGTTATTACTGGGTGGTGGGTTTCGCCCGTGACAATCCGGCCTGAATGGAAGTGTGCAAGCTCGATTCCGGGATGCGGGCCTGGGCCGCGAAGCCGGGCGAGCACTACCTGCGGACCACCGGCGAAAAGAGCGGGCTGTGGCGTAACCGTGGCCGCGCGCCGCAGAAGCTTTCCGGGGTGGGCTTCATCGGTGAGGGGTTCGAGACCGCCTCGCCCTATCGCAAGATGCCTGATGCCTAATGCCTGGCATCGCACGGTGTCCTGGATCACCGAAGGGGTCGAGGGCGAAATCATCGGCAATCAGGGCCTCGCCTACGGCGCGGCGGGGGGGGATCGAGCTCGACCGCTACGATCTCAGTCTCGGCACGCCGCCGCATACGAAGATCATCGCCGCCACCGGAGGCCATTCCGACAACTACGTTTTGGTGACCGAGGCGCTGCTTTATGCCTATGCCGGGCTGGTGGGGTCGCTCGACTATCGAATCCGGGGTGACACGACCTATTTCACCGCCCCCAATGACGGGGCCGTGTTCTGCACCGGCGCGATCGGCTACGGTCAGGCGCTGCCCGCGAACGGCTCCGACAACAGCGCAGCGAAGGTGCTGGCGAATGTGGTTGAGGCTTTCATCAAGGACGGCCCGCTGCCCGGAACGCATTGGACACTGGAGGAGAAGCAGTGGCGTTGATCACCTGAGGCCGCGGGACAGGATGCCTCGGTCCGGAACTGCAGGGGCGGAAGCATGGCGGACGCGGTATGATTAAGCCGGATGCCTGGTGTTCCTCATGAGAGTTCCGGGTCTGCGGACCCTTATCTGCCGCCTGACATGCGAGCCGCCCGCCGGAGGCATGTTCCGGCGGGTGGGGTGTCGAGGGCCGGGGATCGCGCCGGCGGCACCGGAAGGCTACATGGTTCCTCCGTATAAGCGCCGGCTCTCGTCTCTTAGCGGTAGTCGCCTTTTCCGGCGGGCTTGACCCAGAGAATCGTGACCAACGCATAGACCACGGCGGCGACGACGGCAGTGGGCAGCGAGGCAGTCAGATACTCGTAGGGCCAGCGGCTTTCATAGGTCAGCGGATCCAGCAGGTAGAGATAGGTCAGCACCCCCGCCGCCATGGCGATCAGACAAGCCGGATTGAAGCCGCCCCAGAAGCGGTAGGCGCTGTTTTCCGACGAGTCGAACAGGCCCCGCACGTCGATCCGGCGCCTGCGCAGCAGGTAATAGTCGACGATCTGAATGCCGCAGAGCGGAGCAAAGCCAAGACCCAGGAAGGCCAGGAAAGTTCCGAAATTGGCAAAGAACAGATCGGGGATGACAAGACCTACGATCCCCACCGGCACGATCGACAGCAAGAGCAGCGTCGGCCAGTGCAGATTCTGCAGTGCCGGGAAGTGCCGCAACCCGATGGAGGAAGAGTAGATCCCGGCTACCGCCGTTCCGAGATTGGCTGCGGCAACGAACAGAAGCGCTATGATCCCATAGATCGGTCCGCCCACGGTGCGCATCCATTCGGCCGGGTCCGAGACCTGAAGCACCAGAATCCCGGCGATGCCGATAGCCGAGAGCAGCGGCACCGGCAGCCCCATTCCCAGCATGATCGGCGCCGCCGCTGTGCGACCGTTGGGCGCCATCCGCACCATGGCGCCGATATAGGGCCACCATGTCAGAAGCGAGGCAATGCCGATCTCGACCCCGGTCGTATAGTTCCAACGCGAATCGGTCGTGGCATAGGCCGGCACCGCAGCCTGCAGGTCGTCCCAGCGCTGAGTGACCAGGATGTAGAGCATCCAGAAGCCGACGAAGACATGGGCCACCAGGATCTTCGCCACCCGGTCCACCCCGGATGAGCCTTTCAGCAGGAACAGGAATACCAGGGCGGCGGCCAGCAGAATGGTCGCCTGCACCAGCCAGCCTGCGCCGTCTTCGGCGATCCAGCCGAGTGCCAGCAGCAATTGCCGCGTCGATTTGGCGAAGAAAATCAGCAGAAGCGAGTTCCACCCGACGATCGAGATGAACTGCATCGCCGCCGGGATCACCCAGCCCCGACTGCCGAATTGCGGCTTGGCGGAGGCAATTGAATCCACCCCGAAACGGATCGACACCGGCACCACGGCCATCGAGACGATCAACATGCCGATCATGCTGCCCGCCAGAAGGGCGAAGAAACCATCATCGAAGTTCAGGTAGTAGCCGACATATTCTCCGTTGATGTTGCACCAGGTCGCCGCCGCCACGGTGGCAAGCGAGATGCCGAGTTTCCAGGACCCCCAGGTCCTCTCTTCCTGCAACAGCGGCCAGGCGCTTTTATCCGCCACGACCAGGACGGTTTCAGTGTTGTTGACCATCTTCTGGTTACCTCCCGACCAGGATGATGATGATCGGCAGGACTATCCCCAGCCCGATCAGCGCCGCCCATGCCAGACCGTCGAAGTCGCGGCCCTCATTCTCGGGGTTCTCCAGAATTCGGAGCCGCCGCTCCAGTTCCGGATGTATCTTCTCTGCCATATCCATCTCTCCCGTTCGCGTCCTTGGTGATCATTGCCCCCGGATCATGGACACCCCGGGGGGAGGGTGCTCATCCTTTCAGCCGCTCGCCCTTCGGGTCATACCAGGGCCGCAACTGCAGCCGCACCGGATAGCGCTGCCAGGCGATCTCGACCTCCCAGTCGCTCTCCAGCCAGTCAGGGGTAACGCCGCCCGGACAGGAGACATAGCCCATGCCAAGCGAGGCACCGATCCGGTGGCCGTAAGCGCCGGTGGTGATCGAGCCGACAATCTCGCCGCCGCGCAGCAGGGGCTCGTTGTGATAAAGATGCGGCGGAATGCCTTCGGCATCGACCTTCACCTGCACCAGGCGGCGGTCGGGGGTGCCCCGTGCCCGTTCCGCCAGCAGGGCGTCACGGCCGATGAATTCCACCTTGCCGAAATCCACCGCGAAGCCGAGGCCGGCCTGCAAGGGGGTGTCTTCCTCGCCGATGTCATGGCCCCAGTGGCGATAGCCCTTCTCCATCCGAAGCGCGTTGATGGCGAAGAATCCACCCATCCCGAGGCCGAATTCCTCGCCCGCGTCGATCAGCCTGTCCATCACATGCCCGGCAAATTCGGTCGGCATGTAAAGCTCCCACCCAAGCTCGCCGACATAGGTCAGCCGGCTGGCGCGGACGCGGGCATAGCCAAGGTCGATCTCGCGCGAGGTGCCGAAGGGGAAGCCTGCGTCGCTGAAATCATCGGGTGACAGCCGCTGCAGCAACTCGCGCGATTTCGGCCCCATCAGCGCCAGCATCGGCAGGGCAGAGGTGATGTCGTGAACGAAGACGCGCGCGCCCTCGGGCAGGTGGCGCTGCAGCCAGGCCATGTCTCGGCGCTGCGAGACGGCGATGGTCACCACCATGAACTCGGTCTCGGAAAGGCGGGTGACGGTTACGTCGGCCTCGATCCCGGCCTGATGGTTCAACCATTGCGTATAGACCACGCGCCCGACCGCAACGTCGATCTGCCCGGCGCAGACGTGGTTCAGGGCAGCGCAGGCATCGGGACCGGCCACCAGATACTTGATGAAGCAGCTATGGTCGAACAGCGTCACGTTCTCGGCGGTGTTGCGGCATTCCTCGCCGACCGAGGCAAACCAGGTTGCCCTTCCGTAGGAGTAGCCCACGTCCGGTGTGGTACCCGGCCTGCCGAAGAAACCGGGGCGCTCCCATCCCGCCGCCTCGGTCATCCAGGCGCCCATACCGACCAGCCGGTCGTGGAACGGGCTGCGGCGGATGCCGCGGGCGGTCTCGAACTGCTTGCCCGGCCAGTGCATGTCGAAGAGCGCACCCAATGTCTCGGTCGTGCGGTCCTCCAGATATTTGCGGTTGCCCATGAAGCTCTGGGTCCGGCGGATGTCCACGTCCATCAACTCGACCGGGGGCCGACGGTCGCGCACCCAGTCGGCCAGCGCCTTGCCCACCCCGCCCGAGGACAGGATGCCGACCGAGTTGAAGCCGGTGGCGCAGAACAGACCCGGCACCTCCGGCGTCTCGCCCAGCAGATAGCGGTCGTCGGGGGTGAAACTTTCCGGGCCGTTGAAGAACAACTGGATGCCCGTCCGCTCCAGCACCGGCACGCGGCGGGTGGCGGCTTCAAGATGGGGGGCGATATGGTCGATGTCTTCAGGCAGCGTCCCGAAAGCGAAATCGTCGGGGATGCCCTTCTGGCCCCATGGTTTGGCGTTCGGTTCGAAGAACCCGACCAGCAGCTTGCCGGCATCCTCCTTGTAATAGGTCCATTCGTCACCCAGGAACAGCACCGGCAGGTCCTTCGGCAGGCCGGGGATGGCTTCGGTCACGCAGTAGAAATGCTCGGCAGCGTGCAGCGGGATGGTCACGCCCACCTCGGCAGCCAGATCACGTGACCACATGCCGCCGCAGATCACCACGGTTTCTGCCCGGATCGGCCCCTTCTCGGTCATCACCCCGGCGGCCTTGCCGTTCTCGACGAGGATCCTGGTGACGCCGGTATGTTCCAGCACCTTCGCCCCGCGCATCCGCGCGCCTTTCGCATAGGCCTGGGTCACGTCCGCCGGATTGACCTGCCCGTCATGGGGAAACCAGAAGCCGCCGACGATGCCTTCGGTCGAAATCGGCGACCAGCGCTCCTTGATCTCGCCCGGGGTTACCGGCTCGACCGGCAGGCCGAAGTTGCGGCCCATCGAGGCGCCCCGCGCCAGTTCCTCGTAGCGCGCCGACGTATTCGCCACCCGCAGGGAGCCATTGCGTTTGAACCCCGTCGCCTGCCCGGTTTCGGCCTCCAGCGAGCCGAACAGCTCCCCGGTGTATTTCGCCAGTTCCGTCATCCGCCGTGTTGCGCGCAACTGGGTCACCAGACCCGCGGCGTGCCAGGTGGTGCCGCTGGTCAGTTGCCTGCGCTCGCACAGCACCACATCGGTAATGCCGATCTTGGTCAGGTGATAGGCGACGGAGCATCCCGCCACACCCCCGCCCACGATCACTACATCTGCTCGGGAGGGAACACCGGACATCATGGTCTCCTGCATGGAAGGCTTTTCTATCACATTCATTTCCTGTCGGATGGCACGTCATCCGACGGCATGGTCAGCCGTGGCGGCCGTATGGAGCCGCCGGGATGGCCGGGCCTCTCCCCGAAGTTGCCCGCATTTGCGAAGAGGAAACCCTTGCGTAAAGGCGAAACGTGAAAGATCATCAGTCTACCCGGGGGATTTCCCGCATCGACACGAGACCGCGCCATCGAGTCGGGTATGTTCTGTTTGATATTTTTTACATAATGACATAAGATATCAAACAGTCAAGCATCTTGAATACATAAGGCATGGCGGCGGTTTCCTCCCGAGCGGGGTATAAGGCGCGAAACCTGACCGTGGCCCGAAAACCGAGCGCTTCCTGTCGGGTTGTCGGCCTTGCGGGGGACGTGTTAAATATAATAAGCTATCGCAAGGACTTGGCCGCGATGGCCAGCTTGGAAAATCATTTCAGCGGAGCAATCTCGGTGGTGCGCAACCCAGCCCAACCCAAAGATCCTGCGATCGAGAGCCAGAGCGAGCTTCAGGTCGGGCGCCGGCTGCGCATGGTGCGCCAGTCGGTCGGCCTGTCGCAGCGGGAACTGGCAAAGCGATCCGGCATGACCAACGCCACGATCTCGCTGATCGAGCAGGATGCCCATGCACCCTCGGTCACGTCGCTGCACCGGATTCTGTCCGCCATTCCGATGAGCCTCGCAGACTTTTTCGCCCTGCCCACCTATCAGAAGAACGCCCTGTTCTACCGCCCCGACGAACTGACCGTGATTTCGCGCGGGGCGGCTGATCTGCGGGTGCTGGCAGCCGAGCGGCGGGAGAAAAGCCTCCAGATTTTCTTTGAGCATTATGCTCCGGGTGCGGGAATCGGGCCTGAAATGATTGCGCATGATGGAGAAACGGCGGCGATCGTGATCCAGGGGGTGGTGGAGATCACCACCGGAGGTGAAGTTCACCGGATTGAGGCCGGGGGGGGCTATCAGGTGTTCGGAAAGGAGCCCTACTCCCTGGTCAATATCGGCGAGGAGGAGGCAATAGTGGTTTGTGCGGTAACGCCGCCCATGCTCTGACCCTCCGGGCGGATACCGGAAAGCCGGTGCTTCGGGTTTCTCCGGGAGGGAACGGCCTTCATCCGAAGCGCCCACGCGAGTCCCGGGAGAAACGGCTGTTCCACCCTCTGGGCACTCCGCATGACAGAGGGCATTGCCCGGGGGTTGCCGCTCGGCCACGGGCAGGGCATTTGGCCCGGAAAACCATCCGTCGGATAGATTGCTCGATGCGGGGGGGCGTGTGCCCCCCACCGGGGGGTTTGGAACAACCCCCCAC
>JAIRJX010000106.1 GCA_031260425.1 Gemmobacter sp.
TGACGCCTCTATCCTGCCGATGGAGTTGTTTCCGTATTGGCGCCACCGCTTCGCGGCGGATCGCGCACGATTGTTGCCGCGCTGGACTGGCTGGCAGGGCGAGGGCTTTCACGGCAAGCTCGACACGGTGTTGGGCCGGGTGGCCGATCACGGTCCGGTCAGTTCCGCCGAGGTGAGCGAGGGAGAGGCGCGCGGCAAGGGCGGCTGGTGGGACTGGCATCCCTCCAAGGCGGCGCTGGAATATCTCTGGCGGGTGGGTGAGCTGTCGGTCACCCGACGCGAAGGTTTCCGCAAGATCTACGACCTGACGGAACGGGTGATCCCCGAGCCGTGGCGCCGCGCCGGGGTGGCGCCCGAGACGGCGGTCGATTGGGCCTGTGCGGCGGCGCTCGCCCGGCTGGGTTTTGCCACGCCGGGTGAGTTGGCCGCCTACTGGGGCGCCGTGACGCCCGAGGCGGCGAAGCTCTGGTCGGTGGAGGCGCTGCGGCGGGGCGAGGTGACCGAGGTCGAGGTCGAAGGTGCCGATGGCAGCCTGCGTCGCCACCTGATTCGGCCTGCAACTCTGGTGGAGGCCCCGCCCGAGCCGCCCGCCCGGCTGCGCATCCTGTCGCCTTTCGACCCGGCATTGCGCGACCGCAGGCGCGCCGAGCGGCTGTTCGGCTTTTCCTACCGCATCGAGGTTTTCGTGCCCGAGCCGCAGCGGCGCTTCGGCTACTACGTCTTCCCGGTGCTGGAAGGCGCGCGGCTCGTCGGTCGGCTGGATGCGAAGGCCGGGCGGGATCGCGGCATCCTGCAGGTTCGCGCCTTCTGGCCCGAGGCCGGGGTGGCGATGGGCCGGGGCCGCCGGGCAAGGCTGGAGGCCGAACTCGCGCGCCTCGCCCGGTTCGCGGAGTGTGAAGCGGTGGGATATGACGCAGACTGGCTGCGCGCACCACTGGTGGCGGACGGGTAGGGGGGGCCGGATCGAAGAACCCGGCAAGTCGGTCATGAGGTGCCCCGATACGATATGGGGGGCTCCTGAACGGTCAGCCCTTCCTCGCAACGGGCGCGGCCCCGCCCCACCTATTCCGCTGCCAGCGCGGTATCCTCCCGGAACTCCGCCGCAAGTCCGGCCACGATGCCGGTCATCAGGTGCTGGAAGGCGTCGAAATCCGCGTGGCGATCAATGCGGGTCTCATCCATGTAGAGCGCGCGGTCGATCTCGATCTGTACCACATGCCGGCGCGCCGAGGGGCGGCCATAGGCCTGCGCGATATAGGCCCCGGCAAAGGGCGTGTTGCGCGCGACGCGAAGGCCAGCGGCCCTGAAAGCGGTTTCGATCCGTTCCATTACATCACGCCCGGCAGCGGCGCCGAAGCGATCACCCAGCACCACTTCGGGATGCAATTCGCCGGGGTAGCCATGTGCTGCGATCGCGTCATGCGGCATGGAATGCCAGTCGATCAGCACCGCCCTGCCGAATTGCCGATGCGTGGCCTCGATCATCTCGCGCAGCGCGCCGTGATAGGGATGCCAGTGGCGACGCAGCCGCGCCTCGGCCTCGGTCAGCGGGATCTTGCCGTGATAGATCGGCCGTCCCAGTGCCACCACGCGGGGGATCACGCCCAGGCCGGAACTGACCCGCGGATTGTGCGGCGCACGCTTGATCCCCTCGATCACCGCCGGGTCGAGCTCGTCGCTGGAGCGGTTGAGGTCGAGACAGGCGCGCGGTACCCGCGCCGCCAGCAGCGGGATGCCCTCGGCCGTGGCGCTGCCGATCAACTCGTCGACAAAGGCGTCCTCGGAACTGCGGATCGTCCGCGAATCAAGCCGCACCTGCGCCATGAAGCCGGCCGTATAGTCCCGCCCGCTATGCGGAGACGAGAACACCACCGGTGCGGTCTGGCACTCGGGCAACGAAAGGCTGTAGGTTTCGGTCTCGATCCGCCGGGTCATGGCGAAACATATAGCGCGGTTCTTTCCACTGCCGAAACCCCTTGAACAGGCCGGCGACTCTCTTTATAGACCCCCTCACCGACGCGGACCCGACCGCGTCCTTTGTTTTTCGGCAGGGGCGGTGCGGGAATGGAAGGTCTGGAGGGCGGTTAGCTCAGCGGTAGAGCACTACGTTGACATCGTAGTGGCCACTGGTTCGATCCCAGTACCGCCCACCATTTCCCCGTTCGGGGACGGATTTGCAGAAGGCGCCCGCGCGCCGCGACAAGGAGAACGGCCATGAAGGTCAAGAACTCGCTGCGCTCGCTGAAGTCGCGTCACCGCGACTGTCAGGTTGTGCGCCGCAAGGGTCGCATTTATGTGATCAACAAGACGCAGAAGCGCTATAAGGCCCGTCAGGGCTGAGCTTCGCCGTCAAGAGGTAAAAATGGGACCGCCTCGGGCAACCGGGGTGGTCTTCTTCCTTTTTCAGCGTGGTGGGATATGGGGGCGTCCGGTCTCTCTGCCCGGAAACTGGCCTTTGCGCCGCGGTTTCGGACCGGCCTCGTTCCCGGGATCTGCCGCCCGTTGGGCCTCACTTCCCGCAGCAGATCGGCAACCCATCCGAGGTCCCCACGAAGTCACCAGAGGCGGGGATGAATGCCGGCCCGGCGGCCTTATCCGGCAACACCATAGATGCGGCGGGCGTCGTCGGCCATTCCCTGTTCGGTGACCTGCTCGGGAAACAACCGATAGCTCGGCGCCACGATCTGCACGACCGCCGTAGCGGTCACGACGATCACGCTATGGATGGGAAAGCGCGGGCCGGCCTTTTCGCGCAATGGCGTTACCCAGCGGTCGAAGCCCGCATCTTCCTTTTCGACATTCTGCGCAGTTCCGAAAACCTTGAGGCCCTTTTGCGTGAAGATGTCGATGAAGCTGACGCAGACCTTCGGCGATCTGGCGATATTCGTCACGCTCCGGGGCGAGGCGATATTGGCGATGACGATGTGGGTCTCATCGAAGACGACATAGATTTCCTTCGGCGAGACGTTGGGCTGTCCGGCTGTATCCACCGAGGCCAGCCAGCAAAGAACGCTTCGCTCGGCCCAATGGGCGACTTCGGCGGAAAGAAGGGACATGTGAAGCTCCTGCGATCATGCGCTTGGTCGTGGGGTCAGGCATTTGCCCGCATCCGGGCGGTCAGGCTATCATCGACGCGCTGGATGCACGATGGACGGATGCTGTCACAGGCTCATGCGGGGGGCAACCCTGCGGAACTTAAGGGCGCCTTCTCCAGACGAGCTTCACCGGTAGACGGACCCAAAAAGAAAAGCGCGCGACCGGCTGGCCGCACGCTTTCCGTCGATGTCCGCGTGGATCAGTTCCGCGACCTGTCGACCATCTTGCCCTTGGAAATCCAGGGCATCATCTCGCGCAGCTTGGCGCCGACCCGCTCGATCTGGTGCTCGTCGTTCAGGCGGCGAGTGCCCTTGAAGAACGGCTGGCCGACGGTGTTTTCCTGCATGAAATCGCGCACGAACTTGCCGGTCTGAATGTCGCGCAATACGGCTTTCATGCGGGCCTTGGTCTCGTCATAGGGCAGCACGCGTGGGCCGGAGACATATTCGCCGTATTCCGCCGTATTCGAGATCGAGTAGTTCATGTTGGCGATGCCGCCTTCGTAGATCAGGTCCACGATCAGCTTCACCTCGTGCAGACATTCGAAATAGGCCATTTCCGGGGCATAGCCGGCTTCAACCAGCGTCTCGAAGCCCATGCGGATCAGCTCGACCAGGCCGCCGCAGAGCACGGCCTGCTCGCCGAACAGGTCGGTCTCGCATTCCTCGCGGAAATTGGTCTCGATGATGCCCGACCGGCCGCCGCCGATGGCGGAGCAATAGGAAAGGCCGATTTCCAGCGCCTTGCCCGAAGCGTCCTGATGCACGGCAACGAGGCAGGGCACGCCGCCGCCCTTGACATATTCGCCGCGCACGGTGTGGCCGGGGCCTTTCGGCGCCATCATGATGACATCGACGCCCTTCTTCGGCTCGATCAGGCCGAAATGCACGTTCAGACCATGGGCGAAGGCGATCGCGGCGCCTTCGCGCAGGTTGTCATGCACGTATTTGCGGTAGGTTTCGGCCTGAAGCTCGTCAGGCATGGTGAACATGATGAGGTCACACCAAGCGGCGGCCTCGGCAATGCCCATGACCTTGAGCCCCTCGGTTTCGGCCTTGCGGGCCGAGGCCGAGCCCTCGCGCAGCGCGACGACCACATTCCTGGCACCCGAATCGCGCAGGTTTAGCGCATGGGCATGGCCTTGCGAGCCATAGCCCAGGATGGCCACTTTCTTGTCCTTGATCAGGTTGATGTCGCAGTCGCGATCATAATAGACCCGCATCTGGCGTTCCTTTCCGGTTGAACTGACGGCAAGATAGGCATCGACGCGGCTTGATGGGTGCATAATTTGACGAATATCGGTAGTTGTGCAAAAATTCATGCGCATACGGCGGGATATATGAATTGTCCATTCAGATCGACGATACCGACCGGCGTATCCTGCGGCATCTGCTGGCGGAGCCGGCTCTGCCCACGCCTGAGCTTGCGGTGCGGGCAGGGGTGGCACAGGCGACCTGCTGGCGGCGGCTGGAGCGGCTTTCGGAGGTCGGGGTGATTCAGGCTCGGCAGGCCCGTATCGACTGGCGCGCGGCGGGCTATGAGGTGGAGGTGGCGCTGCGCTTCACGCTCGACAAGACCGCGCCCCGCGCCTTCGACGAATTCCTTGCTGCCGCCCGCGGGGTGCCCGAGGTGACCGGGATCGAGACCTTCCTTGGTCGTGTCGATGTGCGCCTTACCGTCATCGCCCGCGATATGGCGCATTACCAGCAGATCTACCGCGAGCGCATCCTGACCCTGCCGCATATCGCCGATATCGAGGCCTTGATGCTGATTTCCACCATCAAGGACAGCGCGTCGCTTCCGCTATGATCGACCTTGACGATACAGACCGCGCCTTCCTGCGCGACCTTTCCCGCGATGGCACCCTGTCCGCAGGCGAGCTCGGCCGCCGCCATGGCCTGAGCCAGCCCGCCGCCTGGCGCCGGGTGAGGCGGCTCGGCGAGGCCGGGGTGCTGGCCGGCCAGCGGGTGCAGGTGGACCGTGCGGCGCTGGGCTTCGGGGTGACGGTGTTTCTGGGGGTGAAGCTCGCGACCAAGGGCCGGGTGAGCCTTGAGGATTTCGAACGTGCGGTGACCGCCATTCCCGAGGTGCAGGTGGTGCAGCACGTCCTTGGCCTGTTCGATTACCGCCTGCGCGTGGTGGCACGCGACATCGCGGATTTCGAGCGGGTGCTGCGGCGGCGGATCATGACGCTGCCCGGCCTCGGACAGGTGGAAGCCAATGTCGTGCTGACCGAAGAGCCGCGTCCCGGCCCGTTCGGCTGAGCAGTTTCAGGAAATTCGCGGCAATCGGAGTCGCAAACTGCAGGCTGCACCGATGGAAACCACGCTAGATTGGCGGCAATAGCAAAGGAGATTCCCGTGCCCGGATTGCGCCCCGAAGTGGACCCCGACGGATTGCAAGAGTTCTCGGTGGTGTTTACCGACCGCTCGCTCAACCACATGTCACAGCAGTTCCAGCGGGTGATGCGCGATATCTCGGGGCTCTTGCGTGAGGTCTACGGGGCCGCGGCCGTGGCGCTGGTGCCGGGCGGAGGCAGCTATGCGATGGAATCGGTGGCGCGGCAATTCGCGGCGGGTGGTCATGCACTGATCGTGAGGAATGGCTTCTTCTCGTTCCGCTGGTCGCAGATCTTCGAGATGGGCGGTTTTGCGGCGCAGACCACCGTGGTGATGGCGCGGCAGAATGGCAATGGCGCCCGCGCGCCCTTCGCCCCGCCGCCGATCGAGGAGGTGGTGGCGAAAATCCGCGAGACCCGCCCCGATGCCGTCTTCGCCCCGCATGTGGAGACGGCGGCCGGTCTGATCCTGCCTGATGACTATATCTCTGCCATGGCGGCGGCGGCGCATGAGGTCGGCGCGCTGATGGTGCTTGACTGCATCGCTTCGGGGGCGGTCTGGGTCGACATGCAGCAAACCGGGGTGGATGTGCTGATTTCGGCGCCACAGAAGGGCTGGTCCGCCTCACCCTCGGCGGGGCTGGTGATGTTGTCGCCCCGCGCGGCGGAGCGGCTGGAGGCGACCACGTCGAACAGCTTCGCGCTCGATCTGAAGAAATGGCGGGCGATCATGGCGGCATATGAGGGCGGCGGTCACGCCTATCATGCGACCATGCCGACCGATGCACTGAAGGGTTTCCGCAACGCGATGGTCGAGACGAAGGCCGCCGGGTTCGAGGTGCTGAAGGCGGCGCAATGGCGGTTGGGCGATGGTGTGCGGGCGATGCTGGCCGCGCGCGGGGTGCAATCGGTCGCGACGGAAGGCTTCGGCGCGCCGGGCGTGGTGGTGAGCTATACCGATGATCCCGAGATCCAGAACGGCAGGAAGTTCTTGGCCGAGGGAATGCAGATCGCGGCAGGGGTGCCGCTGCAGGTCGGCGAGGGGCCAGAATTCCGCACCTTCCGTCTCGGCCTCTTCGGGCTCGACAAACTGGCGGATGTGGAGGGCACGATGGCGCGGCTGAAAGCGGTGCTCGACAAGGTGTTGTGAGCGCGGGGAAGCCGAGGTGGCATCTGCGCGGGGATGATCCCGCCCGGAACCGCGCGGTAGCCTGCCTCATGGCAATAATTTCAGGACGATTGATCCGGGTATGGTCGAGAAAGTTTCCGCTGCACGCGCACGCAGGCACTCCAGATGGTATCATCCGTGGTCGATCGGCCGCTCCTTGGCGCTACGGCCTCGCGTCCTGATCGCGGTTGCCGTGGGCACACTGGCCCTTGTCACTCTGCCATCGTCACTGTCTCCCTCCGTTCGCGGCGCGATCGTGTGGTGCTTGAGCGGCATCACCTACCTGATCGTAGCATTCAGAATGATGTTCCAGTGTCATTCCGACAAAATCCGCACCCGTGCCGCCCAGCAGGACGATAGCGGCATCGTCATTCTGGTGCTTGTGCTTCTGGCAATCGTCTCGAGCTTCGCAGCCATATTGGGATTGATTGCAGCCGCCAAGGGCGCCAGCAGCGAAAGCAAGCTTTTCTTCGTCGGCCTTGCCGCCGCAACGATTGTCATCGCCTGGCTTGTGACACAGGTGACGTTTACGCTCCACTACGCGCATATGTATTACGCCCCGCGGCAGGATCCGGAAACACGGGAGCGAACCGTCACACCCCTGACCTTTCCTGGCGAACTGTTACCCGATTACTGGGATTTCCTTTATTTTGCGATATCCTTCGGAGCGGCCTCCCAGACGGCTGACGTCATGATCAACAGCAAAGAGATCCGGCGTCTGACGACGCTCCATGCCATTGTATCCTTCTTCTTCAACACAATGGTTCTCGCGCTGACAATAAACCTCGCCGCCAGCCTCGCGTCCTGACAAACCGGCAGGATATGGCCTGAGAGCCGCAAGGACCCAGCTTGAGCCGCGCAGGCAGCCCCGGATATGCGACCTTTCATATGAGGCGTTGCCGAAGTTATTTCCAAGATGTTGTAATGATACAAATGCACGATGAACGCAGCGCGATCGAGATGCATGACATGTTTTAACCGACGCTTCTGAAAAAGCTGGAAAATTCATTCGCAAACTCCCGCGCGATGTCCCGGCAGCCGGTTATAAAGATGCTTCACCCGAGCCAGATTACCCGCCTCTTCAGGGCAAGGCGCAGAATACCGTCGGGTGCCGCTCTTTCGTCGTCCGATGACCGGAGTCCGCCTCAGGTCGCCGAGCCGCCTACCGTCAGCCCGCCGATCATCAATGTCGGCTGGCCCACGCCCACCGGAACCCATTGCCCGGCCTTGCCGCAATTGCCGATGCCGGGATCAAGCCGCAGGTCGTTGCCGATGGCGCGGATGCCCCTGAGCGCCGTCGCCCCGTCGCCGATCAGCGTGGCGCCTTTTACCGGTGCGCCGATCTTGCCGTTCTTCACCCGATAGGCCTCGGTGCAGGAGAAGACGAACTTGCCGTTGGTGATGTCCACCTGACCGCCGCCGAAGCCCACCGCCCAGATACCGTCCCTGAGATCGGCGAGGATCGCCGTCGGATCGGCATTGCCGCCCAGCATGTAGGTATTGGTCATCCGCGGCATCGGGATATGGGCGAAACTCTCACGCCGGCCGTTGCCGGTGCTTTCCACCCCCATCAGCCGGGCGTTCTGCCGATCCTGCATGAAGCCGACCAGCACGCCATCCTCGATCAGCACCGTGCGGTGCGACGGCGTGCCCTCGTCATCGACCGAGATCGAGCCGCGCCGGTCGGGCATCGTGCCATCGTCCAGCACCGTGATACCGGGTGCTGCGATGCGCTGGCCCATCAATCCGGCAAAGGCAGAGGTGCCCTTGCGGTTGAAATCGCCCTCCAGCCCGTGGCCGATCGCCTCGTGCAGCAGGATGCCTGGCCAGCCGGGGCCGAGCACGATGTCCATCACGCCCGCCGGCGCCGCCTCTGCCGCCAGATTGACCAGCGCCAGCCGCAGCGCCTCGCGCGCCACACCCTGCCAATGGCCGGGCTCCAGCAGTGTTGCGAGCCCGTACCGCCCGCCGCCGCCATGACCGCCGCTCTCCCGCCGCCCCGCCTCCTCCACGATGACCGAGATGTTGAGCCGCGCCATCGGCCGCGCATCGGCGAAGCGCAGGCCCTCGGGGCGCAGGATCTCCACTTCCTGCAGGCCGGCGGTGATTGTGGCCGAGACCTGCACCACGCGCGGGTCGAGCGCGCGCGCGAAGGCGTCGATCTCTTTGAGCACGTCGATCTTGCCCGCGAAGCTCGCATCCGCCATCGGGTCGGCGTCGGTATAAAGCCGGACATTGGTGCCGCGCGGAGGGGGCGCCATGGTGCCGCCGCCATCGCCCACGGCGAGCCGCGCCGTCTCCACCGCCCGTTTCAGCGCGGCCTCGGACAGTTCCGTCGAATGGGCGTAGCCTGCCACCTCGCCTCTCACCGCGCGCAGTCCGAACCCTTCGGAGGCATCGTAGGAGGCGGTCTTGATCCGCCCGTCATCCAGCACCAGCGCCTCGGAGCGGCGGCGTTCAAGGAACAGCTCGCCATCCTCCGCCCCTGCGACAGCCTGTCGCAGCAGGGCCAGAGCCCGGCCCTCATCCAGCGACATCTCGAACGGGCGGAAGGCGTTTTCGGTCATGATGCGTCCTTGATCCTGATCAAATGGCGACGCTTTGCCACACGGTTTTGCTTGTCGCCGTCTGCCTAATATGGTTTCAACATCAGCAGAAACAACGGGATTCTGCCCGGTCCCCGGGCATGGCCGAGAAGCGGACGAAAAGCCGCACTTCGAACGGGATGAGACAGATGCGATTCATGAAGACCCTTTCCGGACTGGTGGCGACCCTCGCTGCGGCTCCGGTTTTCGCGCAGGATCTGCCGGTGATCGGCCGCCCGGTCGACGGTGCCACCGGCTTCCAGCCAGCAGCCACCGGGATCGCGCGCGACCTGCACTGGCTCGACAATTTCGTGCTGGTGATCATCACCGTGATCGTGGCCTTCGTAACGACGCTGATGGTTTACAGCTTCCTGCGCTTCAACCGCCGTGCCAATCCGAAGCCGGCCACCTTCACCCACAATACCCCGCTGGAGATGATCTGGACGGCGGTGCCGATCCTGATTCTGGTCGTCATCGGTGCCTTCTCGC
>JAIRJX010000126.1 GCA_031260425.1 Gemmobacter sp.
ACACAGGATACGACGGGGATCCGCCCTGTCACCTGGTGGAAGAACCTGCTGATTCTCGTCCTGCCCTCCGCGCTGCTGCTCTGGGCGCTGGGGCTCTATTTCGTGCTGCCGGTGTTGAAGGGCTTCAACTTCACCGGCGGCATTACCGTGCTGCACAGTTTCACCGCGCTTACGGCGGCGCTGGCGCTCTACACCGCCTCCTTCATCGCCGAAATCGTGCGGGCGGGCATCATGGCAACGCCGCGCGGACAGTCGGAGGCCGCCTATGCCCTCGGCTTGCGCCCGGGGCGGACCATGCGCCTCGTCATCCTGCCGCAGGCGCTGCGCATCATCATCCCGCCGCTGATCAACCAGTATCTGAATCTGACCAAGAATACCTCGCTCGCTATCGCGGTCTCCTACATGGATCTGCGCGGCACATTGGGCGGCATCACGCTGAACCAGACCGGCAAGGAGTTGGAATCCATGCTGCTGATGATGGCGATCTATCTGACGATCAGCCTTATCATCTCGGCCGTGATGAACATGTTCAACCGTACCGTCCGGCTGAAGGAGCGCTGAGATGACCGAGGTCACTCCTTTCGTCCGTACCGAAGTTCTGGATTCGCAAGAGCCGCCGCCGGGCGAGCAAGGCGCGGTGAAATGGCTGCGCGAAAACCTGTTCTCGAGCCCGCTGAATACGGCGTTGACCGTGCTCGGGCTGCTCGTCATCACCTGGCTGATGATGCATTCCGTGCCCTGGTTCATGCATTCGATCTGGCACGCCAATTCTTTGAGCCAATGCCGCGAGATCGTCACCGAGACCTGGGGCGAGGGCGCCACCGGCGCCTGCTGGGCCATGATCCGGGACCGCTGGCATCAATATCTCTACGGCTTCTACCCGATGGATGCCTATTGGCGGCCGAACCTTGCCTTCCTGCTGATGCTGGTGGCCCTGGCGCCCGTGCTGTCCCAGAGCCTGCCGCGCAAACTGATGTGGTTCACGCTGCTTTATCCTTTCCTCGCCTATTGGCTGCTCTGGGGCGGCACGGTCTGGGCGCCGGTCGTGGTGATGCTGGGCTTCGGCCTTATGGCGCTGGTGTTCAGGCAACTGGTCGGGCGGCTGGGCGTGCCGGTCTCTGCCGGGGTCGGCCTCATTGTTGCGACGGTCTGGTGGCTCGTCGTGCAGCCCCGGCTCAGCGGCACTCTGCAGTCGATCCTTCCGCTTGGCATTCGTAATGTGGACAGTGACCAGTTCGGCGGCTTCCTGCTGTCGATCGTGATCGGCATCACCGCCATCTCCGCCTCGCTGCCGATGGGCATCCTTCTGGCGCTGGGACGAAAATCCGACATGCTGCTGATCCGCACGCTCTCGATCGGGTTCATCGAGTTCATCCGGGGGGTGCCGCTCATCACACTGCTGTTCACCGCCTCGCTCCTGCTGCAATACTTCCTGCCGCCCGAGACGAATTTCGACATCATCCTGAGGGTCATCATCCTCGTTACGTTCTTCGCCGCCGCCTATCTGGCCGAGGTGATCCGGGGTGGTCTCGCCGCGCTACCGCGCGGGCAATACGAGGCGGCGGATGGGCTGGGGCTGGATTACTGGCAGGCGCAGCGTCTGATCGTGATGCCGCAGGCACTGAAGGTCTCGATCCCCGGCATCGTGTCCACCTTCATCGGCCTGTTCAAGGATACGACGCTCGTGGCCTTCGTCGGCCTGAAAGACCCGCTGAAGGGCGTCACCGCAATCGTGCGCGCCGACATGACCTGGAAGGGCATCTACTGGGAGCCCTATATCTTCGTCGGCGCGATCTTCTTCATCATCTGCTTCGGCATGTCGCGCTACTCCATGCTGCTGGAGCGCCGGCTGAAAACCGATCATCGCTAAGGAGCCCCCCATGGCACAGGCACAACAGGCAATCGACCGCAGCATGATGCAGGTATCGGACGAGGTCGCGATCCGAATCTCGGGCATGAACAAGTGGTATGGCCAGTTCCACGTGCTACGCGATATCGACATGATCGTGCACAAGGGGGAGCGGATCGTGATCTGCGGGCCTTCGGGCTCGGGCAAGTCCACGCTCATCCGCTGCATCAACCGGCTGGAGGAGCATCAGTCCGGCCAGATCGTCGTCGACGGCACCGAACTTACCAACGATCTGAAGAACATAGACAAGGTGCGCTCAGAGGTCGGCATGGTGTTTCAGCACTTCAACCTCTTCCCGCATCTGACCATCCTCGAGAACTGCGCCCTCGCGCCGATCTGGGTCCGCAAGATCCCGAAGAAAGAGGCCGAGGAGACCGCGATGCATTACCTCGCCAAGGTCAAGATTCCCGAACAGGCCAACAAATATCCCGGCCAACTCTCGGGAGGCCAGCAGCAGCGGGTGGCGATCGCTCGCGCGCTCTGCATGAAGCCGCGAATCATGCTGTTCGACGAGCCGACCTCGGCGCTCGACCCCGAGATGATCAAGGAGGTGCTCGATACCATGATCAGCCTTGCCCAGGAGGGGATGACGATGATCTGCGTCACCCATGAGATGGGCTTCGCACAAGCGGTGGCAAACCGGGTGATCTTCATGGACAAGGGCCAGATCGTCGAACAGAACGAACCGCGCGAGTTCTTCAACAATCCGCAAAGCGAGCGGACCAGGCTGTTCCTGAGCCAGATCCTGGGGCATTGAACCGCGCGGCGTCTTGTTTCCCATACCGTGAAAAGGGGGGCCGCGCGCCGCGCAGCCTCAGGTCATAAGTTCGCGCGGCACCACGAAATCGTCGACGCTTCCCATCCCCCAGCCGACCTCCGACCAGTTCGATATCGCGAAGTCGCAAACCAGCGTCGCGCCGGTTGGGTAGCGCTGGAAATCACCATTCAGCGGCGGACGCGCAACGATCCGCTGAGCGAATTCGGCAATGCCCGGATTGTGGCCGATCATCATCACCGTCCCGGCCCCGGCATGGCGCAACACTGCGAGCATCACATCCGCCCCGGCATGGTAGAGCGCCGGCTTCAACTCGAAAGTGGGGCTGCCCGGCAGATGGAGGGCAATACCGCTCCAAGTCTCCCAGGTGCGCTGCGCATCGGAGCACAGCACCTGCTCCGGCACGTAGCCGCGCGAGGCGAGCCATCGCCCCAGATCGGTCACCGCCGCTTTGCCACGCTCGTTCAGCGGGCGGTCATGATCTGTCATCGTCGGGTCGTCCCAACTGGATTTCGCGTGGCGTGTCAGGATCAGGCGGAGGGTCATTTGTGGAACTGCCTCATGTGATAGGCGGAATGCTCGGGCAGTCTGGCATGACCTTGCGATATCGGGCAAGCGCGTCGCGCAAGGCAGCCTGCAGCAAGACAGTTTTCTCCCGCCGGGGTGGCCAACCAGTCGCGGCAGCGCGCCACCTCATAACTCCCCTCCGCAAGCGCTCTGGCCGGACAAGCGGAAAGGCAATATCGCGGGCATCCCTCGCAGGGGTATCGGCCGGGAGGCGGTGGCGCGATGTGCTCCCTCAGCGCCAGCGCGCCCCGGCACGAAAAGAATAGACCCGTCCGGTCATGCACCAGAAGCCTCATCGGGCTTTCCCAAGCTCGACCAGAGCGCTGCGCCCATTGGAAGAACGGATGCCAGGGCGGCCCGCCGAAAGGAAACAGCGCCTCGGCGCCCAGATCGCGGGCCAGCCCGCCGATCACCCGGCGTGACCAGCGGTCCATCGGGTCGGGCGCACCATCCCGCCATTCGGCACTTGTGGTGACAAGCGGCCAGAAGCCCGGCTCCAGCGGCCCCAGGAGCAACAGCGTCCGGGTGCCGGGCGGCAGGCCAGGGTCATCTTCGGTATTGAAACCGCCGAGGACGTCAAGCCGGTGCTCCATTGCCCGCGCGGCGATACCGTCGAGCGTCAGGGCTTCAGCAGCGGACATGGGGAC
>JAIRJX010000172.1 GCA_031260425.1 Gemmobacter sp.
CGGCAGAGCAGCAGGAGGGAAAGGGATGCATACGGATTGTCTGTTCTGCCGGATCGCGGCCGGGGCGTTGCCGGCGCACAGGCTTTATGAGGATGACGAGATCCTCGCCTTTCTCGACCTGCATCCGATCCGGCCCGGTCATGCGCTGGTGATTCCGAAGCAGCATCATGTCTGGTTCGAGGATTTGCCCGAACCGCTCGCCACCCGGATCACCGGCTGCGCGCAGCGTCTCGCGCGGGCGATGAAGCGGCTTTACCGGGTGGAGCGGGTGGCGATGTGCTATATCGGCATCCATGTGCCGCACGCCCATGCTCATGTCGTGCCGATCCACCATATGCATGACGTGAGCTCCGGCGCCTATATGGCCGGAGGCCTCGACAACTTCACCCCGCCGCCGCAACTCCCGGCCAGTGAGATGGCGCTGATAGTGAATACTCTTCGCGCCGAGATGGCGGGAGGGGGGCGGGTGGATTGCCCGCCAGGGATGGACCAGATTCGTTAGGGGCTTGCGGCGTAATGGTGACGTCTGTGGTCTTCCGTGATCGCCGTCATCCCGCGCAACGAAGGGGCGGTGCCCGACCGCGGGTGGGTGGCTCCGATGATTGCGGTCTGCGCTTTATGGTGCAGGCCTGCATAACCCCGATCCCCGCGCCGGCGTCACCATGGCGCCCGCCGGGGGGCGGGCGTAGCGCTGCCCGGCGGCACTTCGTGCCTTGTTCCGGGCAAGGCGCGGGTTCACACGGGCAGTCCGAGTGGAATAGACGGATGTTCCATGACTTCGGTCATGGCTGCCCGGCGGACCAGAGTCCATCCGGGCAACCGCTCCCAAGGATCAGCTACAGCCGCTGGTGCCGCCGCAGGTGTTGCATTTCATGCAGGTGCCGTTGCGGACCAGCGTGTAATTGCCGCATTCGCCGCAGGCTTCACCCTCATAGCCCTGCATCCTGGCCCGGCTGCGTGCATCCATTGCGACCGAGCCGGTGGCAAGTGCAGTGGCACCCATCGTGGCCCCGGCAAGGCCGGTCTCGGCAAACAGCGTCGACAGCGCCGCCTCGCCTGCCGGTGTCGCACTCATGCCGCCTTGCAGCACCACCAGTTCCTGCGGCAGGCGCTTGCGCAGATAGCCGGTCGACGAGATCTGGCGCAGCACCTCCAGAGATTTCGAGGCGGTGCTTTCGCTGACCGGCTCGACATTCGGGTCGCGCCGGCCCTCGGCCACGCCGCCGCCGAGGTCGTCGAAGGCGGCGCCCTTCGGGGCGACATGGGCAAGATCGGTACGGTCGAGATAGCTTACCGCCAGTTCGCGGAAGACGTAATCGAGGATCGAAGTCGCGTTCTTGATCGAGTCGTTGCCCTGCACCATGCCGGCGGGCTCGAACTTGGTGAAGGTGAAGGCGTCAACGAATTCCTCCAGCGGCACGCCATATTGCAGGCCGACCGAAATTGCGATGGCGAAATTGTTCATCATCGCGCGGAAGCCGGCGCCTTCCTTGTGCATGTCGATGAAGATCTCGCCCAAGGAACCATTGCCGTATTCACCGGTGCGCAGGTAGACCTTGTGGCCGCCGACCACCGCCTTCTGGGTATAGCCCTTGCGGCGTTCGGGCAGCTTTTCGCGATGAGAGCGCACGATCTCCTTGACGATCACCTTCTCGACGATTTTCTCGGCCAGCACGACAGCCTTTTCCTGCTGGCTGCCGGTGGCGAGGATCTCCTCGGCCTCCTCGTCATCCTCAATCAGCGCCGCCGCCAGCGGCTGCGACAGTTTCGAGCCGTCGCGGTAAAGCGCATTGGCCTTGATGCCGAGTGAATGTGACAGCTCGTAGGCGGCAAGCGTTTCCGCGATCGTGGCGGCGTTGGGCATGTTGATGGTCTTGGAAATGGCGCCCGAGATGAAGCTTTGCGCCGCCGCCATCATGGTGATGTGGCTTTCGACCGAGAGGAAGCGCTTGCCGGTCTTGCCGCATGGATTGGCGCAGTCGAAGACCGGCAGATGCCCGGTTCTCAGGAAGGGCGCGCCTTCAAGCGTCATCGTGCCGCAGACATGATCATTGGCGGCCGCGATCTGCGCCCGGGTGAAGCCGAGATGGCGCAGCAGGTCAAAGCCCGGGTCGTTCAGCTTCGCCTCGGGGATGCCGAGGGTCTGCTTGCAGAACTCTTCACCCAGCGTCCATTGGTTGAACACGAAGCGGATGTCGAAGGCCGAGGGCAGGGCGGCTTCGATCTTCTCGATTTCCCGCGCGCCGAAGCCGTGGCCGATCAGTGCGGTATGGTTGATGCCTGGGCAATTGCCCAGCGAGGCATGGCCGACCGCATGGGCCACGATCTCGGCGATCTGGCCGGAGGCATAGCCGAGCGCCTCCAGCGCCGCGGGGACCGACTGGTTGATGATCTTGAAATAGCCGCCACCGGCCAGTTTCTTGAACTTCACCAGCGCGAAATCGGGTTCGATGCCGGTGGTATCGCAATCCATGACAAGGCCGATGGTGCCGGTGGGGGCGATCACCGTGGTCTGGGCGTTGCGGAAACCGTGCATCTCGCCCAGGGACAGCGCCTCATCCCAGGCGGCGCGGGCCAGCGTGACCAGCGCCGCGTCCGGGCAATGCGCGGCATCAAGCGGCACGGGCGCCACGTTCACCGCCTCATAGCCCGAAGCCTCGCTCCAGGCGGCGCGGCGATGGTTGCGGATGACGCGCAGCATATGGGTGGCGTTGCGCTGGTAGCCGGCGAAGGCACCCAGCTCCGCCGCGATCTCGGCCGAGGTGGCGTAGCTCACGCCGGTCATCAGCGCGGTCAGCGCCCCGCAAAGCGCGCGGCCCTCCGGGCTGTCATAGCCCAGCCCCATATTCATCAGAAGGCCACCGATATTGGCGTAGCCGAGGCCAAGCGTGCGGAAATCATAAGAAAGCCGCGCGATCTCCCGTGAGGGGAACTGCGCCATCATCACGCTGATCTCCAGCGTCAGCGTCCAGAGCCGGGTGGCATGGATATAGCCCTGCGCATCGAAGCGGCCGTCGCGGTAGAAGGTCAGCAGGTTCATCGACGCCAGATTGCAGGCGGTGTCGTCAAGGAACATGTATTCCGAACAGGGGTTGGAGCCGCGGATCGGCCCGTCCTCGGGGCAGGTATGCCAGGCGTTGACGGTGTCGTGGAACTGGATCCCCGGATCGGCGCAGGCCCAGGCGGCATGGCCGATCTGGTCCCACAACTCGCGCGCGCCCAC
>JAIRJX010000144.1 GCA_031260425.1 Gemmobacter sp.
TTCGCCACCTCGCATGACAGAGGGCAGCGCCCGACCGCGGGTGGGCGCTGCCCACGGCTGTGGTCGCGGCTTTATGGTGACACATCCGCCTATGATTGATCCCCGCGCCTGTGTCGCCAAAGCGCCTGCCGGGGGGGCGGGCGTAGCGCTGCCCGGCGGCGCTACGTGCCTTGTTCCGCGCGAGGAGAGGACTCACACGGCTCTGGATGTTTCAGATAATGACAGCTTCCGCTCCCGCACTTGCAGACGGCCATGCCCGATTGCGTCGAGAGAAGGGCACACACGGGGCCAGGGCTCATCGCCGTCAAGCCCCCAATATCAGCGCCGATCCGATCCCACCGGCTGCAGCAATTGCGGCAAGGCCGGGACCATGGCCATGGAACAGCGAGGTGGCGAGGATGGCGCCCGAGGCGCCGATCGGATGGCCCCGCGCCAGCGCGCCACCTTGCGGGTTCACCCGGCCTTCCGGCAGGCAGCAGGCGTCGATGCAGGCCAGCGCCTGCACCGCATAGGCCTCCATCAACTCGATCCGCTCCAGATCCCGAGGCGCAAAGCCCGTTGCCTCCAGCACGGCACGGATGGCGGGAACCGGCGACAGGCCCGGCTCCTCGGGCCGTGCACCGAGCGTGGCACTGGCGAGGACTCGGCGGCGGCGCGGCGCTTGCCGGGCGGTCGCAGCATCGCAGACCAGCACGAAGGCAGCGGCATCGGCGGCCACGGCGGCGGTGGCGCTGGTGACGCTACCCGCCAGAACCTTCGCCCGGGAGCAAAGCCGGGGCGCAAGATCGCGGGTAAATCCGTCGGCCGCCAGTCCGGCAAGCGGCACGATATCGGAATGTCCAGCCGCAAGCGCCAGCGCATGGGACCTGATCGCCCACTTCTCCTGTCGGCTGCGCGAAATCCCCAGGCGCTCCGCCAGCGCGGCGGCGGCCCCGGTCATATCGGGATCGCGCCCGGGCCAGGGGGTGAAGGGTGGCTGGTCATAGGGCTCCGGCGGCTGGCCGGGACGTTGCGCCAGCCGCAGCGGGCGGCGGCTGTAGCTTTCCGCCCCGCCCGCAATCACCACCCGCGCCTGACCCGAAGCGACCATGCCCGCAGCAAGGCGGATCGCATCAAGCCCGCCCGCGCATTGCCGGTCTATGGTCAGGCCCGCCACCCGCTCCGGCAGGCCGGCTGCCAGCGCAGCAAGGCGGGCCGGATTGCCACCGGCACCCAGGGCGTTGGACAGGATCGCCTCGTCCACCGCCTCCGGCGGGAGACCGGCATCGGCCAGCACGGCGCGGATCACCGGCGCTGCCAGCTCATGCGGGGCCAGCGCCGCGAAGGCGCCCCCTCGCGGCATGACCGGACTGCGACGGCCGGCGATGAGGAAGACGTCAGTCATCCGGGCCAATCCTGCCTGAAGGATTGGCCGGCTGTTCCGAGGAGACCGGCCCCTGCCCCAGTCGCGCCTCAATCGCCGCAAGATCGGTCTTGCCGGAGGGCAAGGCGGGCCAATCGGCCTGCCAATGCAGCCGGCGTGGCGCCTTGAGCGGGCCGAAAGCCACCCGCAGAGCGGCAAGGATCGCGTCCTCCCGCGCCGGATCGCCCATCACTGCCGCCTCCAGCACCTGGCCGCGCTTCGGGTCGGGGCGCGGCAGCACGGCGGCGCGCGTGATACCGGGCATCGCCAGCAGCGCCGCCTCGATCTCCTCGGGGAAGGCGGCCTGATCGGCGATCTTCACCATGCGCGAGGCGCGGCCGCGCAGGGTAAGGCACCCCGCCTCCATCCGCCCGATCTCGTCGAGATGCAGCCAGCCATCGCGCCAGACAGCGCCGCCGGGCGGGCCGGCATAGCCTTCGGCCAGATAGGGCGAGCGGATCCGCAACCCCTGCGCACCGGTTTCCAGCTCTACCCCCGGATAGGGGCGGCCCACACTGTCTGCGGGGGTGGTCTCGTCGGCCAGCGTGATGAAACTCGCCTCGGCGGCACCATAGAACTCGGTGATCCGCGCCGGGGCAAGATCGGCCAGAGCCGCCCGCAGCCCGGTATCGAGCTTCGAGCCGCCGACGAGGATATGGCGCAGCTCCAGCAGCACCGGCCCCCGCGCCTCGCAGATCAGGCGTAGTTGAGCGGGCGTGGCGTAAAGCAGCGCGACCCGCCGTTCAGCCAGCGCCAGGCGCTGGCGGTCGGGGCGCAATCCGTCGAGCAGATGCAGGTGCGCGCCCAGATGCAGCAGTTCGATCGCGCCATAAAGCGCCAGCGAATGCACCAGCCGCCCGAGCACCGCCCCCGCGGTCCCCGGTCCGATACCGAAGAGCCGGGCATTCACCGCAAAACTGGCGGTCCAGGACGCCTGACGACGCCGGACGCGGCGCGGCGGGCCGGAGGTGCCCCCGCTCAGCGTTTCGAAGACCGGCACGGGACCGGACTCCGGCGACGGCGCGGTTTCAGCCCCGATGCGGAAGCAGCGATGGCCCAGCGCAGTGGCGAGGGCCACAAGCGGCGGCCGATCCGGCAGCATCAGCGGGCCACCGGCGCCGGGGGCCGCTGTGGCCGCCTCCTGCCCCGCCGCGTCGGTGGCGCGAGCCTCGGGATGCCAGAGGAACCCCGCGCTCACGCCAGCAGCGAGGTGATACGGCGCAGCGCCAGAAGATAGCCTTCGGTTCCACAACCGGCAATCACACCCTCGGCCCTGAGCGAGACGTAGGAGTGATGACGGAAGCTTTCGCGCTTGTGGATGTTGGAGATATGCACCTCGATCACCGGCCCCTCGAAGGCGCTGAGCGCATCGAGGATGGCGACGGAGGTATGGGTATAGGCGGCGGGGTTGATGATGATGGCGGCGGCCGTCCCACGCGCGGCCTGGATCATGGTCACGATCTCGCCCTCATGGTTCGACTGGCGAAATTCGATGCGGTGGCCGAGCTCGAGCGCCAGCGCCGCGCAACGCGCCTCGACATCGGCCAGCGTCTCATGCCCGTAGATCTCGGGCTGGCGCAGACCAAGCAGGTTGAGATTGGGGCCGTTCAGAATGAGGATCGGTTTCATGTCTTGCCTTCCGCCGGTTCTGCGGTGAGGTTAGCCCGAGCGGGGCGGCGAGGCCAGAGCGGGATGGGAGCCGCCGGGACCGGCCCCGGCATTGCTTCCCCTGCACGACATCGGCGGGGCCGGAGCAGGACGGAAGCCTCTGGGGCCAGTCTCCGGGACCCTCGGGATGTTCCTTGACAGAAAATGAGGGGCAGCGGCGCCGGCGCAGGTCATCCGGCGGGGCGGTTCTGGTAGAGAGGTGGACGACAGGGAGATGCGGGCATGGCGCTGCTGGTGATCCATACCGGGGGGACGATCGGCATGGGGCCGGGGCCCGCGGGCCTCGGTCC